>DASUTF010000110.1:0-19070 GCA_036374695.1 Pyrinomonadaceae bacterium
GCGCTTATACGACCTAGTTTGGTGTTGGCCAGCCTCTGACCTCTAGTCTCTAACCTCTAGCCTCTAATTCTACCTCCGCCCAGATTGGCCAGTGATCGGAAACGTTCAAAGGCTTCGCCACTCCCCAGCGTTTGAACGTGACCCCTTTGCCGAAAATCCAATCGGCGTGAAAGCGCACGACACCCGCGCCGCGCCAGGTTGGAATGTCCGTGGGAAAGGGGGTCATGTAGCCGTGCGACTCCATCAGTTTGCGAATCTGGATCGCTTTCTCCTTTGACAGCGTGTTGAAGTCGCCGAGCACCACGGTCGGTCCTTCATGCTCCTGCGCCCGTTCCAAGACGGCTTCAATCTGCTGATGTTGATTGTCGAGCGGGCCGTGCGGATCGATGTGCGCATTGAACAGACGAACCTTCTGACCGCGCCAGTGAATGGTCGCGGCGACGGCAACCCGCGGATGCCAGGGGCATTCGTGCCATGGCAAATCGATCAGCTCGACATCGGTAATCGGCATGCGGCTCAACAACGCAACGCCCATGTCCCCTTCGTCATCGTTCCCGACCTGCTCTTCGAAGTTCAGCCACCACTCGCGTTGCTTCGGCGGTATGCCACGAGGCAATCCGACGCCGGCGTGCACGTAAGACATCTTCATTTCTTCCGCCAGATGTCGCGCGATGTGTCGGCGCGCTGTGCGGCCGGTCATCTTGTCGGCTTCCTGCAATGCTAGAATGTCGGGCGCGGCCAGCAAACCGCTGCTGGTAAAAGCATCGGCGGCCGCGGTGAGGTTGCGCTCGATCGCGGCTGCGCGACGACGCGGAAAGTTATAGCCGAGTTTTCGCAACAGGCCAGACAGAATCAGAAAACGCCCGACCGCATATCTGATGTTGTAAGAAGCGAGCACCAGGGTGGGCTTTTCACGCAAGTCGGCTCGCGAAACGTGTTCGTTTCCAAATTCAAGTCTCGTGTTCGCGTCCGGAGGCGTGAAAGACATTGCGGCGCATGATGTGGCAGCAGGCGGGCGGTTAGCAAGGGCGACTGGAGCGCAACCGTCTCGCTTGCGGTAAGGCAGTTGTTCACGGGGCAAGCGGGACGCTTGCGCTCCAGTCGGTATAACAGATGTCCCAAAACGTAATCGCCGTCGTTGATGATCTCTTTTTCGCTTCGAAGATTCGCGGCACGGCCGAGCAGGTTGGCACGCGCGTCCAGTTTTCGAGGTCAATCCCCGATGCGGTCGCGAAAGTCCGGGACGAAGCGCCGGCCTTAATCATTGCCGACCTGAATGCGACTTGTTGCGACGTTTTACAGTTGGCGCGCGCTCTGAAGGGTGACGATGCGCTTACGGGTGTTCCCCTGCTCGGATTCTTTTCCCACGTCCAAACCGAGTTGCAACAAGCAGCAACCGAGGCGGGTTACGATCGAGTGATGCCGCGTTCGGCTTTCACGAAGAACCTTGCAGCCATTCTGTCGGGAGCCGGGGAAGGTTAAGGAGTCTTGCTCGGTGTCTCTCGTGCGTGCCTCTGTGTCTCGGTGGTGAGGTTATCCGAAAAAAGGTTCACCCCAAAGTCACCGAGATTCACTGAGACGCACAAAGAAATGCGAACATGAGCGAATTAAGCGACGGGTTGCGGAGTGACGACCTCGTGAATCGGCCGCACTTCCTGAATTAGCTGCTCGTATTGGTCGGGTGTCAGCGCCTGCGCGCCGTCCGAGAGGGCCTTTTCGGGCTGGTCGTGAACTTCGACAATCAGACCATCGGCGCCGACTGCCACACCCGCACACGCCAGTGGAATGACCATGTAGTTCTTCCCGGTCCCGTGCGACGGATCGACTATCACCGGCAGATGTGAGATGCGACGCACAGCTGGAATCGAAGCAAGGTCAAGCGTGTTTCGCGTGTGTTGCGCGAATGTCCGCACGCCGCGCTCGCAGAGCACGACGTTATAGTTGCCCTCAGACATGATGTACTCAGCCGCCAGCAGCCACTCATCAAGTGTCGCCGACAGGCCGCGTTTCAAAAGCACCGGCAGATGCGAACGGCCGGCGCGCCTGAGCAGACTGAAGTTCTGCATGTTCCGCGCACCGATCTGAATGACGTCGCCATACTTCTCAACAAGATCCAGACTGCTTTCATCCAGCGCTTCGGTGACGATCTTCAGTCCGTAAGCCTCGCGCACTTCAGCGAGAATCTTTAATCCTTCTTCGCCTAAACCCTGGAAGGCATACGGAGAGGTCCTTGGCTTGAACGCGCCGCCGCGAAAGAAACGGGCGCCGCTGCGCCGCACAGCTTCCGCAACTGCAAAGGCCTGAGCATGACTCTCGATCGCGCAGGGGCCGGCAATGATCGCGAGCTCGTCTCCGCCAATCGTAGCGTCACCGACGCGCACCACGGTCTTTTCGGGGCGCAGGTCCAGACTGATTAGTTTGTAGGGCTTGGTGACGCGAATGGCTTCGGCCACGCCGGGCAGGTTTTCGAAACGCGTCGGGTCAATCGCGCCCGGATTGCCGGTGACGCCAATCGCCGTGCGATTCGCTCCCGGCATTGTGTGCGGTTTGAAACCGAGTTCGTTGATGACGTCACACACGTGCGCAACTTGCGCATCGGTGGCGTCGGCTTTCATGACAATGAGCATCGCGACCTATCGTAAATGGTAAATGGGAAAATCGTAAATGGAAGAGCCTCTCCAACAGTCCTTTGCGTAGCTTTGCGGTCTTTGCGCCTTTGCGTGAACCAAACTCCTTTTTGAAGAGGCAATTTCACGCGAAGGCGCAAAGACGCGAAGGAACGCAAAGAAAAAGGGCCACGACTAGCTTACATGCGTTCCGGAACCGCTATCCCCAGCGTCGCCAAAGCCGCGGTCAACTGCCGCCGCGTGTAATCGGCAACCGTGATCAGCACCGCGCGCTTGGCCAGGTCTTCTTCCGCGATGATCCGGTGCCGGTGATAGAAAAGGTTGAATGCCTTCGCCAGATTGAACGTGTACTTGGCGAGAAATGCCGGTTCGGCGCTGGCGGCTGCCTGGGCATTCGCATCTTCGAGGCGCGCGGCGAGCATTAGGAGCGTCCAGATCTCCTCACCAGTCTCGCCGGTGAACACCTCGGAAATCTCTGCCTGCCGGTCAGCACTCACCGGGCGTTGCTCGCTCTCGTTGAGCTTCCTAAAGATCGAATTAGCGCGCACGGCCGCGTACTGGCAATACGGCCCAGTCTCGCCTTCGAATGACAGCGCTTCTTTAAAGTCGAAAGCGATGACGGTGTTCCGCGTAAACTTCAGCAGGAAGTAGCGCAGCGCCCCAATTGCAATTGCATGGGCCGTTTCGCGTTGTTGATCTTCATCGAGGTCCGGATGACGACTCTTAACTTCCGCAAGCGCGTCTGACTGCAATCGATTTATCAAATCGTCGGCTTTGACGCCGAGGCCTTTGCGGCCGCTCATCTCTATGTAAGGCCGCTTTCGATCTTCCTCAGACAGGGCGATGCCAAGTTCTTCGCACGCGGCGGGTGACAGCGCCACCATTTCGTATGACAAGTGAACGCTGGCTCCTTCGCCCAGTTCCGGAACGATCGAGGCCACACCGCGCTTGACGATTTCCTGCGGGTACGACTGGCGCGAATCGATCACATTGTAAACAACTGAGCCGCCGCCGAAATTCGGACGCGGCACTTCAGGCAAAGTTTCGGCGTTCGAATCAGTGGTCGTCACCCAAACGACGTGGTCGTCGGGATAACTGCGAAACGGCTTGTAATTGAAATCGAGCCCGAGTTCGCCCAGCTTCCAAAGTTGGTAGGCGATGTCTTTGCCGGTGTAGGTCACCGTTCCGTTTGAGCGCACGATAATCTTGTCCGATTCGTGCTCGTCGGTTCCGGTGTGCGACTCGAACGGCATCACCCAGCAGCCGTGATGTTTGCCTTCGCTTTCGAATCGAATCACGCCGCGCTCTTTCATCAACTGAAACGCGCGCTCCCAAAAATGCAGATGAAGAATTTCGGATTCGCGCGCCAGCAGATCGTAGCGGATCCCCAGCCGCTCCATCGTGTCGAGAATGCATTCGACGTTGCGGGTCGCGACATAGTCCGCCAGTTCCGCCGTCGGATTATTGCCATCTTCGATCGCGTGAAGAATTTCGGTGCGCAGTTTGAGCTTTTCCGGGTTCTGCTCGCCTTCCGCTTTGCCGTCGCGATAGAACAACCCGACGCGCGTGTACAAATCCCAGCAGTAATAGTCAAACGACTGGCCGGCCGTCAGAGAACGGTCAAGCGTCTTAATGTCGTCGAGCGACAACTTCTCGAGATGCATGAAACCAATGACAACGTCGGCGACCTGGACGCCTGTGTTGTCGATGTAGTTCTGGATTTCGACCCGGTTACCCGCGGCGCGAAGGATATTCACAAACGTATCGCCGATCACGGAGTTGCGAACGTGACCGATGTGCGCCGCCTTGTTCGGGTTGATGCTGGTGTGCTCAACCATCAGCTTTCGATCGTGGGGCGCTTCGCCAACAAGTGCGGCGCCGTCGATTTGTTTGGCCGCATGTGCGCTCGCCAATTCGCTCAACAGTCGCGCGCGGTCGAAGAAGACATTTAGATAACCTGCGCCCGCAACTTCGACTCGAGCAACTTCGTCCATCCGCTCCAAAGGAGATTTCAACGCTTCGGCAATGGCGCGTGGCGCGCGCTTCTCGCCGGTCTTCTGCTTGATCAGCTTTGCGAGTTCGAAAGCTACCGGAAACGCGAGGTCGCCGAGTGCCGTACGCGGTGGCACCTCGCCCACGACTTGGTCGAGTTCGACGTCGAATTGTTCACGCGCAGACGCACGCAATTCCGCTCTGAGTGTGTTCTGGAGTTGAGTTAGGTTCACCAGGCTGCGATTCTCCGACTGGAACGCAAGCGTCCTCGCTTGCATTCTGAAGGATGATGCAACCGAGACGGTTGCGCTCCAGTCATTAAGGCAAAGCCGTTATTGTAGTGAATCACCGATGATTCGCGAAATTGCGGGTGTGCGCCGCGCTCTGTTACCATCCGATTTCCTGATGCAGGCAGTCGCAAGTGGAAAGTTGATCTCAGACGAGTTGCGCCGGCGCTTCGCGCGAGCGAATAACGTACTCGTGCTGACCGGCGCGGGCGTTTCGGCTGAATCGGGCGTGCCGACGTTTCGCGGCGGGGGACAAACAGCGGTTTGGAAAGGCCTGCCGTTCGACGTGATTTCGTCCGGCGCAATGCTCGAAAGAGATTTGCCCGCGGTTTGGGAGTGGTTCAACTATCGCCGTGGAGTCTTGCGCACTTTGAAGCCAAATGCAGCGCACGAAACGATTGCGGGCTGGCAGGATCGATTCAAGCAATTCACGCTGGTGACGCAGAATGTGGATGGGCTTCACGGGCTGGCCGGCTCGCGAGACGTTATTGAACTTCACGGCAGTGTCTGGCGGGCGCGATGTCTGGGCTGCCATGCGCGGATTAATCTTCGCGAGTCCGATCATCAGGAAGGCGTGCCTGCGTGTCTTGAATGCGGCAGCTCGATGCGCCCGGATGTCGTTCTCTTCGGCGAGATGTTGCCGGCCGGCGCTTTCGAAAATGCCGCGACCCGTGCCGCCGCCTGCGACTTGTGTTTCGTTATTGGCACTTCGGCTGTCGTTTATCCGGCGGCCGCGATTCCGGAAATGGCGCGCGAGGCGGGAGCTTACGTGGTCGAAGTCAATCCGGAACCGACGCCTCTGTCACACGTCTGTAACGAAGTGCTGACCGGTAAAGCCGGTGAGATTCTTCCGTTGATTAGGTAGTTCTTATGCCTGCAAAGCTCACAGCATTGAAATCGAAACAGCGAGAGCGCACCCCAAAAGGCCGCCGCGCCGATCTGGCGCGCATCGCGGAAGGCGTGCGTCTGATTCTGGAAGGCATCGGCGAGGATCCGAATCGCGAGGGTTTGCGCGATACGCCGCGACGCGTCGCCGAAATGTACGAGGAACTCACCGCCGGGATGCGGGAAGATCCTACCGAACACATCGTGCCGCTGTCCGGTAACAAGCACGACGAGATGGTGATCGTGAAAGACATTTCGATCGCTTCGCTTTGTGAACATCATCTCGCGCCGTTCGTCGGCAAATGTCACATCGCGTATATTCCAAAAAACGGAAACATTCTCGGCGTTTCAAAACTGGCGCGGCTGGCCGAAACCTTCGCGCGGCGTCTGCAATTGCAGGAGCGACTGACTTCAGAAATTGCCAACACGCTTTACGAGAAGCTGGGGGCACTCGGAGTGATGGTGGTCATCGAGGCGGAACACACGTGCATGACTTTGCGCGGCGTAAAGAAGCCCGGCGCGCAGACGGTAACTTCGGCGGTGCTCGGCGGCTTCCGCAAAGACCCGCGCACGCGTGCCGAAGCGATGGCTCTAATTACCGGCAAGAAATGACGCCGCGCACGTAACTCCCCATGCACTTTGAGATCGTCGGAGCCATCTCCGACATCGAAACTATAGCTGCCGGCCCTGGCGTTCGCATTCGCGCCCTGCTTCGCAAACGGTACGGGGGACGGCGATGGCGAAAGCTGAAAGGGACTGCCACGGTGCGTCTCTCCGATGGTACGATACGTAAAGCTGAAGTTCATTGGTTCGAAGCGCACGTATCGGAAGGAAGAAGATGAGAATCAAGTGGTTCCTGGATTGATCCTATGAAAACGAAGACTCAAGTGCCGAAACTCGCTGTTTGCGTGCAGTCCGATGACCCGGATCTCATCACGCCGCGAATGATCTATCAAATCTTGCCTGACGAGAGCGCGGAGAAATCCGATTACGTGCGAGTGATTGATAACGAAGGAGAAGACTATCTTTATCGGGCAAAGTACTTTGTTCTTGTTGAGCTTCCAAGCGAGGTCCAGCGCGCATTCAAGGACACTTCTCAGCCTCATGCAAACCGCTAGCGCGCGATGAAAACCTTCTACGTAACGACTCCAATTTACTACGCCAATAGCCTCCCGCACCTCGGCCACCTCTATACGATGATCGCGGTAGACACGATCGCGCGGTCGAAACGGCAGCAGGGAATTGAGACGTTCTTTCTCACCGGCACAGACGAACACGGCATCAACATCGAGCGTTCCGCGCAGCGAAACAATCGCACCCCGAAAGAACAAGCCGACTATGTCGTTAGCTACTTTACTAAAATGACGGCCGCTTTCGGGCTCGATACCGCGCATGACGGTTACGACATCTTCATGCGGACGACGAATCCGTTTCACTACGAAGGTGTGAGCGAGCTTTGGCGGCGCGTGTCGAAAGCGAAGACGCCGAAGGGAAACGACGCGCTGTACAAAGGTCACTACGAAGGGTGGTTCTGCGCTCCTTGTGCCGGTTACAAAACTGAAGATGAATACGCCGCGCCCGCGACCCCGGGCGAGCCGCCTACCTGCCTGGTTCACGAAACGAAACTCGATCGGGTTTCGGAAGAGAGTTACTTCTTCCGGCTGTCTGATTACGACGAGGCCCTGCTCAACCTTTACAACTCCCGGTCGGATTTCGTGAGGCCCGAAGCGCGACGCAATGAAGTAAAGAGTTTCGTCGCGGGCGGGCTTCAGGACCTTTCCGTCAGCCGGTTGAAATCGTCCGTCAGCTGGGGCGTTCCCGTCCCCGGCGATCCGAATCACACGATGTACGTTTGGTTCGACGCGCTCTCGAACTACATCACCGCCATCGGGTTTGGAAACGAACAGCAGAATCGCGCGATCGGTTTCGAGAAGTTCTGGCCGGCGCTGCACCTGGTCGGTAAAGACATTCTCCGCTTTCATGCTGTTTATTGGCCTGCCTTTCTAATGGCCGGTGGAATCGAGCAGCCGCGCGGAATCTATGCCCACGGCATGTGGCTCGATCCGGCGGGACGCAAGATGTCGAAGACGCTCGGTAACACCGTTGAGTTGGACGTACTGAACAAGCATTTCCCGATCGACGCGATCCGTTACTTCTGCCTGCGCGAGATGGTTTTCGGACAGGACGGCCGGTTCGGCTACGAAGGTCTGATCGATCGAACGAACAGCGATCTCGCGAGCGGTCTCGGCAATCTTTCCAGCCGCACGCTGACAATGATTCAACGTTATCGCGAAGGCCGCATCCCTTCGGGAAATATCTCTGACGAAGCGCGCCTGTCTGCAAAGCGGGCCGGCGTTGAAGACGAGGATGCGATTTCAGTTTTCGTCGAGCACGCGCGCGATGAGTTCATCCGGCATTTTGAAGACTTCGCCTTCAGCCGCGCGCTTGAAGAAGCCTGGAGTATTGTGGCGCGCGCGGACAAAATGATCTCGGACGCCAAACCCTGGGACCTCGCCAAGGATGAAAAGCAGCGCGAATCATTAAATGCTGTCCTGTACCGCGCGGCCGAAACGCTGCGTTGGTTGTCGGTTCTCTTGTACCCCGTGATGCCGGATGCGGCGCGCGAGATCTACAAACAGCTGGGGTTGGCCGATGACGTACCGCGAAGCGATCCGCGCAACTTAAAGTGGGCAGAGTTGAAGGAAGGCACTTCGATCGGCGAAGTGAAACCAGTATTTCCGAGAATCGATAAGGCAAAGACAATGGAAGAAATCAAAGAACAGAAGTCAGACGTCAGAGATCAGAAGTCAGAACCGCCTGCGGCGCGGGGTCCCCGCGAGGGCATCCCGAGCGGGGTGGAGGATGCGGGCGGGTCATCAGCTAAGGAATCTGCCCCAAAGCCAGAGGGCGAGGGTTCCGGCCAACACGCCACCGAAGCCGAAGCCGTGCCCGGTGTTGCCCACATCGACATCAACGACTTCGCGAAGGTTGATCTGCGCGTGGGTGAAGTTAAGACTGCCGAGCGCATTCCCAAAGCCGACAAACTTTTGCTGATGACGGTAGACATTGGGGAAGAGAAACCCAGGCAGCTCCTTGCCGGCATTGCGCAGTATTACGAGCCTGAAACCCTGATAGGACGCAAGATCGTCGTGGTTGCGAACTTGAAACCGCGCAAGATGCGCGGGTATGAATCACAGGGAATGTTGCTGGCGGCTTCGGTAGGGGACGAAGGTAAGCCGGTGCTGGCTACTTTCACCGAGGACGTCCCCAATGGCGCGAGATTAAAATAAACTGAATCATTGATTCAATGATCCAATGATTCACTTCGTTGATTCTCACTGCCACATTGACGGCCCCGAATACGACGCCGACCGCGACGAGGTGATCGCGCGCGCGCGCGACGCGGGGGTGACGACGATGCTGAATGTCGGCACCGGCGATCCACACGGCGGCGTGTTCGAACGAGCGGTGGCGCTGGCAGAGCAGCACGGGGAAATTTATTGTGCGATTGGCGTTCACCCGCACGACGCAAAATTGTTCGATGAAGTGGCCCGGCAACGATTGATGGATTTGGCGAAGCAGAGCACGCGTGTCGTCGCCTGGGGTGAGATCGGATTGGACTATCATTACGATCACTCACCCCGCGATGTGCAACGCGAGGTCTTCCGCCGCCAACTCGGCATCGCGCGCGAATTGAATTTGCCGGTCGTGATTCATTCACGGGCAGCCGACGAAGACACGATCGCGATCCTGAGAGAAGAACTGTCCGGCCGGGGTGGCACGGGCGCCTCGCCCGTGGAACACGCGCAGGATGCGCGCGCCACTGTAAGCCGTGCCGGCGTGTTGCATTGTTTCGGCGGCAGTTTAGAGATGGCTGAGCAGGCCATCGAACTTGGATTCTTTGTTTCATTCGCCGGCAATCTCACTTTCAAGAAGGCTGATGATCTGCGGGCCATCGCGCGCACACTGCCGCTTGAGCGCTTGCTGGTCGAGACGGACTGTCCATATCTAACGCCCGTCCCGTTCCGCGGCAAACGCAACGAACCCGCGCGCGTGGTCGAGACGGCGAAATTTCTGGCGGAGTTGAAAGGCGTGACCCTGGAAGAAGTGGGACGTGCCACATCCGAAAACTTCGCGCGACTATTTGGAGTGCGCTGACTTGTCAGCGCTTTCAAAAGCGGCGACTGGTCGCCGCACTCCAAAGCCTAAGAGAAGACTTTCACATGCTTCGCGTTTGGTGTTATTCTCCAAAACACTCTCGAACTACTCATGGCCCAGCAAAATTCATTCGACATCGTGTCGCAAGTTGACCGCGCGGAGATCACAAACGCCATCAATCAGACGACTAAGGAAATCCAGCAGCGCTTTGACTTCAAGGGCAGCCACGCTGAAGTGAAGCTCGAAGAGAAAGAGCTGGTGCTGTCGGCCGAAGACGAAACCAGGCTGCGAAACATGAACGACATTCTCCAGCAGAAACTGGTGCGGCGCGGCGTGCCTCTGAAGGCTTTGAGTTATGGAAAAGCTGAGCCCGCAGCGGGCGGCACAGTTCGCCAGCACGTGCAGATTCAGCAGGGGATCCCGCAGGAGAAGGCCAAGGACATTGTAAAGGCCATCAAGGATTCAAAGGCCAAGGTCCAGGCGTCGATCCAGGGTGACATGGTCCGCGTTTCCGGTAAGGATCGCGACACTCTACAGACAGTGATCGCAAACCTGAAGGCGAAGGATTTCGGGATTAACATGCAGTTTACAAATTACCGATCGAATTAAGGTCAGAACCACCTGCGTAAGCCGGTGGGTCTAACGCTCGATAGAACCCGCCCGCTGACGCAGGCGGTTCCGACATATGACGGCAACTACCCAATCAGCGTTACTCGACGACGTGCAGCTTACGGCGAGGCGCATCTTTGAGTTGATCGCGCCGGAATTGCAGTTGGTCGAAGAAGAGTTCGAGCGGCAGGCGCGTTCGAACATCCAGGTCATCGCATACATCGGCGATTACCTGCGCCGCTCAGGCGGAAAACGCGTGCGACCGGCGCTCACGATTCTTTCGAACTACGCAGTCGGCGGTGACGGCTCAGGCGTCAGTTCGATTCGCATGGCGACCGTGATGGAATTTCTGCACACGGCCACACTGGTGCACGACGATGTGATCGACAAAGCCGAGACCCGTCGCAATCGTCCGTCGATCAACTCGGAATTTGGAAACCAGACTGCGGTGTTGATGGGCGACTGGCTTTATATGTCCGCGTTTGAGACCAGTCTTGCCGAACGCTCGCTGGCCATCCTCGACATTCTCACTGCAGTCACTCGGAAGATGACCGAAGGCGAGCTGCTGCAACTGACGCTGCTCGGCCGGACGGATGTTTCTGAAGAGCAATACTTCGACGTAATCGCGCGCAAGACCGCCTATCTCTTCAGCGCGTGTTGTGAAATCGGCGCGCTGCTCGGCGGGGCGGATGCTAACACGCAAGCCAGACTGCGCGATTACGGCATGAACCTGGGCACCGCGTTCCAGCTTGTCGATGACCTGCTGGACTTTACCGGCACGGAAGAGTCGCTGGGCAAGCCTGCGGGAGCGGACCTGATCGAAGGCAAGGTTTCACTTCCGCTGATCTTTCTGCTGCACCAAAATCCTGAATGGCGGGCCGGCATCCAGTCGGTGATCGCGGACCAGGGCTACGAAAGCATCTCCCGCGCGCGTTTGATTGAGGCCCTGAAAGAAACCGGCGCACTGGATATGGCTAAAGAGCGCGCCATTGAATACGCGGAAGCCGCGCGTAACTCACTCAACGGATTGAATGACCGTCCCCATGCCCAGGCCCTGGCCGCAATTCCCACCTACATCGTCGAACGCGATCGATAAAAGCGTTAGAGTACCGACTTCAGTCGGGTTCTCAGTCTAATTAAAAGCCCAACTAAAGTTGGTACTCTGACGCGCTTTAGCGCGCCAAAGGCGCTTTGCGACGAAAAGTATTGCCAACCGGCTCAAGGCGACCCTACAATCCTGCTGGCCATGGCTAACGAAACCCTTATCGCCCGACTTGAGCAAAGCCTGCGACAATCGCGCGGGGCGCGAACTCGTCTGGCGGCGCGGCTTGCCGAACTGGAATCAGAAGCTGAAATCATTCGGGCTGAGTTGGCCGAGATGGACACGCTGGCCGGCCAAACCGAGGCGGCGATCTTTCGCCTGCTCTCCAATGTGATGACCGGGCCGGCGACCCAGGTCGGCACGCGTTCCGTTGGTGAATTGGAAGTTGAGATACAGCGCCGGCTGGCTCAGGCTGAACTGGCCGAGCATCCGTCGGCTCCGGTCCGTCACAATGTGCCGCCGATTAAATCGAACGTCACCGCCATCGACGATCGGTTCTATGACCGCACCATTCCGCAGGCCGCGACGATGCTTCTGCGGGAAGCCGGCGGCCCGCTTCATGTCAACGAGATCTACAACCGTTTGATGGAAGGCGGATTCAGTTTCACCGGCAACAACCCCACCATCAGTATTGCCGTGTCGTTGAACCGCAACAGCCGCTTCCGCAAAGTGGCGCCCGGAACGTTCGATTTGGTGATAAAGGACGCGGCCAAGGCGAGCTGAGAATTATCCACAGATTACGCAGATTACACAGATAAGAAGTTTAGACAGGAGCCGCGAGAGGCAGTTTGGTTTTTCCCTCGATACTACTCCGACCTTGGCCCGGTCGAACAAGTCAAAATACGTGCTGCCTCAACTTAACTTTCTAAGATTCCTATCTGTGTAATCTGTGGATTTATATTAGCTTCTTTTTCATCTCTTCCAGCATCATCTTCGCGTCCGCATCGCTCATCTTCTCGACATCAGCCGCGCGTAATTCATCGACGACTTTCTGATTCGCCAAATCGAACAGGGAGTTCTGCGCGGCCAACCTTCGCCGGCCGGCGCGGGTCGCGGCCTTCGTCAACGCTTGCTCTTCGACGGCGGTTGAGCCCGCGGAAGCAGCGGCCACCCGCTGCGACTCGAGGACAGATTCCTCTTCCGCGAACACTTCCAACTCATATCGCTCCAGCCGCTGGAGGACTTCGCGTGCGCGCGCCAGAGCAGCAGGCGGCATGCCGGCCAAACGCGCCACTTCGATTCCGTAAGACTTCGACGCAATGCCACGCTCCAGGCGATGCAGGAATACAACCTCACCCTCGCGCTCCGTCGCCGTAATTTGATAGTTCTGCGCGCCGGGCAGTCGCTCAGCCAGTTCCGTCAACTCATGATAATGCGTCGCAAACAAAGTCTTGGCCGCATGCTCAGATGAATCGTGCAGGTACTCAGCCACCGCCCAGGCGATCGACAAACCGTCGAAGGTCGCCGTCCCGCGGCCAATTTCATCGAGCAGCACAAGCGATCGCGGTGTCGCGCTATGAAGGATCGCGGCCGTCTCAGTCATCTCGACCATGAAGGTCGAACGGCCGCGCGCCAGATCGTCCGAAGCTCCCACCCGCGTCCAGACGCGATCGAGCAAAGGCAGCCTGGCTTTCTCAGCCGGGACGAACGATCCCATCTGCGCGAGAATTGAAATGATCGCCGTCTGGCGCAGCACAGTGCTCTTGCCGCCCATGTTTGGCCCGGTGATGATCAGCAGCCGATCGGTCGAGTTGTTCAGATAGACGCTGTTCGGCACGAACGGCTCTTCATTGAAGACTTCGATCACCGGATGGCGGCCGTGGATGATCTCGATTTCGTCGCCGTCGTGCATCAGAGGCTTAATGCAACGACGCCGCACCGCCGTCTCAGCCAACGAAGACACCGCGTCCAGACACGCGAGGGCGCGCGCGGTGGCCTGGATCCGCAAAGTCTCACTCGCAACCTGACGGCACACGAGCGAAAACATTTCCGACTCCATTTGCAGGATGCGCTCTTCCGCGCCGAGCACTTTCGCCTCGTACTCTTTCAACGCGGGCGTGGTGAACCGTTCGGCGTTCGCCAGAGTTTGCCGGCGTTCGTAGTCATCGGGCACGCGCGCGGCGTTCGCCTTCGAAACTTCGATGAAATAACCGAATACGTTGTTAAAGCGGATGCGCAAGGTGCCGATCCCGGTGCGTGCTCGCTCTTCCTGTTCCATCGCGGCAATTATTTGTTTTGCGTCTCGACTAAGAGACCGTAGCTCGTCAAGCTCAGTCGAGTAGCCGGCGCGAATCACGCCGCCGTCGATCACCTTCGGTGGAGGATCGTCTTCGATCGAATTTTCGATTAGCGCGCGCACGTCCGCCAGCTCATCGGCCGCGTCGTTAAGAACCTGGAGCAGTGAAGAGTCCGCATTCGCCAGCGCCTCGCGAATGTTGGGCACTTGATCGAGCGAGCGCCGCAGCGCCACCAAATCACGCGGCGTCGCCGAGCCGAGATTCAAGCGACCGGTTAAGCGCTCAACGTCCGCAACTTCTTTCAGGAGCACACGCAAACGATCGCGCTTCATGTGTGACCCGTGCAGTTCCCCGACGGCGCCGTGACGCGCTTCGATCTCACCGCGACGAATCGAAGGACGCAGCAACCAGGATCGCAGCAAACGCGCGCCCATGCCGGTTACTGTCTCGTCGATCACGTCAAGCAGCGAGCGGGACGCGCCGCCCATCGCTTCCACCAACTCGAGATTGCGTACCGTGATTTGATCGAGCACGAGATGATCCTGCGGCTCGAAGTAGACGATGTCGGCGATGTGCGCGGCGGCGGCGCGTTGCGTCTCTTGCGCGTAGCGCAGGCACGAGCCGGCTGCGCGAATCGCCTCGTGCTTGCGCGTCAGACCGTACCCATCGAGCGACCGCACGCCGAACTGTTTAATAAGGAGCGCCGCGCTGTCGTCGGTTTGCCAGAGCCAATCGTCGAGTGGTGTGAGGGTGGCGGAAAGGGTGTTGGGTGTCGGGTGTCGGGTGTCGGGTGACAGATTGCCGGCACCTGACACCTGGTCCCCGGCACCCGTCTGCAAAGGCAGCGGCGCCGTTTTCTGTTCACTCCGAAATCCCCCGCGCACCAGAGCACTCAACGCCTGCGGAAAGATCAACTCGCGCGGCGCATAGGACTCAATGTCGGCGACGATTTTCTCCCAGGCGTCCTTGCCCGTTGCCTGGGTCGCGCGAAACTCGCCCGTCGAGATATCGAGGAAAGCCGCGCCGACAGTCTCGCCTTGCGCACAGACGGCCGCGAGGTAAACCGATTCACGCGGCTCGAGCAGTTGGGGATCGATAGGCGTGCCGGGGGTGACGATGCGCACTACTTCGCGCTTCACCAGTTTCTTCGTCTTCGAAGGACTTTCGGTCTGCTCGCAGATCGCGACGCGATAACCCTTGCGGACTAGTTTCGCAATGTAGTTCGCCGCCGAGTGATGCGGCACCCCGCACATTGGAATCGGATCTTTGCTGTCCTTCTGGCGCGCGGTCAGTGTGATCTGCAGCTCGCGCGCGCCCGTCACCGCGTCGTCAAAGAACAACTCGTAGAAATCGCCGAGACGGAAAAACAGAAGCGTGCCGGGATGCTGCGCTTTCAGCTCCTGATACTGGCGGACCATGGGCGTGGAGTTGGACATGCTAGTGACTAGTGAGCGGTGAGCAGTGCGTGGTCATCGCCTGCGCGAGTGACGGATGATACAACAGGAGGGGAGCAGCACGCAGTCGGGGCAGTAGCCCGACCCGTAAGGGACGGCGTGTATTCAACGAATAATATTGAAAGCTGTGGCAGAGCCCCAAATGAAAATTCTTAGCAAACTCAACGGTATGCCAATGGCGCAAGCGGTTGGCGCTTTAACCCGCGCAATCAATTGACTTTCCGTCTGAGCCGCTCTACTCTTCGCCAATAATTTCGGGCTTTTTAGGCAGCCGGAGTCCCCGAGGCGGACTGGCAAAGTTTTTTTAGACGCCTCAGTTCTGTATCCGAGAACTTCAGCAGTTAGCGAGCGCCCGATGGCAGCATTCAAAGAGTCTGTTCGGGGCTTTTACGCTCACTGCCCGCTGCTCACTGCTCACTGAATTAATGCTGCCCCCATCGCCCCACACGCCGAGAGTCTTGCGCCGCGAGCAGAGTGGCAAACTGCGCCTCGCCAAGCTCTTAGCGCTGTGCGGTTTAGTCCTGGCGATTAGCTCGGCTCCCTTCATCACCCGGAGCGCCGCAGAATCTAATACTCACTCGTCAGCCCTCAGGTCTTTTGTCTCGTCCCATCGTTACTTTTCACGCGAAGATGCCTACACAAGAATCCTGACGAGAGCAGGCACGGCGAATCCCTTCGCGCCGCTGGCCGCGACTTACTTCTCGCAGGGTAGTTTGGATCCCGGCTTACTCAGCAGCTGGAACACGTCGCCGGGTGGTGGTGGGTCGACGCCTCCGAACTTCACCACGGCGAGTGACATTTTCATAATCCAGAGCGGACACAATATGAGTACCACGGCCGCGTGGACTGTGTCCGGCGGCGGCGCAACGATTCAAGTCGGCACGGGTGGAACCCTGACCGCGAACCATCTGGTCGCAGTGCCCAATTTTATCGTGACTGCCGGGGCTAATTATGTGCACAACGCGACCGGAAGTGGCGCCGGAGGTTCAGCCGCTGATATTCCTGGCTCGTCCAGCAGAAGTTTCGCGGCAACCAGCAATGTAACAATTCAAAAGTGGGGGAACACGAGCGCGAGTGCCACACTTCCAAACGTCGCGTGGGGGAATCTCACAATCAATGTGGCTACGTTGCCAGGGGCGTGGCAACAGTCAAACAACCTGGAGACCATCAATGGCACGCTGACAATTCAAAACACCAACGGTCAGTTGTTTAGCCTGGCTGCCGGCAGCGCGAGCACCGTCACAATCGGCGGAGACTTGGTTGTATCAGGTGGCGTGTTGAACTTCTCGAGTGGCGCAGGAGTCATTACCCTGAATCTAGGCGGCAATTACAACCAGACGAGCGGGATTGTCCAATCCAGTGGAACCGGAATTCAGTCGTTTAACTTCTCAGGAGGCGGTTCGTCTGCAACATTCAGCAAGACGTCAGGGTCCTTAGATTCGTCGACAAAAATTAATTGGGCAATCGCCAGCGGGAAAACGGTTCAATTCAATAACAGTTTCAACCTGTTCGGCGGACGCAGTTTTACAGTTGCTTCGGGCGGCGGTCTGGTCCTCGCTTCCTCGTTTATCAGTGGCGGCGGCAGCGTCGCGATTAACGGAGAACTTCGACTTGCATCAGGCGCCGCTTTCAACGGTAACGGGCCTACGTACGGCAGTTCTTCACTTCTGAAATATGAGTCGGGCACAACTTACAGTCGCAACACCGAATGGAGTTCAACCGCTGGACTGGGTTACCCCAACAACGTTCAGATCAGCAATAACACGACGCTCGACCTGGGTGTCGGTGGCACGGGCACTGCGCGGGCGATCGCCGGCACGTTAACAATCGACAACGGCTCCACACTCACCATGGATAATGGCGGCAACGCGATGACGGCCGCTTTGACCATTAATGGAAGTGTAACTAACAGCGGGACTTTAACGCTCTCTTCTCAAAGTGGGGGAGATCTAAATGTCGCTGGAAGTTGGGACAACACCAGTGGCGTCCTCACGCACAACAACCGGAGCGTCACTTTCAACGGCGCCGGCGCGCAGACGATTACGACCGGTGGCACCGGAGTTGGCAAACGGTTCAGCACGCTGGCGATTAATAAGGCCAGCGGCGCGGCAACCCTGGGCGGCGCGCTCCAGGCGGCAGCTCTAAACGTCACGCAAGGCACGCTCGACACGTCCGACCCAAACGACTTCGCACTGATTGTCACCGGCAACGTCAGCATCACGGGCGGGACGCTGCTCGCGAATGCGAGCAGTATTCAGGTCGGCGGGGACTGGACCAACAACGGCACGTTCACAAATAGCGGCAGCACCGTCACTTTGAATGGAACAAGCGCGCAGGCAATCGGCGGCAGCGCGACTACTTCGTTCGCGAATCTCACCGATAGCAATACCAGCGCGGCGGTTACCTTTAATACAAATTTTGACGTCAGCGGCACGCTTGATATGAACGGCGCCGGCACGTTGCTCACACCGGGCTCGCCCACCGTGCAGGTCAACAGCGCCGGCAATACGGGGACTATTACCGGCACGGGGACGGTCCAGGTAACGCGCCTCGGCTCAAACTCGTTCTCAACTCAATACAGGTTCTTCACGCTTAACGTCACCGCGCTAACTGTGGAATGGGCTGGGGCAGGAGATCAGGTAGTTGAAAACGGAGTCAGCGGGTACGGCGCGATCCGAACCAGCGGCAGTGGAACAAAGAGCATGGGCGGCGGTCTAACGCTGCCGATTAATGGCGGTGTAACGATTGGATCCGGCACGGTTCTGGCCATCGGCGCAAACAACCTGAGCGTTGCGGGGAATTGGTCAAACAACGCGGGCGCAGCCGGCTTCACTATGAACAGTGACAAAACGATCACGTTCAATGGCGCCAGTACCAGTCAGACCATCAGCGGTAACACGACGTTTGCGAACCTCACGATCAATACCAGCGGCAGCCCCGGAACAGTCTCGGCCGCGGGCAGCACGCTTAAGGTAACCGGCCTGACGCGAATTCAATCCGGCACCTTTACCAGCGCGACACAATACGGCGACGTGCAAATCGATGCGGCGGGAACGTTAGCCCTGAGCGGTGACATTCTCGTGAGCGGTAACTGGACCAATAACGGCGGGACGTTCACGCATAACAATCGCGGCGTTAGTTTCAACGGCGCGACAGGCCAGACGATCGCCGGCAATACGTCGTTCTACGATTTCACTAAAGTAATCACTACGGCCCAGACGTTCAACTTCACCAACGGCAGCACGACGACTGTCACACACTCACTGACGTTGGCCGGATTGAGCGGCCAACTCTTGTCATTGCGTTCTACGTCGACGGGGAGCCAATGGAACCTGAACGCGCCGGCAAGCCAGTTCGTGAATTTTGTCGACGTGCAAGACAGCAACGCCAACGGTGGCACGCTGGTAACAGCAACCAATTCAGTAGACTCAACCAACAACCTCAATTGGGCATTCGCGCCCAACCTGGTCTCGATAGCCGTCACGCCGGCGAACCCAATCATCGCGTTGCCGGGCACACAGCAATTCACGGCTATAGGTACATTTAGCGACTCGAGTTCGCGTGCGCTGGTGAATGCGCCGGCGACCTGGTCGACGAAGACGCCGATGGCCGCAAGTGGCCGGAGCGATTTTGCGGCGGCAGCGCTGCTCGGCCGTATATATGTGGCAGGTGGGAACAATAGCGGCTTCTTATCGTCGGTTGAATCTTACGATCCGGTC
>DASUTF010000111.1:0-54033 GCA_036374695.1 Pyrinomonadaceae bacterium
AAACCAGGAAGTATCGCGCGCACATTGACCAGCAGATGGCGCGATTCATCGAAAGTGTTTCGGATCGCAATGATGCGCAGGAAATTCTCTCGATTGTGCGCCTCGGCCTGGAGCACGAGATGCAGCACCAGGAGTTGCTGGTCTATGACATCAAACACCTGCTCGTCGATCAGTTTGATGCGCCGATGAAACCGCTTCAGCGCGCAACCGAGAGCGTCGGCGGCATGGTTGAAATCGAGGGTGGCTTGTTTGATTTGGGATATGCGAGTGGCATGGGCGTCCCGCCCATGACTGACGCGCAAGATGCGCGTGCCACTTTCGCCTGGGACAATGAGAAGCCACAGCACAAAGTCTTCCTGCAGGACTTCTCGATCGATCGCGCGCCGGTCAGCAACGGCGAGTATCTCGAGTTCATGAACGCCGGCGGCTACAAAGACTTTCGCTGGTGGCACTCAGCCGGCTGGGAAAAAGTGAACAGTGAAAACTGGCAGGCGCCGCTTTACTGGGAACAGCTGGGCGGCGAATGGATGATTCGGGATTTCGGCGGACTTCATCCGGCCACAGAGAAACTTAACGAACCGGTTTCGCACGTTAGCTTTTTGGAGGCTTCGGCTTATGCGAAGTGGGCGGGCAAACGTCTGCCGACGGAAGGTGAATGGGAGAAGGCTGCAACACTGTCACCAGCGTCCAATGCGAAACAAGAATTTCCCTGGGGCGATTCGCCACCTGATGAGTCGAAAGCAAATCTGTTCGAGAATGGATTCTGGAGTGTTGCGCCAATTGGATCTTTCCCTGAAGGGCAAAGCGCGTCCGGTTGTCACCAGATGATTGGCGACGTTTGGGAGTGGACGACTTCAGATTACACGCCGTATCCCGGTTTCAAATCCGAATTCGACGAATACAATGACAAGTGGTTTGTCGGTCAGAAGGTGCTGCGCGGCGGCTCGTTCGCCACGCCGCAGATGCACATTCGCTCAACGTATCGAAACTTTTTCTATCCGCACGAACGCTGGATGATCGCCGGATTCCGCTGCGCAAAAGACGCCTAGGATTCCGTCTGGGTTCTGCCTGGCCGATAGCGAGATCCAGCTAACAGTAGTCAGAGCGCCACCCGATGTGGGCCGCCACAGACGGTGGCGTGGAAGCAGCGGTAACCGGAATATCTTAGACAAGCTTTAATACCCTCAACATGAAAACTTCCCGCACAATTACAATTGCCTTACTACTAACACTCTGCGCGCTGGTCGCGACCGCTTGTAATCGCAAAGCCTCGTCGCAGCCGGTCACGCGCGCCGAGTCGACGACAACTCAGATTCAACCGGCGTCGCTGGTTAGTAACCCGTCAACTAATAGCGGCAATGTCGCGACCACCGAATCTCCGGCAGAGCCAACGATGCTTCCGGGGCCGAACGCGGTCCCGAAAGACACGCGCATCGTCGTCAACATTCCGTCGTTCCGAATGGACGTTTTTAAGAACGGCACGCTGTTGAAGTCTTTCAAAATCGGAATCGGGTATGTCGAATATCCGCTGCCAAGAGGGCTGCGCAAGGCGGAAATGATCATTTTCAATCCAACCTGGACCCAGCCTAACGAGCCTTGGGCTTCTAATCCGGGCCAGGTTGTTCCGGCGGGCGCGGCAGGCAACCCACTTGGACCTATTAAAGTTCCGATCGGCGGCGCCAACTTGATTCATGGCGGCAAACCGCTCGCAAAGATTGGAACGTTCGCGTCGCACGGCTGCGTTGGTCTGACGAACGAACAAGTGAAGGACTTTGCGAAGGTCCTGGCGGAGGCCACCGACACCCAATTGTCAGCCGACACGATGGCTTCGTATTTGAAGCGCCGGACGCGAACTCAGGTCGTCAAGCTCCCGCAAATCGTTCCCGTTGAGCTGCGTTACGAAACGATTGTGGTTGAGGACGGCAAGCTACGCATCTATCGCGACGTTTATGGACAAAAGACAAACACGGAAGAGAACCTGCGCGCAGTGCTCGATGCGCACGGAATCAGCTTTGATGGAATGAGCGGGCCAGAGAAGACGCAAGTGCTCGAAATCCTGAATATCGTTTCGCGCAACCCGAAGAAACAACTGGCGCCCGCGCCGACCATTGCCGCAAATCAGACTCCTGAGGAGAAGCGTGCAGCCGCCGCCGCTCGCAAAGCCGAAGCCGAACGCATTCGGAAGCTTCGCAGTCAAAAGGAGTTCGCGATCGACATCGCTTCTCTGGCGGGCAAAGGTTATCCCGCCGCAATGAATCTCAACGACGGCAAACCTTTAGTCGCGATCGCGCGCTAACCTCTAACCGACGAACGCATTTCCATCATCGGCTGTCTTTGTGGTGAGGAACGAAAGGTTAATGAATTACGCTTCGCTGCTTGCCGCCCACTGCCACCTGCTCACTGCTTACTTTGATTGGTGCCCCTGCAGGGATTCGAACCCCGAACCAACAGATTATGAGATGGTTTGAGGGCATCAACCAGACGAGACGAAACGAGATAACCCAGTTTTTACCGAATCCGCAGCCGTCAAAGTAAGTTAGGTAATGCTAGGTAAGAGCACGCCATCGCGCCATCTTCAGGTTGCCGTCTAACACACCTGAACACCTACGCGCCGGTACATTCAGACTAGTCAAATTACACGTAATAATCAGGCAATTCTCCCCCAGCCACACCGCGACCGCTTGTGGGACTGGAGACGCTTGAAACCCTCCACGGCTAAGGAGAATCCAGTCCTAAGCGTTCCATGAACCTATTTGTAAACGTGGGCCCACCGAGCTGCCTCTGCGTAGCCTTCCACGTGTCAATCCGGTTATTACCGTAATTGAACTCCAGGTCAATAAAGCCCATCATCCCGCAGCTCTGTCCCCAATGGAGCGCCCCTCCCATGTCGCGTGCGAGCCTCTCAGTCCGGCGTATTAACTCATAACCGTTGGGGCGGCCGAGCAGGGACACTTCGACGAACCCTGTCGGATTGAAACGCTGCATGCCCAGCAATGCTGAGGTCCGTCCCGTTACCCGTAAAGAAATCCAACCGGCCGGGTACATCGGCGGTTCCAGAACGCCCGGGATAAGACCCAGTACATGGGCGGCCTCGCGGGCGTTGCTGAACGGGTGTCCGTCGAACGGGACCCAGTCAGGGATCCCGAAGATCGCCCGGTCATAAAGCTCAAGCAGCGAGTTGATATAGGTGACGACGTCAGGAACTCTGACTCGAAGACCTGGTTCGTTGGCAGCCGGAACCAGTGGAAAGAAACTAAACGAAGGTTCGATTGCAGTGCCTCCGAGTGGGGGGAACTGTCTGGTCGTGCCGCCCGGCGCCATTACTTTGAACCCGAGATCGATCTGCGGACCGCGATGATCCGTCTGCGGCAGACTGTTATTCATTACGATCTCAGTGGCAATCTGCAAACCTCGCCAGTACCCGTGATCAGTGCAGATCCTGACCAGAGTCTCGAGAACTTCGAGATCCTCCCCATCCAGGTCCGCATTATGCAGGTCCCAACCAACGCCAATCCGCACGTTATGTAAGATATCGTCCTTGATCGCAGAGATGATCTGATCTTTCAGAGCGCCCAGCCCGGAGATCGGTTGAACTCCGCCCGGCGCCCGTAACGGCAACTGGACGCGGTTGGTCACATAACAATGGTGCGATCCGTCGTCGAATGGAAACGGATTAACCACCACCTGAACGAAACGATTGGGACCATGGGCTCCACGGAATTGGTTCTGGAGAAAGTTATTCATTCCGCTCCATGACCCATCAAACAGTCCCGCGAAGTCATTACCGGCTTCATCGGCGTGTAACTGCTCCCAGGTCGACCACCGATTCCATTGCAGCAATGAGTATTGTGGTACTACGTCAAGGACTACCGCATAAATCACTCCCATCGCGCCGATCGACACCAGGACCGAGTGGAACATGTCGTCGTCATAATGAATGTGGCCGTCCAGACAGGGATATGTCCGTCTTAGTTTCTCCGGATCAGTAAAGTGCTGGGCGGGCTCGACCCAATGGTGAACGCCACCAGCGCCGACGATATAAAGTGCTCGCACATTGTCTCCGAGCGGCGGCCGCTCGAAATCACCGCCGTGAGTTCCTGTGGATATTGCTCCCGCGATGCTCTGCCCTGAGGCGCCTCCCATGGTCTTAAGCGCGACCGGCGGAGTTTGAGAGTCCAGGAGGGTGTTCAGAAAATTGATCGTCATTCCGGCTTCGACATAGAAAAGGTCCGCCGGATTTACACCATCCCTCAGGATATCCGGCAAAATTGTTTGTAAATTTCGGTCAAGCCTTGACGTGTCCACAGCGTAACCGAAATGGCTGGCAAAATTCGAAGCGAGCTCCTGATCCTGCTGCTCTGTGGTGTTTGGGGAGAGAGCGGCCAACCGCGCGGCCGTCGCCACGATGCGCTCTACCGGATCCTGAATCGCAGTCGACTGGGGCAGCATCGCTTCCGAAAACGACCAACCGCTGCCCAGAGCCCGAATCGTCTGGCCGTCAGTTTCGGCCCGCTGAATGGCCCGAGCGACTTCGAATTGGTTAGTTGGACGGAACTGCCTTGGGCTCGGCACGAAACCCAGGAAGGTCTCGTCCTGATCGATGATGCTCCAGTTTGCCCGCGGCTGTTCGGTGTTAGTCCAGGGCTCGGCCGCAGCTTCCAGGGAGTGACATATTTCGGCCGGTGATCGGACGAGATCGTATTCTAGCCGGCCTTCTTCGTGCCCCACCGCGTTGGCTCGGATTTCCACGTCTCCAACATGGCCGGCCGTACTGGTGAAATCCACCTGGGTTCGGGTCTGGCCATTAGGTATCACAGCGTTCGCTGGCACCTGCAACGCGTTGCGGTCGCTAGAGACCAGGCGAACCTGCATGCCTGCCGCGGGAGCTGGGCATGAGATCTCAGCAAAGAAACTGCCGTTATTTCCGGCGATCAATTCTTCAGTCGGCGGATCATTCCTGGTCAAGGTAACGCGCTGGACGCGCTCCAGCGTCATCCGTTCAGGACCGGCGTGCCCGCATTCTACTGCTCCGGCGAAGCTCGAAGCTTCGACTGTGAAAGTCTGATCGTCTCGTCCTTCGGCGCGATAGCATTCGGAAGGACCACCTCGATGCACGACGTTGGCGGCTGCGTTGCGTACCGTAACTTCAATTCGACCACAGGGCGGAATCGGTAGATTAGGCGCTTGATCCGAGAGATGAACCCTCCAGCAAATATCTACCCCGTGACACGATTCGACAACGACATCGGGGCCGGGCTGCCCGCCAGCCGTCAGACTTTCGAATACCGGTGGAAAGATGATGCTGATCAAACATGGGGGCGCGATTCCCAGCGCGCCGCCAGGCAAATGCGGAAAGTCGGGCATTGAAATTCCGCATAGCCTCTCCAGATTCTGAACGTTCCCGTATTGTTCGACCGGGAAGAGGCCGCGCAAATAGACATATCCCGTGTGCGAATTCGGGGGAATTCTAAAACGAATCTCCTGCGGAGTAGTTGAAATGATGTTTGCTGTAATGTCGTCGCCGCGAAAAATGAGTCGCAAATCCGCAGGAAATGGATCCGGAAATTCGCGCCCCGCGGCTGGACGCCCTACGAAGATTTGCTGCGCGTCATAGGTATGACAAAGACAGTTCGGCTCAACCGTGGCCATCAGGTCAATGTTAGGATCAGATATCAGGCCAGACGCACTCTCCGCATACAGCTCCATGCAGAGTTCAGCGATCTGCTCGCACATGTTGGGGTCAACAGCGGGTGGTTCTCCGCCCGGCCCGGGATCGGGCTCAGGCCCGGGGGGAAAGATCGGCTCAGAACCTTCATCAACTGGATCGCCACCTACCGGGCCGCCAAATCCACCACCTCCGCGGCCCTCACCCGGCCCTACCGGATCGCCACCCACGCCTCCAGCTCGACGGCCGTCGCCGCGCCCACCAAAAACATTTTCTGCCTCTCCTCTTCCCTGGCGCCAAACCTGGCTCTCGAATCGCGCGACGGTTCGCATTCGACCAACGACAAAAGCTCCGGCCTCGCGAGTACGAGTGATGCCCTTGTCTCCATCACGAACGTCCAGGGAAAATGCCGTCTTGATGACGTCCGCAGCCACAGCGATGGGCTCGCCACAGGGCCAGCCGCGTCCGGCCATTCCCGACAAACCGTCCATGGCTCCGATAAGGGCCCGCATCCGTTCACCGCCGCCGCCCCGGCCCCCACCCCCACCACCCATCCGGTAACCGGAAATTCGTTCCTCAAAGAGACGTTCCGCGCCGGCATGACCTGCCTGAATTCTGGATGCGAGCTGTGATAATTCGTTTAGCTCGCGGATTGCCGACATCACGGAACGCGGTGCGCTCGTTTCGCGGAGCAACCCCCCGCGAACTTTTGCGACCATCGAGGCAAGCGCAACCAGTCTTGATTTAGGGAAAAAACCCTGCTCTCTCACGCGCGGTGCTGGTTTGACGTCATTATTCTTGCGGTCCGAATTCGCAGACTTATCTTGGTGTTTCTTGCCGTTGGGATCATTTGATTTTGCCATGGCTTTGCTCCTGAGGACTTCGCGAAAGACCAGTACACAGTTGAGGGCCGACGCGCGCGCTAGCGAGGTTGAGTTCGAAGTTGCGTAAGCGCGGCGCTGAGAAGCTCGACTTGGACTCGAGTGGAGATCCCGATTCCCTGCAAAACGGCACCCGCCGGCAGCTCGCATACGCTGGGCCGTTCGGGCCGGGCATCTTCCTTGAGCACGCTTAGTTGAGAATCAGAACTAACTGGCGAGTATACGGAGCATTGCGCATGGACTCGCGGGAGTTAGTCACATCAAAGAATCGCCAGTCTTATAAGCCTGGGCGCGGAAGATGTCAATAATTTCCGGATTTGGGCGTCGGGATACTACGCCAGGATTTGAGGCGCCCGGAAAAGCCTCACGAGCCCTAAACTCAATCCTGGTCTGGCTGGCCATTTCGACAATCCGAAATTCAATCGGCAACGTCTTTGGTGCCCCCGCAGGGATTCGAACCCCGAACCAACAGATTATGAGTCTGCTGCTCTAACCGTTGAGCTACAGGGGCACAAGGACTTACGGCGATCCGCTCTCTGAGCGTAGCGGAATCTCTGCCGAGTCGGCTTCGTTTTTCGCTTTGTGAGCGGCCAGCTTCAACGAATCCAGGCAAGAACGTGTGCCGCAGCGAGTGTATCATGCAGTCTTTTGGGACCTGCAAATGTCTCTGAGCTTCTTCTCACAGTGATCCAGCGAAGTGCGATCTCAACTGCCGGTTCAAATTCGACTATCGACTGGCGCTGAAGATCGTTGACGGATCGATTCGCAAAGCGGAACGAGAGCCCGCCGGCGGGAGCGCGGTATTCCCTTTGTAAAATTCAATGTGCGAATGTTTGTAGAATTTGGATGAACCTCCCGAACCTCCGATGTTCCCAATCCTGATTCGATCGCCTTCGTGAGCAATTTGAAAATCGGCCACATGAAAGACTGCGAGTGTAATGTCTGTAAAGTTACCAAGCCGGTGATAATAAAATGTTACGACCGCATCTTTGGGAGACGGTACGCCGCTATGAGAAGTGAAACCCGCCGGCACATAAAGCGGTGAATCCCCTGTCCCATCAGCGCTCCCATAAATGTGAATCGCAGAAGACAGATGACCGCGCCGTGGCTTGCCGTCATCACCTGTTATGTCACCGCGATAAAGCGGATAGGGCGTGCCGAGGCCAGCCGGCTCGAACCCATTACCTGCCGCCACCGCATGAAGACCGCTGAACACTTCCGCCAGATTCTTATCTGAACCCGCCATTGCCGCACTGTATTCACGGACGAGCGCATTGCCGGGAATTACTTTTGAGCCGAAACCATGGGAATACCTGGCCAGTTCAGTAGGAGTATTTTCAGGCGCGTTGCCAACATGCCACGTTTTAGTTCTGCCCGTGGCGGTGGCCATCCAGGTTTGAGTGACGGACTCAATACCTGTGGCGTCATAGTTGATACGGATAGTTCGGCCGAACGAATCCACGACACCACGCAGCGCTAATCCATTCGCGGCATACAAGAAGTTCAGATTGGCGCCGTTGGCATGCTTGATACTGGCGCACCGGAATTCGCCGTCCGGATACTCGATGAAAAGTAACTTAGCGCCGCCACCCGCGCGGATGATCTTCAAGGTGCCCTGGTCTATTAGTTCCAGGCCTGAGCCGTCAATCGCGAGGAAGGTCTTTCCATCACCCATAGATTCAAATTCAATGAAATGGACTTCCTTACTGACGTTGGAAATCGCCTGCAGCTGATACCTGCCACGCGCGTCGTCGCGTCGCAAAAATTGAAAAACCAAAACGCGGAATTGATCAATCGGATAGGTAAGCAACTGATCAAGCTTCGCCGGCAGCCGTTCTTCATCCAGAGTAAGCAGTGGCAGTTCCTTGTCCTTAATATTCCACTCAAAGTTTGGTGCGGATTCTGATTCAGCCGGATTGGCGGTGGACATCGAGGCGGCAAGCCGCGTCCAATCCAGTTCGCGACCGGCATCCCCACGCGCCGCGTGTGGCGCTCCGACGACTACGCCGGTCCACCAGAGGCTTAGTGACAGCACACAAAGACCGAAGGGACTGAACTGAAAAATTTTACGCATGTGTTTTTCGCCAATAGAGGGTTGGCCGGCAGGTAAGTGCCGATGTCTGGGTTGAGAATGTGAGACTGGGCGGTTCTGAAGTCCGGAAGGGCTGGGTTAACTGATCCTGCATCTAGCGATGCCGACCGCCACGCTTGTTAAGAGCAAGGTGTGTGCCTCGTAACCAGTTTCCACTTGAAAAGCTCGCAGCACTCAAAACCCGCGCAGTTTTGTGGAACAGGAGATGCTATGCAGTTGGCAGATGCGCTCCTATGCGCCAAGCGAAGGCAAGGATGTGGCGTTTAGCCAGGTCGAATCGCCGAGCCCGCCCTTTTTGCCAACCATAGAATCAAGTCCTAATCCTCAATTCAAGTCAGCATTAACCCGCCCGTAACTATCAATTCTTGAAGCGATGTGAGTGCCGTTCAGCACAGAGCAGGGCACCACAAATTCAGTCACTCAAATGCACGAGTACAGCAGTCATGACCGGGAGTTCCGGGACGGCCGAGGCCGGATCGAATACGCCCATGATCTCTCAGGTAACCTCACCTTCCTGAATAAGGCGGGCGAACTTATCACTGGCTATTCGGTTAACGAGGCACGGCAGATGAATATTGCCCAGGTCGTGACTCCGGAATTCAACCAGCGAATCGAAAAGCAGGTTGCTCAGATGCTTAAGCGGCGGCCGGGATTCGTGTTTGAGATCGAGATTCTGGCGAAAGACGGTAAGCGGCTGGCGCTGGAAGTCAGCTGGCGGTTAATTATGCATGCCGGTCGACTTGTAGAAATTCGCGGAATTGCGTCACCTCGGTAACGCGAGAAGGCGAGGCGCGAATCAGACGGCCGCATTGCATGAGTTCCTATGGTAGCGGGTTAGTTTGAAAGAGCGGCACGGGCGTCCCCGTGAAATTACGCGCAAGATGCGCGTGCCACTTCAACTGACCAACTACTTTTCGGATGTCCGGCTTGCTTCAGGGTATGGATAATTCCTACCTTGTGGTGAGCCGGAAATTTTTTTGCTTTCTGAAGCTTGTGGTTAATCGTTGCGCTAGGCTGCGGCTTCGAGCGTCGTAAGCTGCTGGATCTCTTTAAGGCGCGAGATCAGGCGATAATTCATGTGCTCGAGACTATGACTCTTTTTGTTGGTTTCGTAGTGTTCCAAAGCCCGCATGACTGTCAACCGCAACTCGTCATTGTTCCAGGGCTTGGTCACGTACCGGTACACTTCCCCGCAATTGATGGCTTCGACGAGGGCGTCCACATCCGTATAACCGGTCAGGATCATGCGCACCATTCGTGGTCGCAATGAAACCGTGTTCTTGAGTAATTCGATGCCGGTCATGCCGGGCATGCGCTGGTCAGTAATAAGCAAAGCGACATCGTGTTGATCCAGTATCTCGAGCGCTTCAGTTCCTGAGCCGGCGGTCAGCACCTGGTACTGGTCGCGAAATAGTCTCGCCAGTGTTCGCAAGTTGGCTGGTTCGTCGTCAACGATAAGAATTTTATAAGACATTGCTTTTCTCCTAAGTGGTAGACCCTTCCCTGAACTCCCGAGCCTGCAACTTCATCTGAGCCTTCAGTGGAATCACGGTGGTAAATGTCGTGCCTTCGCCGGGTTGACTCTCGACAGTGATTCGACCGCCATGTTTTTCGACGATGCCGTAGATGATTGACAATCCGAGGCCGGTTCCTTCACCCACCGGCTTAGTGGTAAAGAAAGGATCGAAAACCCTTTTCATGTCTTCCGGCTTGATGCCGGCGCCGGTGTCACTAATCCTGACCACGACCATTTCATCACGCACGCGCGTTACGATCCGAACTTTGCCGGGACCCCGGCTTATCGCTTGTGCAGCATTGGTCAAAAGGTTCATCCACACCTGATTAAGCCGTCCGGCAAGGCATTCCACTGGGGGGACTGCGCCATAGTCGCGCTCCAGGGTGATGTGATTCGAGAAGTAATACTGCGAGAGCAGACGAATCGTCGAGTCAATACCCTCGTGAATGTCGATCTGCTTGACTTCAGCGTCGTCCACGCGCGAAAAGGTCCGCAGATTCAGCACGATGTCGCGAATGCGGCGAGCTCCTTCGCTGCAATCGTCGATGATCGAGGACATCTCAAATAGCAGGTTTTCAAAACCGATTGATTGCTTGATCGCGTTTACTTGCGAGGCGAATTCCGGTGAAAGCGGGACGCGCTCGTAAACAGCCAGAAGCTGTCGCAGGTCACCCGCGAATTGGCCCAGGCTCTCCATGTTGCTGTGAATAAAGCCGCAAGGATTATTCAACTCGTGCGCAACGCCGCCCGCGAGCTGACCCAGCGAGGCCATCTTTTCGCTTTGAATTAATTGCGCCTGTAAACGTATCAGTTCCGTTTTTTGCGAGGCGAGCTCTTCATTGCGTCGCTCGAGGGCTGCCTTCGAGCGCTTGCCATCCCGAATCAGAGCCCGACGTTCCAGGGCTCGCTCAACACTCATTTCCAGGACGTCGAGCTCGCAAGGCTTGATCAAATAGTCCGAAGCGCCCAGGCGCAACGTATCAATAACCCGCTGACTGCGATCCACGCCGCTAGCTACGATCACGGCCACATCGGCAAAATCGGCGACGATCTTGCGCAACAGTTCTATGCCGCTAAGCCCGGGCATCTGCACATCGGTTATTACCAGCGCAAAAGGCTGGGCAGCAAGAAGAGCCAGAGCTTCCTGCGCGTTCCCGGCAGTCCTGCAATCGTAACGATCGCCGAGTGAGTGAGCGAATAGATTGCGCACGAGCTCTTCGTCGTCGACGATTAGAATTCGATTGTCGCCCGACAGATTACCCGACACCGGCATTAGATTTGTTTTTTCGATTTCCTGCATGAGCCAGTTGGACGTTTGGAAGCTTTGGGCTGGGTCAGCTTTCCGCGATCACGGAATTATTCCCGAGGTGGATCGCCCCACTTACCCACCTAATGGCGGCAGCCACGGGGCAAACCGATCAATGGGCAAAGCGCGTTCCATCAACCTGCTCACGAGGCAATTCGCCCTTGCGCAATGGCCGACTCCGGCACTAAAATCCGACCCACATAGAAGGCGCGCGCGGAGTGTTAGAGCGTAGTTAAACACCGTCGCCCAGTGTTCCACTCAACGCATCGATTGAACCTCCAGCCTTTACTAAAATGATCAGGCTTAGTCGCGAAGACATCCGCGCGGAAGCGTCCGCTTTTCTGACCAAGCTTCATCGGGGGTCGCTATGGCCGTTCGACCAACAGCATCAACCGGGCATCCGAAAACATTGCCGGAAGGTAAAGATGCGAGCAATGACCAGGACTTTTTCAGGTCCTGCTTTTCGCAAGCGGCGATCGGATTCTCAATCAACGATTCTCCGGACCTATTTCCGGAAGTTAAGGATTCAAATGGGGACCTCGATAAGGACGGAAAAGGCACGCACGAGTACTTGGCCCCTAATTTGTTATCATCCCCGCACCGACCGAAATCTTCTCCGCTTGGGCTGAAGTGTCCTGGAGGCCCGCATGAAACCTGATCCCACTGGTTCGCGCGCCGATTCATCACCGGCGGACTCACGCGAATTCGAGCTGAGAAACACCGACGAATTGTACCGCGCGCTGGTCGATCAAGCGCCAGACGCCATCTTTGTTTGCGACCACAAATTTCGCTTAGTTGAGGTTAACGCACGCGCTTGCGAGATGAGCGGTTGTTCGCGCGAAGAAGTTCTTCGAAGATCCGTGTTTGATTTCATGGTGCCTGAGGACGTTGTTGCGAACCCGCTTAAGCTTGACGAATTGAAGCAGGGAAAGCCCGTCGTTAACGAACGCCGCCTTAAACGCAAAAACGGCACCGCAATTCCCGTCGAGATCACGGCAAAGCTATTGAGCGACGGTCGTTTGCAGGCGATCATGCGCGACATCAGCCAGCGCAAGCGCGCGGAAAAAGAGCGCAAAAAGTTAGATGCAGCACTGCGCCAAAGCGAACAACGCTTCCGTGCGCTCATTGAGCACAGCCACGATGCCATCGCCCTTGTGGGCCCTGACGGCGACATCCTTTATGCGAGTCCCTCAACGACAAACGTAATCGGCTATACGCCTCAGGAGTTGCTTCAGCACAACATGGTCGAATTTGTTCGACCTGACTATTTGGAAGTTGTTCGCGAAAGGCTTGCGGAATCGCTGCGCCAACCCGGTGTCGGAATCTCCGCGGAAAGTTACGTGCGCCACAAGGATGGCGGATATCGGTTTCTTGAAGGTACATTGACCAATCTGGTCGACGAGCCCAGCGTCGGCGCCATCGTAAGCAACTATCGCGACATCACTGAACACAAGCTTGCGGAAGACCGGCTGAAGCTCAGTGAAAATCAATTGGCCGAGGCTCAGCACCTGGCGCACATGGGAAGCTGGAACTGGGATCTGCAAAGGAATACCCGCACGTGGTCCAATGAGCTTTATCATATTTTCGGCCTGGCGCCGGACTCGGCTGCCCCCAGCTATGAAGAGGGTGTTTTGCAGTTCGTGCATCCGGATGATCGCGAACTTCTCCAGAGATCTGTCGAGGCCTCTCTCCGGGATAGACAACCCTGCGACGTAACGTTCCGGATTATTCGCCCGGATAAGGTCGAGCGAATAATTCACGGGCGCGGCGAAGTCATCAAGGGAGATGATGGTAACCCAGTCCGAATGTTTGGAACGGCGCAGGACATTACTGAGCAGGCGCGTTCGGAGCAAGCGCTGATCGACGCCGAAAGGCACTATCGCGACATCTTTGAGAATGCGCGTGAAGGAATTTTTCAATCAACGCCTGAAGGCCAGTATCTCGTGGCCAACCCGGCGCTGGCCCGCATGCATGGCTACGAATCTCCGGAGGCATTAATCGCCGGCTGTCAGAACATTTCTCACCAGATTTACGCTGATCCCCCGCGGCGGGCAGAGTTCAAGCGCCTGCTGGAAACCGCCGGCGTGGTGACAGACTTTGAGATCAAGACGCGGCAGAAGGACGGATCGAATCTGTGGGTTTCAGTCAACGCTCGGGCAGTCCGTGACGCGGAAGGAGTGACCTTGTATTACGAGGGCACTAGTCAGGACATTACCGATCGTAAAAGCGCCCAGGAAAAGAGCGCAGCTTTTGCAACGCTGGCGCGGAAACTAAGCGGAGCCTCAACGCAACTGACAGCGGCCCGAATAATTGCTCAAACGGCGAGAGATCTATTTGGTTGGGACGCCTGCAATCTCGATCTGTACGACGCTGAGCGCGATTGGGTGTTTCCGCTGCTCAATATTGACACCGTCGACGGCAAGGAACAGGACGTCACGCCGCACATTAAGGCCGGGCCGCCCACGGCCAGAGGGCGGCGGGTCATTGATGGTCGCGCGGAATTGCTGCTGCGGGATGAGCCGATCGAATTTGACCCTCACTCGATTCCGTTTGGAGACACAAGCCGCCCTTCTGCCTCAATGATGAGCGTTCCCATCCAGAATGGTCCGAATGTCATTGGAATGCTGTCGATTCAAAGTTACACCCCGAGGGCGTACGACGAGGCGCGCCTAAAGGATTTCGTTTCCCTGGCTGAGCATTGTGGCGAGGCACTGAATCGTATTCATGCCCAAGGGCTGCTTCATGAAAGTGAGGAGCGATTCCGCCAGCTTGCAGAACATCTTGAAGACGTAGTCTGGATCGCTGACCGTGAACTGACGCGACTCTTATACATCAATCCGGCCTACGAAAAGGTTTTTGGCCGCTCTTCCCAAAGTCTATATACGGATTTGCAGTCGTGGTGGGACGCTGTTCATCCGGACGATCAGGACTTGGTTAACCAGATGCTGGAACAGCAGCGGAATAATCAATACGTGCCGCTCGAGTACCGGATAATTCGTCCTGACGGTTCGATTCGTTGGATCTTGCGCCGGGCCTTCCCGATCAGGGACCAGAATGGGGATATCTATCGCGTCGCGGGTCTCAGCCAGGACATAACGGAGCGCAAACGCGTTCAGGACGAGTTGCGCAAGAGCGAAGAGGAACTGCGGCTTTTTAACCTGGCCACTAATGACATGTTCTGGAGTTGGGACTTCAGCACAGGCAATGTCATGCGTAGCACGGGCTTTGAAAGAGTATTTGGCTACGCGGAACGTGAAATCGATCCGTCGATAAGCTGGTGGCAGGAGCGGCTTCACCCGGACGACCGCCAAAGAGCAATTGATGCCATCCAGGCAGCGTTCAAACGTGGCGAAAAGGCGTGCACTTCTGAATACCGTTTCCGACGCCGTGACGGTTCCTATGCGTTGATTTCCGATCGGGCCTACATCGTGCGCGACGAAGCAGGAAACGCCGTCCGCGCGATCGGGGCCATGACGGACATCACTGAACGGAAGGAAGCGGAGGAGGCGCTGCGTGAGAGTGAAGAGCGCTACCGCGACCTGGTTGAGAATAGTCGCGAGCTGATCTGCACACATGATTTGAATGGATTGGTACTTTCCGCAAACCCGGCCGCGGCCGCCGCCCTCGGGTACGAACCTGAAGAGTACGTGGGCAAGAAAACCATCCGCGACATTCTGATTCCTGAAGTCCGTCATCAGTTTGATGAATACATGGCAAGACTCCGTAAAGAGGGATCTACTAGCGGGATCATGCTCGTGCAAACCAAATCCGGCGAAACTCGCATGTGGAAATACTACAATTCCCTCCGTACGGAAGGAGTTACAGCGCCCGTAGTGCGTGGAATGGCACGCGACATTACTGAAGAGCTTCGCGCTCGGAAAGCTCTCCGCCATGGCGAAGAGCGCTATCGCGAATTATTTGAGAACTCACGCGACGCGATCTATCTCCATGACATGTCGGGCCGCTATCTTTCGGTCAACCGCGCGGCGGAAGAACTTTCAGGTTATTCCCGCGATGAGATTCTGGGCAAGAACTTCACCGACTTTGTCGCGGCCGAATTCATACCAGACGTCCAGGAGAATTTCGTGAAGAAGCTGGGAACGGAGGGGGCCACCATGTATGAAATTGAAGTCATCAAGAAGAATGGAAAGCGCGTCCCAGTCGAGGTCAGTAGTCGCCTGCTTTACAAAGACGACGTACCTGTAGCGGTCCAGGGAACGATTCGTGATATCAGCGAACGTAAAAAAACGCAGGCGATTCTGCGCGAGTACTCGCGTAGATTAGTAGAAGCGCAGGAAATGGAAAGAAAGAAGATTGCCCGCGAACTCCACGATGACATCGGACAAATACTCACTGCGGTTCGGATCAGTTTGCAGTCCATGCAGCGCACTTGCCAAATCGCCGATTCGGCCCGTATTGACGACAACATCGTGGTGATCGACGAAGCTCTGGAGCGCGTGCGCGAACTATCGCTCGAGTTAAGGCCGGCCCTGTTGGATGACCTGGGACTGGCGGTGGCGTTGCGCTGGTACTTGAAACGATATTGTGAGCGAACAGCCATCCAGGGTGAGGTCGATAGTAACTTCGACGATGACATGCGCCTGCCCCGAAAACTTGAAACTGCCTGTTTCCGAATCTCACAGGAAGCGCTGACCAACGTCGTCCGCCATGCTGAGGCGAGCCATGTGCGAATTAACCTCGATCGAACAGAGCACGAGTTTCGGCTGACTATTTCTGACGATGGCAAGGGTTTCGACGCGGCTGCGGTGCTCGCGAGCGCGTCGGCTGAATCCTTCGGGTTGCATGGAATTGAAGAACGCGCTATTGGCGTCGGCGGCTGCATCGAAATTCAATCTCGTCCGGGGCACGGAACTCAGTTAATCGCTCATTTTCCGCTGCGTCAAAAGCGGCGATCCAGCCAAAGTTGAATTGAATTCAAATTTGGCTGACTAAGGGTTTTCCCCGATTGTAGCGCGAGGGTCGCTAGAGTATATTCGCGCCGCTTTCACAACAATTAACCATGTGGTTCCATTGGAAAGCGGACTTGTCCTCTTTTACGGCATACCCAACCTCACGTAACAGGCTAATCAGCACCTCGCCGGGAACGTACTGGAGTAGCGCGTGAATCCAACTCGAATACTACTCGTGGATGATCATGCTTTGGTACGTGCGGGTATTCGAGCGCTGATCGAAGGAAAACCAGGGATAGAGGTGATCGCTGAAACCGGCGACGGCGAAGAAGCGCTGCGAATGATCGCAGAGTTGCGTCCCAATCTTGTGCTGCTCGACATCACCATTCCGGCGCTAAACGGTTTTGAGGTGTTGGAGCAGATTACAAAACAATATCCCCAAACCCGCGTAATCATTCTCACTGTTCATGAAGGCACCGAGTACGCTATGCGCGCCCTGCGCAGCGGCGCCGCGGGCTATCTGCCCAAGAGCGCTGCCAGCATTGAACTCGAGGACGCAATCAGCGCGGTCGCTCAGGGCGGTACTTATCTCTCACACGAGATTTCGCAGAAGACGCTGTTTGAATATGCCCAGGCTCGCACGCCGCAAGATCTTCTGGCGTCGCTAACCAGCCGGCAACGCGAGATCCTCAAACTCATCGCGGAGGGGCAATCGACCAAAGAGATTGGCAGCAACCTTAACATCAGTGTAAAAACGGTTGAGTCACACCGGGCCAAGCTTGCTGAAAAGCTCGACATTCACGATGTCGCGGGTCTGGTTCGCTTTGCGATCCGGGTGGGTCTGATTCAAGTCGAGTAAGTCCTGCGTATGTTGCGCGCTTTCTCGGCCGTGGCTGCTCAGAGAGGCCGCCGACAAGCCGGCAGCTTTCGTCCTCACCGGATCGTTCGTCTGAACCGGAATTCTCCTGATTCGCCTGCTTCCAGTCGCATGACCACGTTAGCCAGCGATTGCGAATTGGGCCGATCACCGACGATGAGACCGCCGCGATTATCGCTGGCGCCGACGATGTGATCAGTCGTCACACCCCAGTCGTTTGGCGACTTTCTGCCATCGGCACTGATCACAAGGTTGTAGGCTATCAACAGCGCGCAATCGACGCCGTTCATACTCGAGATATTCGAATACGTAATAATGAACTCCATTTGCGCCCCGGGCACTGCATCTGAAGGGCTTCCCACACCAGTGTGATTCACGATAGCCCGGGTATTTTCGAGCCGAATGAACCCGGTGTAAATCCGATTGATGGTTTCGTTTGTAACTGCAGGAGAGACCGTCGAAGTGGCGCGGATTACAGTCTCGAAGGCTTGAAGAACCGGCAGGCCGCCCGGCGCCGTGATGCGAACGAACAGTATGACTGCGGCTCGATATCCGACGGCGACCGTAATGCTGTTACTCCATTGATCTATAACTGCATAGGTGTCGCCATTGTCGGTGCTGACTTCGGCTCGGAATCCCGGCGGTAAAGAAGGGGCAGCAATAATAAAGGCATCATCAGCGGTTCCGGTGTTTTGCAGGGTGTTCCTGAACACTACGGATGCGGAATTCGCCGTGACCGGATTAGAACCGGTAACAATATCCGCGCCGATGCTGCGGTTGGTGAAATCATCATTGATTCCGGTGGGTCCGGTGGCGCCGGAAGATCCACATGGGCCCAGCAACACGCCAGCGTCGATTTCCCGATCTTTGCCCGTGGCTCTCGCGTCCCGGGCGTGGGCCGCCATTACCAGGGTCAGCGCTAAAAAGAGAACGTAAAATCTGCGAATCATTTGAGGTGATCTCCGGATCGGAAGGCGTGTCGCGCAGCGGCAAGTGAATGCCGGGTGACATTAGCGGGAAAGGTGTGTCAGGCAGCGGCAAGTGAATGCCGAGTGGAATTAGCGGGGGCTGACGCGGCGGGGGCGCGAGACTGGCAGGGCAATGCTTTTCACCTTGCGTTCCGGCGAAACGCGCTCAGTGCCCCAAATTGTTTTGCCTGAGACTTGAGCCGGCGACTGCTCAGTTGAGTTGCTGGAGTTCACGGCCTCATCATCACTGCCGTCGTCTGTTTCTTCGGCGTCATCATCTGTCTGATTCCGTTCCGCGGAAGTTTTACTTGGGTCAACCGTGGCTGGAGTTGATGCGGCGGCAATTCGTGTTTCGCCGAGCGTCGCGTGACGACGACTTAGCTCTCGATAAATGCGGCCCGCAACCGCGGCAGGAAAGTGATTGCGCCCGTCTGAGCCTCGCGCAATAACGACGATGGCCAGCTTCGGATTGTTTAGCGGCGCATACGAGGCGAACAGACCAACCCACGCGCCATTTTCAATGCAGGTGCCGGTTTTGCCGGCCACGGTGGCCATCGGATCGTGCGCTTTACGGCCCGAGCCGTAGCTTACCGAGCCAACCATACCCGGTGTCATCGACTGCCAGATGGCTGCGTCGATGCTCACCTGACGGGGTGAGTGCGGCTTTGACTGAGCCTGTGAACGGGGAATGAAAGGCACAATCGATTTTCCGCGGTTCGCAAAAACGGATACGAGGGTCGCAAGTTGCAGAGCGGTAACCTGGTAACCATCTCCGTGCGAAGACATGCGATTCATGTCAAAGCCTGAACGAAACGAGGGAAGCCGGCCGGCGGATTCGTTCTGAAGGTTGATGCCGGTCTTGGCGCCGAGACCCATTCGACGCGCATACGAGATCATTTTTTCGTAACCCACCTGGCGCCCGACCTGCTGAAAATAATCGTTCTTCGAATAAGCCAGCGCCTGGGTGAGATTCACCCGGTTTGAATCAGAGATGGCAGTGGTATTAGCGGGATCGATGACGCTTTCGTTGAGTCCCGCCAGACTGGTAACGAGTTTGATGGTCGAGCACGGCTTGAAACCTTCACGCACTCCCCACTGTTGATTCACGATCGAATAGACCCGCCCCGTTTGGGGATCCATGACCACTACGGTGCCCGCATGATTGCCCAATGCACTTACGGCAATGCGACGAATTTCAAGATCTTCACCGGTAGTGTCGTCTTTTGCGATCATCGCCTGTACGCGATCGCGCAGGGCATCTTCCAGGGCGCGCTGCCGCGCTATGGCCGCCAGTCGAGCCGCCTCTGCACGCCGGCGCTGTATGAGTCGCTGTTGCTCAGCGCGATAACGCTTCGCTGACAGGCGATTGGATTTGGCTGATGGGCGATTCTCTTTTGCAGAAGCGCGCGGCCTTTCACGAATGGCGCGCTTTTGTTTCTTTGGCGCGGGCGCCGCGGATATCAATTGTGCGGTGGTAAGGGCCACGACCAGTAACAAGGATGCGGGTCGGATCTTTTGGTGGATAGAATTCATTTGGGGCCTTTCTGAAGCTTGGAAAAAAACCTTCGTGAGCGAAGGTGAGCGGGGAATCTCAACAAGAACAATTTGAGGCGAAACGCAGCAGGGTGTGAAAGAAGCCGGGGTAATCTGGGCGGAACACCGCGGTTGAAGGCCGGTTTTGGCCGTTGTGGCGGATCAGTGCAGATTATGTGCCGCGAACAACGATTGGTTCACGTCGAAGTGTTCGATAGCATTAAATCAGATGTTTTCGTTCACAACCGGGCTGGGGAAAATTGATGGTCGCCTGGATGTTAAAACACGTCTGTGTTGATGCAGGCGCGGGTCCGCAGACCACCGGAACCGCGGGCCCAGTGATTTGAGCATCCTGAAGGGATGCAAGAATTCGCGGATTATCCGGCACCCCTTACAGGGTGCAACTAACGAACGCGCCGATCCGGAGGTCTCCGCTTCACTCCGACCTCCGGCTACTTTCTGTCAACCCTACGGGTTGTAATACCAGGTCGAGGTGAGGCCTTAACCACTTTCGAGGCAAAGCAGTTAACCGGAGTAATCACTCGCTCATCCGTGCAACTGGCCGACGAACCGCAGGAAAAACTCTGCTCAGGGATTGCCTTGGTTAAAATCAGGATTTTCCTTGCTCATGCCATTTTCGTTCGGTGCTAGGATACCCTCACCCTGAGTAGTCAAAAAAGAAGCTGGTTTACAGAAGCCGCCGAAGCGTAAATCGCTTCCCGAGTGTTTCTGGCCAACCGTGCTCTGAGTGTTTTGCTAGGCCCCAAGTCGAGAGCAACTAGTGCGGATAGTCAATTCCTCTCGGTCCTAAAGAGGACACCTACCTGGAGAGCCCTCCGAAGCCTAAAGAGCAAGTCGGAAACATCGGTTAAATAAGTTGACGCACGCTCGCTGAGTCAACCAAACCGTTTTGAGGATCGCGGCCGGCCCGCGTGGGGGGCCACCGCGTCGAGAGGGACGTCGTATCGGGGGCGAGCCGGCGTCCCTCTTCTTTGCAGACTCCACACCCGAGCCTCGATTGATTTCTCCTCCGTATTCGATCGCCGGCGCGATAAGACTTCTCGAAATGCACCACACAAAAGACAGATTGAAAGCAAAGGAGGAAAGACTCCGACAGACAATCGAAGCGCCGCCGAATGCCGGCCCGGGCGCTGACAATCACGTCCGGAAGCCGGTTGAGTTCGAACGCTTCATTGGAAGCCACCAAGCATCTCGGGATGTACTGGGCAGTCCTCAACGAGGGGGCACCGGCTGAGTAAGAATATGGCCAGCACTCTGCGGGTATTACATGTCGAAGATGAGGAGCGCGACGCCGCTTTGGTGACGCGCCATTTGTCTCGCCACGGGTACGAAGTAACTTCTGAGCGGGTGGAAACGCAGGCAGAAATGCGGGCCGCTCTGGCCGAGCGCGAGTGGGACGTCATCCTCTGTGACTATTCGATGCCGGAATTCAGCGCTCTGGCCGCGCTCTCGCTGCTCAGCGAGATGAATCTCGACATTCCCTTCATCATTATCTCGGGCACGATTGGCGAACGAGCCGTGGTCGAAGCCATGCGCGCCGGGGCGCACGACTACCTGATGAAAGACACACTGGCTCGTTTAGGCCCCGCGATTGAGCGCGAAATTGCCGAAGCGAAAAACCGCAGAGCGCGGAGAGAGGCCGAAGAAAAATTGCGTTTGCAAAGCGCAGCGCTACGGGCGGCGGCCAACGCCATCATCATCACGGACCGCGCCGGAAAGATCCTCTGGATCAATCCTGCCTTCACCCAAACTACCGGCTACTCTTTTGCGGAGGTCGAGGGAAAGAACCCAAGCGTATTGAAGTCCGGAAAACATGATCGGCTTTTTTACCGGGACATGTGGGAGACAATTCTGGCCGGTAACGTCTGGCACAACACCGTGATCAATCGGCGCAAGGACGGCACGCTGAACCGCGAAGATCTTACGATCACGCCTATCTGTGATGAGACCGGCACGATCACCCACTTTGTAGGAATCAAACAGGATGTCTCAGAGAAGACCCGGGCGTTGGAGGCGATGCTGGCTTCCGAGCAACGTTACCGGCGTCTCTTTGAGTCCGCTAAGGATGGCATTCTGATCCTCGAAGCCGCCAGCGGCCAGATTATTGACATTAACCCCTTTCTCACAGAGCTGCTTGGTTATGCCAAAGAAGACTTAATCGGCAAGGAACTTTGGCAGATCGGTATTTTCAGAGACATCGAGAGCTCGAAAGCCGCATTTCTCGAACTGCAACAGCAAGGGTACATACGTTACGAAGATCTGCCGCTCCAAACCAAAAAGGGCGTTACCAGGCAAGTGGAGTTCGTAAGCAATAGCTATCTGTCGAATGGGAACTCTGTTATCCAGTGCAACATCCGCGACATTACCGAGCGCAAGCTTGCCGAGCGCAAGCTCATAGAGACCAATAAACACCTCGAGGACGCGGTAACGGAATTAAGAACGAAGAGTGTGGAGTTGGCATCCATCACCCAGCAGCTCTGGCAGGCCTCGAAACTCGCCACGATGGGCGAACTTTCTGCCAGCATTGCACACGAGTTGAACAATCCGCTGGCTACCGTCGCCCTGCGCACAGAGAGTTTGTTGATGCGGTTGCCCGAGGATTCCGAGCAGCGCAAACCTCTGGAAGTTATCGCGCAGGAGGTAGATCGCATGGCGGTGCTGGTCAATAACCTGCTGCAATTCAGCCGCCGCAGTCATAGTCAGATATCGACCCTGGATCCGCGCGAAGAGATTGCGAACTCTCTCGATCTGGTGCACTACCATTTACGGACTCGGGCAATACAAGTGGTGCGGGAATTCGCCGCCGAGCTTCCTACCATTCAAGCCGACAGCCAGCAATTGCGGCAGATCTTTCTTAATCTCATAACCAACGCCAGCGACGCGATGCCCGAGGGAGGAACGTTGACGGTGCGCGCGGCGCTCGACGGTTCGAGTGCGGCCGCAGTGGCACTTGAGTTTGCCGACAGCGGAAAGGGGATTTCCCCTGAGAACCTCAAAAGAATTTGGGATCCGTTTTTTACTACCAAGCCAGAGGGGAAAGGCACCGGTTTGGGACTGGCGATCTGCCGACGGATTGTCGAGCAGCACGGCGGGACGGTTGAGATTAGAAGCCAGCCTGGACGCGGTACGACCGTGAGGATGGTTTTTCCTGCAACCAACAATGAGACGCTCGTTAATACGCAATGACTAATACCGGCATCGGCAAAATTCTGGTAGTCGACGATGAAGTCGAGCTAAAGAACGTCCTGGTGGAAGCACTGGCTTCACAGGGTTATGAAACCGCGGGCTTTACGTCCGGCGAAGATGCGCTGGCGGCTTTCCGCACCAACGTTTTCGACATCATCCTTACCGACCTGATGATGCCGGGCATGGACGGCATCGCGCTGGTTGGCGAAGCTTTGAAAATTGATCCCCATGTGATTGTCATTGTGATGACCGGCCAGGGCACGATTCAAACCGCGGTTGATGCCATGAAAGTCGGAGCTTTCGATTATGTCCTGAAGCCGTTTCGATTGCAGACCGTGCTGCCCGCTCTTACCCGGGCAATGAATACTCGACACACCCGGCTGGAAAATCTTCAGCTGCGCGAAACAGTGGCGATCTATGAGCTGAGTCAGACCATCGCTTTCGCACTCGATCGCCAAACAATCGTCAGCAAACTGGCCGACGCCGCCCTGCAACAGACGGATGCAGACGAAGTTTCAATTCTGTTTCCGACTGAAGCTGGAGACGAGCTATACGTGGCGGCCGTGCGCGGCGAGAACCGGGAAAAGTTATTGGGCGAGCGGGTACCGCTTAACGAGAGCATATCAAGTTGGGTCGTGCACGAGCGCAGCCCGCTGATTCTGGACGGCGAGGTCAACGATGAGCGCTTTCGCGCGTTATGGCCGCGTCCGGAGATTCGCTCGGCGATTTCGATCCCGATGCAAGTTGCCAACAAACTGATCGGGACCATCAACATCAACGCGCTCGACCGCAGCCGTCCGTTCACCCTGGGCCAGGTGAAAGCGCTCACGATTTTGGCGAGCACGGCGGCGGCCGCGCTCGAAAGCGCTTCACTCTACCAACAGGTACAGCGCGCCGAAGAGAACTACCGGTCGATCTTTGAAAATGCAGTGGAAGGAATTTTCCAATCGACTCCGGAAGGCCGCTTCATCACCGTTAATCCCGCCATGGCGCGCATCCTCGGTTACGACTCGGCCGAAGAAATGATCGAGGCGATCACGGACGCTTCGCAGCAGCTCTACGTCAGTCCCGCTGACGAAGCCGCGGTAGCCCGGTTACAGAAAGATGGCGGGAAAATAATTGGGTTTGAGTTCCAGGCCCCGCGGAAGGACGGCCAGACCATTTGGTTGTCACTTAATCGGCGCTCTGTTTACGATGCCAATGGCCGCGAGGTTTATCGCGAAGGCACCATTGAGGACATCACCGAGCGCAAGCGGGCCGAGGAGGCTTTGAGATCTTCCGAAGCGGAGATGCGCGCACTCTTCGCCTCAATGAGCGACCTCATTCTGGTCCTCGACAGCGAAGGCCGTTACCTGAAAGTGGCGCCCACAAAGACTGTCAATGTATACCGCGCTCAAGCGGCGGAGGTTGGCAAAACAATTCACGAGGTTTTTCCCAAGGAGGCGGCGGACCTCTTTCTTAATGAGATTAGAAAGGCACTCGCAAGCCGATCCACCCGGAGGATTGAATACTCCCTGACGATCGGCGATGGAGATTTCTGGTTTGACGGAAGTGTCTCGCCGATGACTGAGAGCACCGTCCTATGGGTGGCCCGGGACATTACCGAGCGTAAGCTCGCCGAAGAAGAACGGGCCAGGCTCGCCGCCGAGGTCGAAAGTCAGCGCCAACGCCTGGATAACATCATGGCCGCCGTGCCCGGGGTCGTTTGGGAAGCCTGGGGCCAGCCTGACGCGGCGAGTCAACGCATCAACTTTGTCAGTGACTACGTTGAATCCTTGCTCGGATACACCGTAGACGAATGGTTATCGACGCCTAACTTTTGGCTAACCATTGTCCATCCGGACGACAAAGAGCAAGCGGGCGCGGGGGCTGCAGAAGCCTATGCGTCGGGACAGCCTAAAACGCTGGTGTTTCGTTGGTTGACGAAGGACGGCCGCTCGGTTTGGGTCGAGTCTAGTTTCGTCGTGATCAAAGACGACCAGGGACACCCGGTGGGACTGCGCGGGGTGAACACTGACATCAGCGAACGCAAACGGGCCGAAGCGCTCGAGGCGCGCCGGGCAATTCATGCCTTGTTCCGGGCCGACGTAAGCGCGGCGCTGGCGGACAGTAAAGCGCCGCTGCCAGATACGCTCAAGTTCTGCGCCGAAGCCATGGTGCGTCACCTGAACGCAGCCTTCGCGCGGATTTGGACCTTTAATGCGGAAGAGAGTGTGCTCGAGCTGCAGGCCAGCGCCGGCCTCTACACCCACACCCACGGCGCCCATGCGCGCGTGCCCCTCGGCAGTCTGAAGGTCGGACGCATCGCCGAGGAACGACTTCCCCAAATCTCGAACGACGTTCTTAACGATCCGGAAGTCAACGACAAGGAATGGGCCACGCGTGAGGGCATGGTGGCGTTCGCCGGCTATCCACTGATCGCTGAAGATCGTCTGCTGGGAGTGATGGCCTTGTTCTCGCGCGAGGCGCTGGAGGACGACACCATCGACGCACTTGCCTCAATCGCCGACATCGTTTCGCAGGGAATCGAGCGGCAGCGCGCCGAAGCGGCCCTGCGCGAGAGCGAAGAGCGCTATCGCGATCTGGTCGAAAACGCTCACGACATTATTTATTCACACGATCTGGAGGGTAACTACACTTCCGTCAACAAAGCGGGAGAGGACATTACCGGATACACCCGGGAAGAGGCCCTCAAACTTAACCTGAACGATACGGTTGCGCCTGAATGGCGTGATAAATCGAAAGACATGTTGCGCCGGAAACTGGCGGGCGAACGAGTCACGGCTTACGAGATGGAATTGATCGCGAAGGATGGCCGGCGAGTCGCCGTCGAAGTGAACTCGAAATTGGTTTATGAGAAGGGAAAGCCCGTTGCCGTACAGGGCATAGCCCGGGACGTCACCGCACGGAAACAGCTCGAGGAGCAGCTTCGCCAATCGCAGAAAATGGAGGCAATCGGTCAATTGGCCGGCGGCGTGGCACATGACTTCAATAACCTGCTCACCGCGATTATTGGTTATAGCGGCCTGGCATTACAGCGGATGGAAGCCGACAGCCCGCTCAAACCCTACATCGAGGAAATCAGGAAAGCGGGAGATCGCGCGGCGAACCTGACGCGGCAATTACTGGCGTTTGGCCGGAAACAAATTCTGCAACCGCTGCCCTTGAACCTGAACGATGTCATCACAGACTTGAACAAGATGCTGCGGCGGATGATTGGCGAGGACATTCGGCTATCGGCCCGGCTTGATCCTGATCTGAAAAAGGTCAAAGCCGACCGCGGCCAAATCGAACAGGTGCTGATGAATCTGGTGGTCAACGCCCGGGACGCGATGCCCCGCGGCGGAAGCCTGACAATAGAAACCGCCAATATCCAGATCGAGGAAGAATACGCCGGCCGTCATATCGGGGTGAGCTCAGGTGCCTATGTGATGCTCGCCGTCAGCGATACCGGCACAGGCATGGACCACGAAACTGAGGCAAGGATTTTCGAGCCCTTCTTTACGACCAAGGAGAAAGGCAAAGGCACCGGCCTGGGACTTTCCACGGTCTACGGAATCGTAAAACAAAGCGGGGGAAATATCTGGGTTTATAGCGAGCCCGGTCATGGAACAACTTTTAAGATCTACCTCCCGCAAGTCGACGACCAGGTAAAAACAGTGGAGGCAAAGCCTGAGGAAACTTCTATTCCCAGCGGATCCGAGACGGTGTTGCTGGTTGAAGATGAGGAGGTGGTGCGGGGCCTGGCCCAGCGCATCCTCGAAGACGCCGGCTATCGCGTGATCACCGCTAATGGCGGAGAAGAGGCCGTCAACTGGTGTGCCGACCATGCCGATACGATTCACCTGCTGCTGACGGATGTAGTTATGCCGGATACGAGCGGTAAGGAGCTTGCTGAACGGCTGACTTCGCTTCGCCCACAAACAAAAGTTCTATTCATGTCGGGTTACACCGACGAGGCCATCGTTCATCACGGAGTGCTGGATTCGAACGTTGAATTCCTTCAGAAACCGTTCACCCCCAGGGCACTGTCGAGAAAGGTTCGTCAGGTACTCGATGGCAACGGAGTAAAACTGAGTTCCGGGAAAAACTAAGATATGGACCAGCGGCAGGATAAACCGAGCATTCTGATAATCGACGACGAAGAACAAATCCGGGGCTTGCTCACGGAAATGTTGAGTGACCGTTTCTTCTGCACTTCCGTTGATTCCGCGGAAAAAGCGCTTGCGGTTTTGGCCACTGTGGAGTTCAGCCTGGTTGTTAGTGATATCAACATGTCGGGAATCAGCGGCCTGGAACTGGTGCCGCGCATCTCTCAGATGGCTCCCGACACGGTAGTGGTCATGATCAGCGGACAACAGGCAATTGAATCCGCCATCGAAGCAATGCGCGTGGGTGCTTTCGACTACATCACCAAGCCCCTCGACATCCGCCACGTCCGGGCTGCGGTGGAGCGGGCCATGACGCATCACGAGCTGCTCAAGCAGAAGCGGCAGTACGAAAACCATCTCGAAGAGTTGGTGGAGAGGCGCACGGCTGAGGTCCAGCATCTTGCTTATTACGATTCCCTGACAGACTTACCGAATCGCACCCTCTTTGGCGATCGATTACAGCAGACGCTGGCCACCGCCGCACACAATAATCAACTGGCCGCACTGGTCCTGGTTTCGCTCGAGCGGTTCGAGAAGATTAACGATACGCTGGGCCATGCAGCCGGCGATCAGCTGCTGCAGCAGGTGGCCGGTCGCCTGGCGCAGCGGACCAAAAGAGGGGACACCATTGCTCGTTTTGGCGGAGGTGACTTCGCCTTTCTCCTCACCTCGATCGAGCGAACGGATGAGGCGGCTGAATTTGCCCGCGAACTCCTCGAGGCCCTGCTGTCGTCTTTTAGACTGGAGGCGCAGGAGCTTTATCTCAACGCCAGTATCGGTATCAGTGTCTTTCCCGACGACGGCGCCGACGCCGAAACCATCATGAAAAATGCGGGAGCCGCATTGTTCCGCGCAAAAGGAAAAGGCGGCGGCGGCTATGAATTTTATTCGACGGACATGAACGCGGAAGCGGTCAAGCGGCTCGATCTGGAAACCGATCTGCGTCGCGCCATCGCTAATCAGGAGTTTGTTACTTATTACCAGCCGGTGATTGATTTCTCATCGGGCGAAGTGATCGGTCTCGAAGCCCTGGTCCGTTGGCAACATCCCGAGCTGGGAATTCTGGCTCCGGCGGAATTCATTGATATTGCCGAAGACACGGGGATGATTCTGGCGATCGGGGATCAGGTATTCGCAACTGCTGCGGCGCAAACCCGGCGCTGGCAGGACGCCGGCCTTCAGGATCTAGGGATAGCCATCAACGTCTCAGCCAGGCAGTTCCGGGAGAAGAATTTTCCCGATCGCATCGCCCAGATCCTGGGCCAGGCCCATCTCGACCCTCAAAGCGTCGAGCTCGAAATCACGGAAACGTCGATCATGGATCACGGTGAATCCGCGCTGACTGTGCTCCGTGAGATTAGAGATATGGGCATCCGGATCGCGATTGATGATTTTGGCACTGGTTACTCATCGCTCAGTTACCTCAAACGCCTGCCGATCGACTGCGTCAAGCTTGACCGATCATTTGTCAGCGGCGCCACCACCGATCCAAAGGACGCCGCCCTCGTGATGGCGATTATTACTTTGGCACACAACCTTGATCTGAAAGTCGTGGCGGAAGGGGTGGAAACTGAAGAGCAGCGCGATTTTCTCAAGCTGCTGCGCTGCGATGCGGGACAGGGTTTCCTTTTCGGTAAACCGATGCCCGCCGATATTTTCGACGCGACCATAAGCGCCAGTCCACGACGCAAGCGAAACGCTCTTGTCGGCAACGGGCGGAAGAAATCAAAAATCAGCCAGCGAATCGAGATAGCGCGATGAATCCAGAACTCCAGGCCCTGGTAATTGACGACGAACAGCCGGTTCGCGATTTCGTCGCGACGGTATTGCGCGCGGATGGCTGGCAAGTCACCCAGTCTTCATCAGCCGAAGAGGCCTTCGAGATGTCGCACCAGAGCACATGGGCGGTGGTCTTCTGCGATGTCATGCTCGGCGGTGCGAATGGGTTCGAGGTCTTGCGCCGCTTCAAGCAGGATCTTCCGGAAACAAAAGTGGTCCTGATGACCGGACACGGAAGCGGTGAAGGAGCTTTGGACGCCACGGCCTTTGGGGCTTATGACTATCTCTTGAAGCCTTTCGGGCCCGAAGAGCTGCAATCACTTTCCGCGGCTTTGCGCGAACAGTTAACTACGCGCCCGAATGTTTTCCGGCGGCGCGCCGATTCACCGGATGGCGACATCAACCTGATTGGGCGGAGCCAGGTTTTCATTGAGGTAATGAAACAGGTGGGCCGCGTCGCTGCCACTAATCTGCCGGTGCTGTTAACCGGAGAGTCCGGCACCGGCAAAGAGTTAATCGCGGCGGCCATCCATCGTCGCAGCGGCCGGGCTGATAAACCTTTTGTCGCGGTAAACTGCGGCGCCATCCCCGCAGAACTAATCGAATCAGAGTTGTTCGGACACACAAAAGGTTCCTTCACGGGCGCGGATCGAGATCGGCGCGGGCTTTGGGAAGAAGCCAACGGCGGCACAGTTTTTCTTGACGAGATCACGGAAACAACTCCGGCTTTCCAGGTAAAGCTGTTGCGCGTTATCCAGGAGCGCGAAATTCGCCGCGTCGGATCGAATCAAACGCTGGAAGTGGACGTGCGCATCGTTGCCGCCAGCAATCGTAATGTCGAAGAAGAAGTGGCCGCGGGGCGATTTCGCAACGACCTCTTCTATCGACTCAACGCGGTATCGCTGGTGCTCCCGCCGCTGCGAGAACGCCGCGAAGACATTCCTCCCCTGGCCCAGAGCTTTGCCCGTCGCATCTATTCCCTGAGTCCGAGCGTCACCTTCTCGCCTGAGGCCGTGGAATTGCTCGAGCGATATCAGTGGCCGGGAAATATACGCGAGCTCGAGAATGCGGTGGTCCGCGGGGCGGCGATGTGCGATGGAATAATCCGGGCCAAGGATTTGCCTGAGCGTATTCGCCTTTACCGCGAACAGGGGCCGACACAGGAGAATTCGGCCACTGCTGAGCCGGAAAACGAGGAATGGCCGTCGCTGGCCCAGGTCGAAGGACGTTACGTGGCGCGCGTGTTGGGAAAAACCGGTGGAAACAAACAGGCTGCTTCACGCGTGCTCGGCGTGGATCGCAAGACACTTAACCGGATGATTGATCGACACAAGATTACCTTCAGCAAGAATAACGGCCACCCTTAAGCTGGCCCGAAATGCCCGGCGGCGAATATTGCCTCAGACAAATGCCCCACCCCGGCAGATCGTCGCGTAAGAAAACTTAATTTTCCTTAGGACTTGATTGGCCCTGGGGCCAATTGTCGACGGAACGCTTCTTGCCAAGGGGGCTTAATAAGAGCCGCGTGATTTCCCCGCGGCTAAGAAGAGAACCCTGGCATCGCGCCTCATGCCGGCTTGCTCTAACGGCGCTGACCGCGCTGCTATGATTTCTCATCCACGGCTCCCCGGCCCGATCTCATCGCAAAAAGGACAGTCAGTTCAGGCCTTTTTGGCATTTCCAAATCAAGCCGTCCCTGGTGGTTACTGCGCGTGACGCACGGAACGCAGAGGTAGCGCAGAGAGCTTCAAGATAGAGCACTACTACAAACCCTGTTCGTCAGTCTGCCCCGTGAGTTTCTTTCCAAGAAAGCCCCAATCTTCTTTGGAATTCCCTTCACCTTCAGTCTTCAAAGGATCCAGCAAATGTTCTCCGACGAAAGCAAAGCCGACGCAGCCATGCTGCTGCTCAGTCCCGATACAATCTTACAAAGTCGCTATCAAGTCATTCGTCACCTGGGTAAAGGGGGGATGGGCGCCGTCTATGAAGCCATCGACCTCAGGCTCGGGCATACCGTGGCGCTGAAGCAAACGCTTACCAGCGATCCGCAGTTGTGGAAACAATTCGAGCGTGAAGCGCGCCTGATGGCCGGGTTGAATCACTTTGTTCTGCCGCGCGTCTCTGACTACTTCACCGAAGGACATCGCGCATTTCTCGTCATGCAATTTGTCGAGGGCGCCGACCTGGCTGAGATGATTGCGCAACAACCTGGACCGTTTCCGCGCCATGCCGTCGTTGCCTGGGCCGACCAGTTACTTGATGCCCTGATTTATCTGCACGCGCACGAGCGGCAGATCATTCACCGCGACATCAAACCCCACAATCTCAAGATCACGCCTGAGGGCCATATAGTGCTTCTCGACTTCGGGCTGGCAAAGTCTCAATCCAACAGCTCGGATGGCGGGATAAGTTGTACCAGCGTGTATGGCTACACGCCCCGGTACGCGCCCCTCGAACAGATTCAGGACCTGGGCACCAGCCCGCAAAGCGATATCTATGCGCTGGGAGCCACGCTTTATCATTTGCTCACGGGCATCAAGCCTCCCGATGCGCTGACCCGGGCGGCCGCGCTGGTGAGCTCTCGCCCGAATCCGCTTAAGCCGGCAGACGAAGTCAACAGCGTCGTGGGGCCCGAATTAGCTGCGATCCTCAATTGCGCTATGGCCCAGAACCCGGATGAGCGTTACGCCAGTGCCGGCGAGTTTCGGGAAGCATTGCGACGGGTGGGCCGCATTGATGAAACGGCATCAACCAACGTCACCCCGCACCGCTACGACGATTACACGTTAGTCGCCGTGCCCGGCGAAATTGAAGTGAGCATCCACCCGATCAACCCCAATCCCCGACTCGGCCCGCGCGCGCTCGCCAGTCTTTTCATAATTCTGATCTCTGCTTTTGGTGTCTTCTGTAATTACTATCCCTGGAAAATGCCGCCCACCGCCGCGCAGCAGCAGGTCAAAGTGATCGCCGGAGAAACGGGCGATGCACCGATTGGTGAAGAGAAGTCCCCCGGGACGAAACCACGACGGCAGGTCAGGAACACGGATTGAAAACGAAAAGGCCGCGGGGTGGTCGTAATTTGTAAAGCAGCGCGACTTTGCTGAAATCAATACAGCAATGGCGCGTTGCTAAACGCTATTAATGACCTCCGATCTCTCGAAAAATGAAGCAGGACAATTGGAGTTTTAAACCGCGATTTCGATCGGCGCAGTTCCCACCACTACGCTTGTCGCCAGGCACCCTTTATGGGAGGCAAAGAAGATGTCCGACAAATTAATCCTGCTCGCCGAAGATAATATCGTGAATCAAAAGATTGCCGTGCGGCAGTTACAAAAGCTTGGCTTCCGCGCCGATGTCGTGGCAAACGGTCGCGAGGCGATCGAAGCTTTAAGTCGCATCGCTTACGATCTGGTGCTGATGGATTGCCAGATGCCGGAAATCGACGGTTACGAAGCCAGCGCCGAAATCCGTCGCCGGGAGGGAACCCGGAAACACACACCCATTATCGCGATGACCGCCCACGCGCTGAGCGGCGATCGTGAGAAGTCACTCGCAGCCGGCATGGACGATCACATCACCAAACCGGTGAATCGCGAGCAACTATCAAGAGTACTCGACCATTTCGTGGCCAGTGACGCTGGCGCAAAGCCTTCGGTTGATCTGCCCGTTGATATGGACCGGCTCCGCCAGGCCATGGGCGAAGATCCTGAAGAGGTGCTCGAAATAGTGAATCTGTATCTCTCCGGCATGGAAGAGAACCTAATCAAGCTGAACTTAGCCATCAGCTCCGGAAACCCCAGCGAAGTCGACCTAATCGCCCACAACTGCGCGGGGACCAGTGCCAATTGCGGCATGGTCGCCGTGGTGGATCACTTTCGCGAACTCGAGCGAATGTGCCGCGAGAATGATTTGACGGAGGCCGGCCGTTTGACCGAGCAGGTTGGGATCGAGTTTGAGCGGATCAAAGTCTTTTTGGCAGAAAGGTTCGCGCCGCTTGCCGCGCAATGAAAGGGGTCAGGAAGTGTCATTCACAATCACCACAAAAGGCTCCCGAGTGTTGGTAGCTGATGACGACCCGATCATCAGACGGCTAATCACTTCAATCCTGAAGCGGGCCGGATGCACTCCGGTCGTGGTAACTGACGGCCGCGAGGCGTATCGCCTTTTGCAAACGGACTCTAATTTCAAAGCCGCGATCTTCGACATGCTGATGCCGTACCTGGACGGTATCGACATCATTCGTTACATGCACAGTGAAAAGCGCCTGATGCGTATTCCAGTGATGATGATTACCTCTGAACGAGACAGCAACGTAATGACCAAAAGCTTCGCTGCCGGCGCCACGTTCTTTTTGGCAAAACCATTCACTTCTCACCAGTTGCAAACCACGCTGGGGATGCTCTTTAACTCGAGGACCGCATAAGGATGAAGGAACACGGCAATCACGAGCTCAGGGACGACAACAAGATTCATGACGCAGAACGAACTGCACGCTCGATCGATCTTTCAGTGCTCATCAACCTGGAGGAAGCCCAGGTAGATGGCGAACCGGATTTGATTGTAGAGCTGATCGATCTCTATCTGGATGAAGCACCGCGCCGCCTGGCGGAGATGGCCGCGCTGCTGGCACAGCGCGATTGGCTCTCACTGGGTCGAACCGCACATAGCCTCAAAGGATGCAGTGCAGTTCTGGGCGCGGGCCGCACGCCGCAGCTTTGCGCGGCGGTAGAGCAATTTGCCCTGGACAATGCCCACCCGGTAAACCTCGACGTCTTACACAAGCTTCAAGAGGAGTTTGTGCTGGTGCGTGAGGCCTTCCTCGATGAGAAGCAACGCAGAACCAGCATCCAGGGGCAGTAGCCCGACCGTCAGGGAGGCTCATCGGAACCGTTTTCGTTGCGCATGCTCCGCAGTAGGTCCGCGCCCGGTCGCGCACCCCGGCTACCGTCCATAACATTCTGTGGTTCGGGGATGAATGCGCGAGCTATTGCCGCAAAATCTTCTCCATCGCTTTTCCTTTTGCGAGTTCATCAATCAGCTTGTCCAGATAGCGTATCTTTCGCATCAACGGATCTTCTATTTCTTCGACGCGCACCCCACACACTACGCCCTTGATGAGTGAACTAAGCGGATTAAAGGCGGGAGCTTGGGCAAAAAAGGTTTCAAAATCGCTTTCCTGATCGATTTGCTGCTGTAATCCCGCCTGGGTGTAGCCGGTCAACCAGCGGATGATTTGGTCAACTTCTTCCCTGGTACGGTTCTTACGTTCCGCTTTTTGAACATAGAGCGGATATACCTTTGCGAACTTCATCGCAGATATTTGATGTTGCGGCATGTGATCCTCCAGTGGGTCTGGTCCCGACGCGCTGCCATCCGAGCGCACAAAGGCAGACTTGACCGGGCGCGGAAACAAGGATGTGGGGTGATGAATAAGGATGAATAAGACTTTCCGCCTTCACCCTTGCTTTATGTACCGCCCGCCAGAATTAAGGCGCCGCCGGCAGGCCGATTCGCGCCAACTCTTCCACTGATGCGCCCTGATGATAAAGCCTGGCGAGTTCATCGGGGTCGAAGTCGTACCCGAATGGTGGCCTGCCTATCTCCGCCATCTCCTTTCCCCTGACAAAAGCGCTGCATTCCTCCTTGGTCGCGTAGTTATCCACGCTCAGTTCTACCTCGTTGCCGTCGGGATCGTGGTAATAGAGCGAGGTGGTGAACCTGTGGTTTAACTGCGCGAACGGTGTGATGCCCTCTGCCTTTAGCCGCTCGTAGGTGACAACCAGCTCGCCGAAGCTCGCCAGGCCGTAGCCTACATGATCGATCCCGGCCGCAGTCGCGGGCCGTTCCACGGTCTCGGGGTCTTCAAAGATAACGAGCCGGTGATGTTCCTCGTCGAAGGTGATAAAGGCGAGAAATTCGTTCTGGTGCTGGATCTTCCCCTGGAAGACCGTTGTGTACCATTGGATCATGTCGCTGTACCGGCGCGCTCGGATGCCGTAGTGCGAGATATAAGCTGGTTTTGCATTACTCATACACTTGTCTCTGCTGAGGTTCGATCAACTCGGCCGCTTATGTTTGAGAGCGCGATGCCGACATCACCAGCGTCGAGCCGACGTAAATGAAAGGTAGCGTGACGAAGCGACCGCTGCACTGTTACCACTCGCTGTAGGGTTGGCCGTCGATCGATCGTTCGATCGATGAACTACGGATGTTTAAGATCCCACTTTCCCCCGGTCGGTTTGGGTCTTCGCCCATAATTAATTTCCAGTCCGGCTTCTTAGTAATCGGGTCCGCTGGTATTTCTCGTAAGTATCCGGCTCTAAGCAAGTCATCGAGCGACTTGGGCAGCTCTCCCTTGTCGGCCGCGTACTGGTCGATCATCGAGCGCATTGCCATCAACTCATCTCTTAACTTAGCCTCGCGTCCTCGTCGCTCACTTTCCCTGCGGCCAGGTGCGACCACACTGCAAGAAACAAGTAAAGCCGCAATAAGAGTAAGCGTGAAGGACTGATAGAAGCGCATTAAAGTCTAAGCTCCTCTCGACTCACTAACTTCTGCTTCGGCAACACGGGAAATCTAACGTTAGGGATCGACTAGTGCGGCGGATACTTATCACTGACCGCGTGAAAGAACAAGATCAACCTGGGAATGGAGGCAGTTTACGTGCGTTGTAATTAATGTGTCCGCGATCTCTGGATCATCAACACTCACAAAAGCAGTTAGGCGTACTCGGTAAAAAAAAATGCGCCAGCCCGATGTGCGGAAGGCCTTCGGCCCTGCCGGCCCGCGAGGAATTTCGATGGAGCGTTGACTTCGTGGGGAGAGGATTTGCCGGTTGGCAGCGTAAGGTAATTGATCGTAACTGTTAGCACCGAGTGACGTACTTAGACTGATGATTTGTAATGCAGCACTTTCACCCTTTCCATGGTAACAAGGCCGTCGGTAATCATTTCGTCGAGCGCCGGTAAAAAGGCTTCTAACTTATCGGGGCGGTCAACGATTTCAATCACCATCGGCAGATCTTCCGACAACCGCAAAATCTTGGCCGTGTGAATCACGCTGTTCTTACCAAAGCCCATCACGCCGCGCACGACGGTCGCTCCGGCCAGCCCTGTCTCGCGAGCTTTCAGAACGATCGCTTCGTATAGCGGATGCTGACCGTGCCTATCGCTCTCGCCTATAAATATTCGTAAGAGATAACCGTCTTCAGGTACGTTCATCGCGCCTCCTAATCTCGCTTCAAATAATTTTGCCCAACGTGTATCCGGCCCAAACCAAGACCAGGCCACCCGCGTTGGCAATACCGAGGTTGAGAAATGCCAGGCCAACGTCCCTCTCTTGTAACAGCGTGAAGGTTTGTAATCCAAAAGAGGAAAACGTCGTGAACCCGCCCAGAAATCCGATCAGGATCACCGTGCGCACTGTTTGGTTGACGAGAAACCGTTCCTGCATGAGATAGAAGAGCAGGCCGACCAGAAAACATCCCACGAGGTTTACCACGAGCGTGCCGGCCGGAAAGGTTTCGCCGTAGCGTCGAGCGACCACACCCGACATCCAGTATCGCGTTAGCGTGCCGATAAATCCGGCCAAGCCAATGAAGAATAGTTTGCTCATAAGTTCTCCGCCAAAAGAAAAACTCCTGAACACTTCGCTTCAGCCGCGAAAATGATCAGGAGTCATCAACCCTTGGGGTGGTTATATGGCGAACTCCATCGCCGAAAAGTATTCTACGGGATTCGCGGCGATGCAGCCTAATACTCTCAAAAGCGAAAGCGGCGATGCCTCCCACAACATCGCCGCCTTCTTGCGCCCTAACCCTTGGCGCCGGGGAATGAGACGTTCAGCCTCACTCAAGTGCTAGCCATTCTACATGGCGTGTCAAGACCTGGCTTTCAATCCTCGATAAGAGGCGCATCCTTTTGAACTTTGACGCGCTCAAAAGTCGCCAACCTCCTCACCGTAGATGTGCGTGAAAGTTCAATCCGGGCCAGCTTTGCCTCAAAAGTACCTTTAGAGTTCGAATACTTCTTCAGCCCGCAGGGCTGATAGACAGTAGCCGGTGGTCGCAGACCACCGGAACCGCGGGCCCAGTGATTTGAGCATCCTGAAGGGATGCAAGAATTCGCGGATTATCTGGCACCCTTATAGGTGCAACTACGAACGCGCTGATCCGGAGGTCTCCGCTTCGCTCCGACTCCGGCTACTTTCTGTCAACCCTACGGGTTGTAATACCAGGTCGAAGTGAGGCCTTAACCACTTTTGAGGCAAAGCAATTCCTGCCAGTCAAAAGCACGTTTTCTTTAAGCTTTACGTGTCCGCAATCGAACCGCACTGTAAACGCGAACTCGCCGCCATGTCGGGACTCAGTAAACGACCTGTGTTGATTAAACCTGATTGGATCGCCGGGAAGCTTAAGCGTATAGTCTAGCTAGCCCGAAAATCATTTGCAGCAGTATCGGTAATCCCGCCGATCCCGCCTCAAGATGAGAATTTCCCTGAGTCTGGAGGCCCCTATGCTAGACGGCAATTCACAAGCAGAAATCCAACCAATCCTCGATGAACTTTTGAGAAAGGAAATGATCCCGTTTGCTTTGACTAGTTCCAGTGTGCAAGCGAATGGTCTCGGCGAATACCTGGTCGCCTTCAACGATAGCCGCATCCATTCGTGCAGATTTTCGTGGAAAGAAGGCGAAGATTTCAACGAGGCGTTTCGAGCAGCCATCATAGCCCGAGTAAATAGAAGAAGCGGCCCTTTGGGATGAAGGCATCGCATGGTCACACTACGACTTGATGACCTGCTGGGTGATCGCTCCTATTACTGGCTCGCGCAAGAGACCGGGATCGCCTACTCAACCATCCGGCGGTTAGCAAGCCCCAAGTCAGAACGTATTTACTACACCACGCTCGATAAGCTGTGTGACGCGCTGGAATGTACGCCCGGCGACTGCTGGCAAGGGTCTCAGTTTCAAAACGCAAACGGACTCGAAAGACTTAGAGCTACACTCAGGCGGCTTTCTGACCAGGTGAATTCCTCAAAATACTAGTTCTCCATGATCTTGTGTTCGGCTTTGAGCGTCTCTCTGCCTATGGCCGGTTCTTTAAGCGCCGATGCTGACTTGATCCATTTCTCGAGAGTCAGGCGCAGCGCCTCGGGTTTTACGGGTTTGCTGAGGTAATCGTCCATCCCCGCAGCCAGGCAGGCTTTCTCATCGCCGTCGAAAGCGTTTGCGGTCACGGCGATGATTACGGTGTGCCGGGTGGTCCCTTCCCGCCGCCGGATCTCGGCGGTGGCGGCGAACCCATCCATTTCGGGCATCTGACAGTCCATAAGAATGATATCGACCGGCGCCCGCTCAAGTGCCTCCAGCAATTCGAGTCCGTTTGCGACGGCTTCGGCGTGATAACCCAAATTGTAGAGTTGACCAATCGCCACTTTCTGGTTCATGCGGTTGTCTTCAGCGATCAAAATTCGGACGCCGCCGGCAGTCTGCTCATTCAGCTTCGCGTCGGTGTCGCGCATCGAATGGCGGGTAACCAGTTGCCCGTGCATTTCGTCCGCCCTATCACGCCGGGCCATGACTGTCATCAGGCAGTTGTAGAGTTGTGATTGCCGTATAGGCTTTGGCAGGTAGGCGGCGATTCCTGTTTCCCGGGCCCGTTCCGCGTGTCCACGTTTTCCAAACGACGGCGTCAGGACCAGGCTCACCGGGCCAATTCCGGGATCCGATCTGATCGCGTCTGCCAGGTGAAAACCGTCCATATCGGATACCTTAAAGTCCAGCAACACGATGTCGTACGGCTTGCCTTCGATAACTCCGGCGCGCAATACCTCCAGAGCTTCCTGCGCAGATATCACTTCTGTAGGGATCATTCCCCATGAGGTCACTTGGCTGTTGAGAAGGTTCCGGTTGGTATCATTATGATCAGCCAGCAGCACCCTGACGCCGGAAAGATTGGCATTCCGATCCATTGCGGTGACCGGCGCCGACACCTGCTTTTCGAATCTGGCCGTAAACCAGAAAATCGACCCCGCCCCGGGTGTACTCTCAATTCCGATCTCGCCGTCCATGAGTTCAACCAGTTGCTTTGAGATCGCCAGTCCCAGACCGGTGCCGCCATACTTCCGCGTGGTGGAACCATCCGCTTGCGTAAACGCGCGAAACAGTTTTTTCTGGGCTTCCGGTGTGATGCCGATACCAGTGTCCCTGATCTCAAAGCGGAGCAGCGCATGGGAGGATGTTTCCGCAACCCTTATCGCGCTAACCACAACTTCGCCTTGTTCAGTAAACTTAACCGCGTTACCAATAAGATTTGTAAGCACCTGCCGTAACCGGCCGGGATCGCCCTGCAGCAAGCAGGGGACACCCTGTGGCACGATTGAGGCCAGTTCGAGTCCTTTCTCCTGGGCGCGTTGAGCGAGCAGGTCGAGGCACGCCTGAACCGCGCCGCGCAATTCGAAGTCTATCTTTTCGAAGCGCAAAAGGCCGGCCTCAATCTTGGAGAAATCCAAAATGTCATCGAGGATCCTGAGCAGGGCATCGGCGCTTGACTGAATATTTTCGGCGTCCTCGCGTTGTTCAGGAGATAAATCGGTGTCGAGGAGCAGTCCGGTCATGCCGATGACGCCGTTCATGGGGGTGCGAATTTCGTGGCTCATATTGGCCAGAAACTCTGACTTGAGACGGACCGATTCCAACGCCACGTCGCGTGCTTTTTCCAGCTCAGCTTCGATCAACTTGCGCGAAGTAATATCCCTCGCCACGGCGAACATGAGCTGATCAGACTCAGACCAGTATGAAGACCACATGATATGGACCAATGAACCGTTCTTGTGTTTAAAGCGATTCTCAAAACCGGTCGTCTCTGATCCGGCGATAATCCCGGCGGCCAGGGCGTTGGTTCTGGGCACATCTCCGGGCGCGATGAAATCGATGAAACGCTTTCCGATTAACTCGTCAGGCCGGTAACCCCAAATTTTCAGGGAGGCGGGACTGACGGATACAAATGTTCCCCCGGCATCGGCTGCGCAGATGACATCGAGCGCCTTTTCAATCATGGCGCGTTCGCGTCGCACAGCTTCCGCCAGTGCCTCTTCCACGCGTTTCCGGGACGTGATGACCTGAGAAAAAAGGATGAGACCGCCAATCTTTCCGTCCACTCCGTACCAGGGGCGCCTTTCCCATTGCACCCACTCATTTGTTCCATTCGCATGGGGAAACATGTCTTCATCGCAGGATTCAACCGCCCCGGCGAGACAGCGGCGATGACTCTCTTTCCATCTCTCGGGAACATTAGGCACCAGATCGTAGTGAGATTTGCCGATAACGGATTTTCCGACGAGGTCGTAGTCAACCAGCCACCGTTCGCTAACCTGCAGATAGCGCATGTTGGTATCGAGCATCGCAATCGCCGCGGGGGTGTGTTGCACAAACTCTTTGAGCAGTCCCTCACTTGCGGCCAGCTCAGCTTCGAACCGCTTGCGCTCAGTAATATCCCGGATAATGCCGCCAAAGAATCGCTCTTTCCCGGTCATCCAGGTGTTCAGCGAAAGCTCCAGGGGAAGGTCACTCCCGTCCTGCCTGAGCCCGCTCAATTCGACTCGCTTTCCAATCACGTGTGACTCGCCGGTGGCGGTTTGTTTGTCTATCTGCCACTCATGCGTGAACCGGCTGATTTCAGGCATTAGGCGTGTGAGCGGACTACCCAGGATCTCTGATTCGCTGTAGCCGAAGATGTCATGCGCGCTGTCGTTCCACGAAATGATGTGACCGGTACTGTCGGCCGCAATGATGGCATCGCTGGCTGATTGCGCAACCGAGCGGAATTTCGTTTCAGAATCACGAAGGGCCTGTTCCGCGTTCCAGCGCTCGGTATTGAGTTGAACTGCGTATCTGACCGTTCGCTCTAATCTCGCCGGCGAGGTTTCGTTCTTGATCAGATAATCAGTTGCCCCGGCCTTCATCGCTTCTATGTCCACCTCCAGGTCGCCCTGTCCCGTGAGCAGTATCATCGGCAGGGTGAGGTGAGCTTCGCGAGCCTCGCGAATTAACTGCACGCCGTTCAATTCTCCGAGGCGATAGTCGACCAGGCAAACGTCATGTTGCTCCAGTTTGGCGTTTGCCAAACCTTCCGCGTAGGATGGCGCCCAATCAACGGCATATTGACCACCCTTCACCATCGTGAATAGATCGCGAGTGAGAACGTAATCGTCCTCATCGTCGTCGATCAATAGAACCCGGATCGTTTCGCTGTTCATGCAGCGTGCTCTTCATGGGTGGGCAAGCCAACGATCTCGAACCAGTAGCGGCCCAGCCCATGCATCAGTTTGACCATGCCGTCAAAAGTTACGGGCTTGCTGATGAACGAGCTTGCGCCCGAGTCATAGGTGCGCATGATGTCCTCGTCGGCTACGGAAGTGGTCAGCACAACCACCGGGATTTGCCGCAAGGCGGGATCTTTTTTTATTTCCAGCAGAGCCTCGCGCCCGTCCTTCTTCGGCATGTTCAGGTCAAGCAGGATCAGACCCGGACGCGGCGCCCTGGCAGGCGGCGCGTATTTACCTTGATGTCTTAGGAACTCCATCAAGTCTTCGCCGTCGGTCACACAATAAATATTGTTTGAGAGCCGGCTCTCAGCCAAAGCTTCGCAGGTCAGCACCCGGTCTTCTTCGTCATCGTCAGCGAGCAGGATGTCTATTGGTTTGTATTGGTGTTCCATAAATCTCCCTAAAAAGCCGGCGCCGCACAGGACCTGGCCACGGCACAGTCAGCGAGGAATCGCGGGGTTGCATTCCTCATATTTCGATTACTTGTTCCTCTGGAAGGTGGACCATTTCGAACCAGTATTGGCCCATCCCGTTCATCATCTCGACCAGCCCCTTGAAAGTGACGGGCTTGCTGATGAAGGAGCTTGCACCGGAGTCGTAGCTCCGCAGTATGTCCTCTTCCGCTTTTGAAGTGGTCAGTACGACGACCGGTATCCGGCGAAGTTTTGGGTCTGCCTTTATCTCTCTGAGAGCTTCGCGCCCGTCCTTCTTCGGCATATTCAAATCGAGAAAGATTAGACTCGGACGAGGGGCAAGGGCGGGCGGCGCATATCTGCCACGAAGGTTCAGGTACTCCATCAAATCCTCGCCATCGGTGACGCAGACAATCTCCGCTTCCATTTTTGCCTCGGCCACCGCATCGCAAAGGAGCATGCGATCTTCCTCGTCGTCATCGGCGAGCAAAATCACGACCGGTTGAAGCTTATTTCTCATAACGCATTTACCTCCTGAAGTTGGTTGATAGGCAGGTTTACTACAAAAGTGGCACCGTGACCCGGACTGCTACGTGCCGTCACGGTTCCTCCATGGCGGTCGACTATCTTGCGACAGATGGCCAGGCCTACTCCGGTCCCCTCGTATTCACCCCGCTTGTGAAGGCGCTGAAAGACGTTGAAGATGCGGTCGAGGTACTTTTCGTCAAAGCCGATGCCGTTATCGCATATTGAGATCTCACAGCGTTGCCCGGCCACCGCGCTCTCACCGGCAGAGTTGTCGCCCTCCGCGCTCACCATCCGACTGTAAATCCGAACGAGAGGGGGGACCCCGGCCTGGTAATACTTGAGGGAGTTGCTGATAAGGTTCTGGAGCAGCTGCCGCATCTGCATTGGGTCTGCGTCTATAGTCGGCAGGTCTTCGATCTGAACATGCCCGCCGGCCTCTTCAATTCGGGTCTCCAGGTCGGCGCTGACTTCCCTGGCGATTACCGCCAGGTCAGTTGGCACGAAAGCCTGGCCCTTGATCTCGACCCGCGAGAACGCCATCAGGTCTGCGATCAGCGTCTGCATTCTGGCCGCCGCATTGCACATTCGCTGGAGGTAGTCGCCACTCTGTTCGTCGAGCGAAGCGCCCGCCTTTGATTTGAGCCGATCGCCGAAAGCGAGAATCTTTCGCAATGGCTCTTGCAGGTCGTGCGAAGCCACCTGCGCGAAATCCTGTAACTCGCGATTGCTGCGCTCCAACTTGTCCGAGTAGAGCTTCAACTTTTCCGCTGCCCGTTTACGATCGGTAACGTCGCGCGCCGACGCAAACACGCCCTGAAGCTTTCTATCTCGATCGTAGAAAGTGGTGGCGTTGCAAGACACCTCGGTGGTCCTACCGTTTCGGGCGCGCGCCGTAAGTTCATAGTCGGTAAGCTTCTTTACACCCAACACCAGCTTGATGCCTGCTTCGGCCCGCTCGGGATCGGTGAAGTAGTTCTTGAACGGCGCACCAATTAACTCATCGCGCGTGCAGTCGGTGAGCGCCTCCATCTGCTTGTTGACGTCCGTGATGATGCCGGACGCATCAGTGGTCATTAGGGCATCGGTGTTGGATTCGATAAGTGAGCGGGTGTAGAACTGCTGGTCGCGCAACCGCTGATCGAGTTTCTTCTGCTCCTCTTCAACTTGCTTGCGCGCGGTATTGTCGGTCCCTATCAGGAGATAACCGATAATCGCGTCGCCTGCGTCACGCAACGCCGTGACTGAGACGACCGCGGGAAAACGGCTGCCGTCCTTGCGGATATAGGTCAACTCATAAATGTCCTCGATGCCGCGCGACGCTTTAAACACCAGCGCCTCAAACCCGGGCGTAATGGGTGTTTCCAGTTCCGCACTCAGCGCCTGGGCCCGCGTGATTACTTCCTGCGGATCTGAAATGTCGGCGGGACTGACCTGGTTAATCACTTCAACCGCGGTGTAGCCAAGCATGCGCTCGGCGCCGACGTTGAAGATCTGAATCACGCCTTTTGCATCAGTCGCAATGCTCGAGAAATTAGCGCTGTTGAAAATCGCGTTCTGCAGAGCGCCCGCCTTCAATAGCACCTCCGCGCGCTGCACCTCGGCGACAATCTCTGTGGCAACGTAGTCGCCCTCGCGCCTGGTCTTCGTGGCTGGTTCAATTATTTCAGTGTGCATGGATCCTGCTTTTAAGGTTGGAGGGTTGCGGTCTCGCCGTGAATGGTTTCACGCACGTTTGACCCGAGTTGAAGTCATATCTGTGCGGATCCTTAAGGTTGGCTGCTCTGATCTGATAGTCGTTTCCTCTGTAAAAACACGTAGGGGCGATATTCAAAAGCGACGTATTGGGCGAGTTTGTACTCAGGCTCGGGAGGCGACGAGCTGGAAGTGGATACCGTCGACTACACAGCAAGAATCTTTAATCGGATAAGCCCTGCCGAACCTGGCTGCTGCGATAACTTTGAACCACACATATGGGGCAGAACCCCCCGTGAGTGGCGAATTGGCGGGCATCCTGCCCCAGAGGAAATCGGAGTGGGCTAAAAATAAACCCGCTGATTGACGCATAGCACGGCGTGTGCCGCGATTCACCGGCTGAGGTCCACTTGGTTGGATTGCTTCGCCCCGGGAGTTTGAGAGTCTTACTCTCATTCACGGGCTTTATCTAAGCCGCAGTTCGCCAGGTTACCGGATCGGTCGGCAACGAAGATTCAGTGGCATTGGAATCTTCTCGCTCGTCTTGACTGAATGTATTCAACAGTCCGAGAGTAATCGCAAGCACAACCGGCCCCAGGACGATGCCGAGCAACCCGAAGACGCTGATGCCGCCCAGGACTGAAAAGAAGACGAAAAGCTCGTGTAGCTTCGTTTGGTTCTTGATTAGTCTGGGGCGCAGGAAATTGTCGATGGTGCTGATAATCAGAGCGCCCCAGAGAACAAGAAAAATTGCTTTGGTCCAGTGCCCGGTCATCATCAGGTAAATAGCTGCCGGAAGCCAGATGAGGAAAGAACCGGCAATGGGGATCATGCACACGAGGGTCATTACCAACGCCCACAAAAGCGGTGATGGTATTCCAAGTATCCAAAACGCGAGCCCACCAAGTAATCCCTGCATCATCGCAATGGTCACAACACCGTAAATACTGGCGCTGACGACCTGGCTCGCGCGCGCAATGATCGCTTCGCTTTGACGCTTTCTTAGCGGGAAGACTGCGGGCAATGCCGCGACAATTTTGTCGCCATCTCTAAAGAGGTAATACATCGTGAAAATCACAAAGAAAGTTTTCACGATACCGCTGAGCAGGTTCCCCATTAGGCCGATGGATTGTCTCACCAGCGCAGCGCCGGCATTTTGCAGTTGCTCGGCCACGAACGCCTGCGAGCGTTGTGTCTCGACCGCAGCGTGATCTTGTATCCACTTAAACACTCGTCCAGTAACCGGCGTCGCGGTTAGCTGATTGACGTGCGACGGCAGGCTCCGCGCGGCGACCGCCAGTTCGTTTGCCAGCGCCATGGTCAGGAAGGTAAGCGGCAGTACAACAATAAGCACAACCAGGATCGATGAAATGAGGGCGCTTAATCCACGCCGCCTAATCGTCTTAGCCAGACGCTTGTGAACCGGATAGAAAACAATTACCAGGACCGCCGCCCATTCCAGAACTCCGATAAATGGTCTGAGCATCAGCCAGCATAGATAAAGAGCTATTGCTGTTGCGGCCAGTACTGCTATCCAGCGTGCCTGATTTACGTGTTCCTTCATGCGCCTCCGTCGAAATCACGCTTGCTTGCCTGAACAGCTCACATCGGATGGACTGCAGCCCCCTGATCCGGCGAAGGCGGTGCCGCGGCCAGCGATGGCGTTTCGGGAGCGCGTAAAGCTTCGGCCTCAGCGATGACGAACGTGGTTTTGATCGCCGTGTCAGGATTCAGCGAGATAGAGGTAATGCCTTCCTCAACCAGCCATCTGGCAAAGTCGGGGTAATCAGATGGGGCCTGTCCGCAAATCCCGATCGGCTTGCCGGCGCGCTTGGCGGCTTCGATGGCGGCGGCAATCATGTCGCGGACCGCGTCGTCGCGTTCGTCGAAGAGATAGGCGACCGTCCCGGAATCGCGATCCAGACCGAGTACCAGCTGCGTCAAATCGTTCGAGCCAATTGAGTAGCCATCGAATACTTCCAGGAAGTCGCGCGCGCGCACTACATTCGAAGGCAACTCGCACATGGCATAAATCTCCAAATCGTTTTCATGTTGTTTAAGTCCGTGCTTCGCCATGGTAGCGATCACGCGCTTACCCTCCGCGACCGTGCGACAGAAGGGAATCATCACTTTTACGTTAGTCAGGCCCATGTCGCGTCTCACCCGGTGGAGTGCCTCACACTCAAGTGCGAATCCGTCCGCGTATCGTGTGTCGTAGTAACGCGAGGCGCCGCGAAACCCGAGCATCGGATTTTCTTCTGGCGGTTCGAACTCTGCTCCGCCTAACAGACGCGCATATTCATTGGTTTTGAAGTCGCTCGTGCGGACGATTACCGGCTTTGGATAGAACGCGGCGGCGATCCGCGCGACACCTTCGCTGAATCGGCGAATGAAGAACTCGCGTGGATCTTCGTTCCCGATGCGCGCGGCGATTTCTGTCACAGCTTTCGCGTCTTTAAGCCTGGGATACCGGACCAGAGCCATCGGATGAATGCCGATATGGTTCGTAACGATGAACTCTGTCCGCGCGAGTCCAACGCCGGAATTTGGAGTAAATGACAACTCGAAGGCTTTGCCGGGATCGCCCACCGTAAGCATTACGTCCGTGAGAGTCTGCGGTACTTGTGCAGCGTCAATTTGATCAACGACAAACGGAACGCGTCCCTGATAGACGTGACCTTCGGATCCTTCAGCGCAGACGACCGTAACTTCAGATCCATCCTGCAACGCCTGAGTGGCATTCCCGCTGCCCACGATGCACGGCAGTCCGAACTCACGCGAGACGATTGCGGCATGGGCCGTGCGGCCTCCCTGATCGGTTACTACCGCGGCGACTTTGCGCATCACGGGTTCCCAATCCGGGTCGGTGATCTTTGCCACGAGCACATCGCCAGGCTCAACGCGTTGCAGCTCGCTCGCGTCTTTGACGACGCGCACGCGGCCGGCGCCTATTCGCTCACCTACCGCCTGTCCGGTGACCAGCGGTGCGCCATGGTCGCCTGTAAGCCGATAAACTTTTGCCGCCGCCGTGGTTTGTCTTGCCGAATGGACAGTTTCCGGCCGGGCCTGAACGATGAATAGTTCGCCTGTGATTCCGTCTTTGGCCCATTCAATATCCATTGGCTGTGCGTGGCCTGCGCGGTTGGAATAGTGGTCTTCAATCACACGCGCCCAATGCGACAGTTTGAGCACTTCATCATCAGCGAGCGAGAACCTGTTGCGCTCTGCAACCGGCGTTGGTTCACTGCGGGTGGTGCGGCTGCCGTCGCCGTAAACCAGGCGCACTTCTTTGGAACCGAGCCTGCGCGAAACGATTGGACGATAGCCCTGACTGAGAGTCGGCTTGAATACCATCCATTCGTCGGGGGTCACTACACCCTGCACGACGTACTCGCCCAGCCCATAAGAGCTACTGACCAGGACAACATCGCGAAAGCCTGATTCGGTGTCGAGCGTGAAGATCACGCCGGCACTGGCTTTGTCCGATCGCACCATCGGCTGCACACCAACTGAGATTGCAACTTTCAATTGATCGTAACCGAGCCGGGCGCGGTAACTGATCGCGCGGTCAGTAAAGAGTGAAGCGAAGCATTGATGCACTGCCTGCAACAGGGCCCGGCCGCCGCGGACGTTGAGAAACGTTTCGGCGGCGCCGGCGAACGAGGCTTCAGGCAAGTCTTCGGCAGTCGCGGAAGAGCGCACTGCCAACTCCGGCTCGCGGCCGAGTCGAGTGCAGAGACGTTGATATGCGCTTAAGACTGCTGTCCGCAGTTCCAGCGGCAAAGGTGTTTCCAACACTGCCGCGCGGGCGGCATGGCCACGAATGGCGAGTTCGTGAACATCTTCGGGATCAAAATCGAGTAGCGCACGCAGATTGTATTCGAGGCTGTCTTCCGCCAGCAGGGAACGGTACGCATCGGCCGTCGTAGCGAAGCCATCGAGGACGCCGATTCCTTTCGGCTTGAGCGCGTTGAATAACTCGCCAAGCGAAGCATTCTTGCCGCCGACGCGCGGGAGATCCTGCAAACTAATCTGATCAAAATCCAGTGTGTAGATGAGATGCGTTTCCATGATGGTTACTCCACGCTACTCGCTCACAGTCTGAGTATGAAAAAAGCGGATCGATTAACCGACTGAAGGTGCAAGAGCCATGCCGATAGCCTGATCTGCACAGCAATGCTTGATTCTCCCAACCCAACGATTTCTTGCGGAAAAAGACGCCCTAACGAGCGTGAAAGTACTCACTAAATTGCTCGGGCGAGCCGCCAAAATCGAATGCTGAGACTTCAACCGTTGGGCACACGGAATGCTCGTTTCATACACGACTGACTCGAGGTAACCGCGCATGATTAAGGTCGCGACATCTTCAGTTAGCACTATCGGACAGCCCCCACTGGGGCGGCTGGTCAACGCGGGTTATCGAACGAAGCAGCCGGCTAAACAATCCGTGGTTAGAGAGGCGGTTTTCATTGCGCGCGGCCTTTCAAAGATCTACCGGATGGGCGATGTCGAGGTCCACGCACTGCGTTCCGTCGATCTCGAATTGTACCGGGGAGAAATTGTGGTGTTGCTGGGCGCCTCCGGCAGCGGCAAGTCAACCCTGCTGAATATTCTCGGTGGCCTCGACGTTCCCACGAGTGGAGAAGTTGTTTATCGCGATCACAATCTGACCATAGATGACGATGCCGAGTTAACGCGGTATCGACGCGAACATGTCGGTTTCGTTTTTCAGTTCTACAACCTTATTCCGAGTCTGACTGCTTACGAGAACGTCGAGCTGGTGACGGACATCGCCTCTGATCCGATGCGTCCTGCCGACGCATTGCAACTTGTCGGGCTCGGCGATCGCATGAATCATTTCCCGGCCCAGCTTTCGGGCGGCGAGCAACAACGCGTCGCGATCGCCCGCGCCGTAGCCAAGCGACCCGAGGTCCTGCTTTGCGATGAGCCCACGGGCGCTTTGGATTACGCCACCGGAAAGCTGGTGCTGGAAGTGATTCAGAGAATCAACGATGAACTCGGCACCACTACCGCAATCATCACGCACAACGCCGCCATCGCGGATATGGCCGATCGCGTTTTGCGGATGCGCAGTGGCGAAATTGCTGAAGAGAGCCGTAACGAAAGACGAGCATCGCCGAGCGATTTGGTTTGGTAGACGACGATGGCGGCACTTGATCGAAAATTAGTTCGCGATGTTGCGCATCTTTGGGGGCAAGTCGTAGCCATCACGCTCGTCGTGGCCTGTGGCGTTGCTTCCTTCATCGCCATGCGCAGCACCTATGACTCTCTTTTGACTTCGCAAGAGGTCTATTACCGCAGCTATCGGTTCGCGGACATTTTTGTTCAGCTAAAGCGCGCGCCCAATTCGCTCGCATCCCGCATCAGCGAAATTCCCGGCGTCGCCAAAGCAGAAACTCGCGTGGTCGCCGATGTCACCCTCGATGTTCCCGGTCTGGACGAACCCGCCAAGGGAAGGCTTGTTTCAATCCCGGAACAGCGAACTTCAATACTCAACGATCTTTACATCAGCGAGGGCCGGTATGTTGAGCGTGGCCGGCGCGATGAAGTGATTGCCAGCCAAACCTTTGCCAACGCGAACGGCTTGAAGCCCGGTGACTCAATCGCCGCCATCATCAATGGCCGGTGGCAGAAATTGCGGATCGTTGGCCTGGCCCTCTCTCCTGAATACGTTTACGAAATCCGCGCCGGCGAGATGTTTCCCGACAGCCGCCGCTCGGGCGTTCTGTGGATGAGCCGGGAATCCCTCGGGCCGGCGTTCAATATGGACGAAGCGTTTAATGACGTCGCGCTCGCGCTAGCGCCCGGGGCGATCGAAGCAAACGTAATCGACCGGTTAGATCAACTGCTCGGGCAGTACGGCGGCCTCGGGGCTTATGGACGTGTCGATCAGATGTCGAATCATTTTCTGACAAACGAGATCGCCGAGCTTCAAGTGACGGGCACATTCATTCCGGCGATTTTTCTCACTGTGACCGCGTTCCTGATCCATTTGGTGCTGTCGCGACTGGTCAGCACGCAACGCGATCAGATCGCCGTGCTCAAAGCCTTTGGCTACGGCAAATTCGCCATTGGGTTTCACTATTTGAAACTCGCGCTCCTGGTCATCGCCGGCGGAGTTGTACTCGGCATCGGCCTGGGCTGGTACTTCGGCTACCAGATCACGGCGCTCTACATGCATTTCTTTCACTTCCCGGTGCTCAGCTATCAAGTCTCACCAACACTCATTGGCAGTGCTTTGCTGATTAGCCTGGGGTCGGCGGCTGTCGGCGCCCTGGCCGCCGTGCGCCGAGCCGCCTCTTTGCCGCCCGCCGAAGCCATGCGGCCCGAAGCACCGGCGCGATTTCGCACCGGGCTGGTCGAAAAGACGGGATTGCATCGCCTCGTCTCGCCGGCAACGCGAATCATCATGCGCAATCTGGAGCGGCGTCCGTTGAAAGCCATGATCTCTATCTTCGGGGTCGCTCTCGCTGTGGCGCTGCTTGTGGTGGGCTTTTTCCTTTATTTCGACACCGTCGGACGAATCATGGAGGTGCAATTCGGCTCGGTCCAACGCGAGGATTTGTCGGTGGTTTTCAATGAACCGCGTCCCGCCGACGCCCGTTACGACCTGGCTCATCTTCCGGGCGTCGTCCGGGTAGAAACCTTTCGCGCAACGCCTGCTCGACTTCGCTTTGAAAATCGATTTAGACGCGTCGCAATACTGGGCTTACAAACAGACAGCGATCTGCGCCGAATTGTCGCTCAGGATTATCAGATCACCAGTCCGCCGCGCGACGGGCTTCTGTTAAGCACGAAACTGGCTGAACTTCTCGGAGTCAGACCCGGACAAACTGTGACCCTTGAAATTCTGGAAGGCAAACGACCGGTGCGACAGGTTCTGGTGGCGGGCACCGTAGCTGAGCTGATCGGCCTTTCGGCCTATATGAACATCGACGCCTTGAACCGGTTGATGGATGAGGGTGCCTCAAGCAGCGGCGCCTATCTTATGGTTGATGAACCCGAGATTCCGCGCTTATATGCGCAGCTGAAACAAACGCCTGCTGTAAGTGCTGTATCCATCCCGCAAGCGGCGCTGGCAAGCTTCAAAGACACAATTGCCCGCACCATCAATACCTCGACAGCAATTCTGATCGGATTCTCTGTGATCATCGCGTTGGGAATGGTCTATAACGGCGCGCGCATTGCACTCTCTGAACGCGGACACGAACTGGCCTCACTGCGCGTTCTCGGTTTCACGCGGCGAGAGATAGCTTTCATCCTGCTTGGGGAGCAGGCGGTGTTAACTCTGATGGCGATTCCGCTGGGCTTTGCCCTTGGTTACGGCATTGCCGGTCTGATAACCGTGGCGATAGACACCGAACTTATCCGGTTTCCCCTGTATGTGAGCGCCCGAACGTATTCCCTCGCGTTTGTGGTTGTGTCCGGGTCGGCTTTGCTTTCCGGCTTTCTGGTTCGGTGGCGTTTGCGTCATCTGGATTTGGTGGCGGTGCTGAAAACAAGGGAGTGAATTATGAAACGGGTCTTTAATCTGCTCATGTGGCTCATCGTCGTCGGTATCGCCGGCGCCCTCCTGGTCCTTTGGCTGCGTCCACAGCCGGCACGGGTCGATACAGCGAAGGCGGTTTCTGGTCCATTGCAGGTCACCGTCGACGGCGAAGGCCGAACTCGCGTTCACGATCGTTACGTGATCGCTTCGCCCGTAGCGGGGCGGCTGCGACGAATAACTTTGCGGCGCGGCGATCCTGTACGGCAGGATCAGTTGATAGCCCGGATCGAGTCGCTGCCACTCTCTCCTCTTGATCCACGCCAACGTGCCGAAGCAGTCGCCCGCGTCAATGCTGCCGAAGATGCCAGGCGTGAAAGTGATGCGATGGTGCAGCGCGCTCGAGCCGGCTACGAGCAGGCGCGCCGGGAGTTTGAACGCACTCAAAAACTAATTAATGCCGGAGTGGTTTCGCGACAGGAACTTGAACGCGCGCAAACGGCCATGGATGTTACGGTGCGCGAAGTAGAGGCGGTTAAGTCCCGGTCTGAGACCGCCGGCCATGAAGTTGAGATTGCGCGCTCAGCTTTGCTCGCGCTCGATAGAGGCTACCGGCAACCAACTGCCGCTGTGCAAGTGCGGGCTCCCGTCGGTGGTCGCGTGCTCCGCGTCATCGAAGAGAGCGAAAGAGTCATCAGCGCCGGCACGCCGCTGGTCGAGCTGAGCAATCCTTCGAAATTGGAAGTGGTGATCGAGTTGCTCTCGACGGACGCAGTGAAAGTGAAACCAGGAGCACTTGTGCTGATCGAACGTTGGGGTGGAGACACGGCCCTTGAGGCCCGCGTTCGGCTGGTTGAACCTTCCGCTTTCACTAAGGTTTCCGCGCTCGGAGTAGAGGAGCAGCGCGTGAACGTGATCGCTGATTTTACTGAGATTGCTGAGACCCTGGGGGATGGGTACCGGGTCGAAGGCCGGATTGTGATTTGGGAAAGCGAAAAAGTACTGAAGGTCCCATCCAGCGCGCTTTTCCGCACGGGTGACGGCTGGAGCGTTTTCGTGGTTGAGGAAAACAAAGCGTATCGCCGCCAGGTGCAGGTCGGTCAGCGTACGCCGTTCGAGGCCGAAATACTTGGTGGCCTCAAGGAAAATGAACAGATCATCGTGCATCCCTCGAATGAAATAAGCGAAGCGATGCGCGTCGAGCCACAAGGCAACTGAAGTTCTCACCGATAACATCGCGCGGTCCGTTTTCTGCGGGACGCGAGGCCGACTCATGACAAGAGTTTTGGGTGGCCCCACAACCTCAAAACTGCTGTGAGATTCTGCTGTTGAGTTGCGTATCTTTGCGCAGGCACACGCAAATCGGACACGGAAATCGGGCACAAGATCGAGGTGTTTTCACAGGAATGAATCTTGCACTATGAGATAACGCATAGCGTCATCTTGAATCGTGTCGCCTGCATCGGGTGCGTTTCACTCAACGAGGAAACAGCACGGATGGTGACGTGTGCTTGGGAAACCGGCTAGAAGATTTACTTGTGTTGAATGGAGGAGAAATGATGAAGAACTCAAAACGTGTTATTTCGATATATGCCCTGTTCGCGCTCTTGATGATTGGTGCAAGCGCACAGGGACAACGACAACCTTCCAGCGCCACCGTGCGTCGGGTCAGCGGCATCCTTCAACGACTGGAACAGAGTTCCAACCGGTTCCGCAATAGCCTCAATTCCGACCTGGCTCAGGGCCGCATTAGCGAAACACGTCCCGCAAACGAGATTAATTCGTTGGAATCGGACTTTGAAAGCGCCCTTAGTCAGTTTAGGGACCGGTTTTCTCGTCGCCAGGCGGAAGCAGCCGATGTCCAAAACATCCTGCAAAGGGCATCACTGGTCAATGATTACCTGAATCGCAATCGCCTAGGCCCGCAGGTTCAAAATAATTGGGCGCAGGTGCGAACCGATCTCAACGCACTGGCCAAGGCGTATGGCATCAGTTGGCGGTGGAACCAACCAAACACCTATTACGCAAGTAGTCGCTTAACGGGAACGTTCAGGTTGGATCCATCCCGCAGTGACAATCCACGCGATGTCGCGGATCGCGTGACTCGCAGCCTATCCAGCAACGAACGACAGGCGGTCCAGGATCGCATAATCGCGCGTCTTGAATCGCCTGAGATGTTGGCGATTGAACGTAAGGGTTCAACTTTGACAATGGCTTCGTCGCTCGCTCCGCAATCAACCTTTGAAGCGGACGGTGTCGAACGCCAGGAACAACTCAATGGTCGAACCAGTCGGGTTACCGCGACCCTGCGGGGGGATCAGTTAGTCGTAAAGTCTACCGGGTATCGAAACAATGATTTCACAGTCACTTTCGAGGCCATCGAAAACGGCAACCGGTTGCGCGTTACCCGGCAGATCTACTCAGACCGCCTGAACCAACCCGTGGTGGTTAGGAGTCTTTATGACCGGACTTCGGAGGTCGCGCAATGGAATATCTATGACGGTTCGAGACCGGACAACGTAGATGTGAACAGAGGTGAATTCATTGTGCGCGATGGAGAAACCGTCGTGGCTGTTCTAAACAATGACTTAACCACAAAGCAGACGAAGCAGGGCGACCGTTTCACGATGACCGTGCGTGAACCTGGTGAATACCAGGGCGCAGTTATCGAAGGCACAGTCAG
>DASUTF010000112.1:0-8493 GCA_036374695.1 Pyrinomonadaceae bacterium
CGTTCGCGGACAATTCCTGCTTGGCTGGACGCCGAACCCGGGCACGGCGTTCTACGCGGGCTACAACGACGATCTGAACCGCAACGGTTTTAATCGGTTCACCGGCGATTTGGAACCCGGTTTTCGGCGCAACGGCCGCACCTTCTTCATCAAAATGTCTTACCTGATTCGGAAGAGTTTCGGCGGATAACGGTTGCCGTTACCGGGCATTAGCCCCGACCGTGAGGGAAGGCTCACATAGCTCAAAGGAGCCCTCCCTGACGCTCGGGCTAGTGCCCCGCGGACTGCTCCGCTAGCCAGAACTTATTGAGTTAGTTCAAACTGGCGCGTCAAGGAACGTGCCGGAAATTAAACAAATTCTCTTCTTAGTTGCCCTGCAAGGGTTGCTTTTCCTGCCGGCCAGAGCGCAGTCCGGAGCATTCCCGGCGCCCTCTCCCGTAGCAGCGCAAACAAGAAACGCTTCGATTCCGCCGGAAAAGTCGCAGCCGGTTCGCGTTCCGCGATTCGACAAAGCGCCGGTAATTGACGGCAAGCTCGACGATGAAGCCTGGAGACAGGCCGCCGTCTTTAAAGACTTTCTGCAAACCAAACCGGGTGACAATATCGCCCCGTCCAGGCACACAGAGGCCCGGGCCGGCTACGATTCCAGGACGCTTTATTTCGCCTTTCGGTGTTTCGACGAGCCCGACAAGATCCGCGCCACGGTCGCCAAGCGCGATGCCGTTTTTAGCGACGATAATGTTCGTATTCTTCTCGACACTTTTAACGATCAGCGGCGCGCGTACGTGCTCGGCTGGAATCCCTTCGGCATTCAGCAGGACGGAATATTGAGCGAGGGCGAAGACCAGGCCGATTACAGCATCGACATCGTGATGGAGTCGAAGGGCGTGATTGACAACGAAGGTTGGACAGTCGAAGTCGCCATCCCGTTCAAGTCGCTCCGCTATAAAGCCGGCAAGAACCAGCTGTGGGGAATTCATATCCTGCGCGAGTTCTTTCGCTTCGATAGTGAAGTCAACTCGTGGATGCCCGACTCTCGTGAGATCGCTTCGACCTTGAGCGAAGCCGGCCACCTCACGGGCCTGGAAGGAATCTCAACTGAGCGAACGCTCGAGGTGATACCCAGCATTACCATCTCCGAGACTGGAAACCGCGTCGCGACGTTGCCTCCCGGTGCGCCCGGATTAGATCCGGGCCGATTCGTCAACGAGCCGCTGAAGTTCGACCCCGGCGTGACCCTGAAGTACGGGATTACGCCGACAGTGACGCTCGACTTCACCGTGAATCCCGACTTTGCGCAGGTCGAAGCGGATCAGACTGTGATCACAGCAAATCAACGGTTTCCGATTTTCTTTGAAGAGAAGCGGCCGTTCTTTTTAGAGGGCATCGAGATCTTTCGCACACCGCTTCAGGCGGTGCACACGCGCGCGATCGTCGATCCGGACGTAGCAGCAAAGCTCTCAGGTAAGCTGGGCCGCAACTCTTTCGGACTTATCGTTGCCAGTGACAATGCGCCGGGCAACTTTAGTCCTGACGAAAGAACTCGGCCGGCTAATTTGCGGTTCGTGGATAAAAACGCTTACGTCGCGGTGCTGCGCGTGAAGCGTGATATCGGAAACAAGGATTCACACATCGGTTTTCTCGCGACCAGTTACAACTTTATCGAGCGGCACAGCCAGCTCGCCGGGCTCGACGGTCGTTTCAGAATCGATCCGAAGACATATGCCGCATTCCAGGTGCTGGGCACGACGTCCAGACGATGTTTCTTCGAACCCGAAAAGGATCTTCATCGGCCGGCGATCAACGAACCCTGCTTCGTGAACCGGAACACGCGCAACTATTACCGGACGGGAAACGGCTTTGGATATTCATACGAGCTGGACTTCACCGGTCGCAACGTCGGATGGCGCCTGAATGGTAATGGCCTGACACAGGACTATCGAGCCGAGGTGGGATTTACGCGTCGCACCAACGTAAACTCGCACAACGCTTTCATCAGGTTCAGCAACGATCCGCGACCAAAGGCGACTTTGATTTCGTGGCGTCTTACCGGGGCGCTGCGGCCGGCTTTCGATTGGCAAGGTCACCTGTTGAGCTGGGAAGCCCAACCCGAGATCGACCTTCAACTGAAACACAACATTCAGATCGAAGGAGGGCTGGTTTTCGGTTACGAGAGATTGTTCGAAAGAGAGTTCGGTCCGGTGCGCACCGCAACTCAATCGGGCGCTTTTTTCGGCGCGCCCGAGCGTTCGACCTATTACCGGGCAGTCACGTTTGATATCGAGGCCAGTCCTTCGGAAAAGGTCTCGGCCGAATTCTCGGTCCAATACGACAACAACTCTTTCGATTTCGACTTTGGCGCGGAACCAAAGTATCCCCGCGTGAGTCCGGCGGCGCTGGCGGACCCTGACGCGCCGCTCGACCCGGGTCCCGGGAAGGGCCTGAACATCGAAGCAGGCATTTCCTTTCAACCGACTGATGCGTTGAGCGCCTCACTCAATTACGAAAAAAGCCGGCTGCGGCGTCACGACACCGGATTGCTTGCGTTTGACGAGAACATTTTTTCCTTTCGTTCAACTTATCAGTTCTCGCGGTTTGTGTTCGCGCGCGCCCGCGTTGACTATGAAACCATCGAGTCAAACGCACGGGCACAGTTGCTGTTCGGCTACACGCCAAATCCGGGGACGGCTTTTTACATCGGTTACAATGACGACTTGAACTACAAAGGCTTAAATCCATTTACGGACCAGTTCGAGCCGGGATTCCGTCGCAACCGGCGCACGTTTTTCATCAAAATGTCCTACTTGTTTCGCAAGAGTTTTTGACGCATAAGTTAGTAGGCTTCGCGCAAAAAGTGTTCGAGCTGACATGAGAGCGGCAGCAAGCCCGCCCTTCCTGACCTGAGACGCCTAACTCGCTCGATCGCTTCACGCTGAAAGCCATTCACAGGTGGGATCACAATACTCTAATCGGCTCGGGGGTGAGGAAGGTGGGCTTGCCCCCGCTCTTCTTGCGCGTAAACTTAGTTACTGGCCGTTCAACTAGTCTGCTCGGAGGATTCAGCAATGGGACTCTTACGGTTTCTTACGCTTTCCATTCTTGCCACGATTCTCATCGTATTTCTGCCCGGCTCGGTTGCCGCCGATTCCGGCACGCTGATCGTGCTGAACAAATCCGACAACACTGTCTCGCTGATTAACGTCGCCACTAAGACCGCCGTAGCTACCATCCCAACCGGCGCCGGGCCGCACGAAGTTGCCGTCTCGCCCAACGGCAAGATCGCGGTGATTGCTAACTACGGCACCCAGCAGGCTGCGGGAAGTTCTCTGACGGTTATTGATGTCGCGGGCAAGAAGACACTCAGGACGATCGATCTCGGCGAGTATCGCCGGCCCCACGGCATCGAATGGCTGCGCGGAAACGAAATCGTGGTCACGGCTGAAGGGAACAAGGCTCTGTTGATCGTGGATATTGAGAGTGGGAAAGTCGCCGCCGCCGTCACCACCGATCAGAACGTCTCGCACATGGTCGTGCTCGCCCGGCGCAGCAATAAGGCTTTCGTGGCGAACATTGGATCGGGCTCAGTCACGGTCATTGACTTGAAGACGCGTAAGAAGATTTCGGATCTCGCAACGGGGCCCGGCGCCGAAGGTATCGACATCTCACCTGACGAAAAGGAAGTGTGGGTGACGAACCGTGCGGCTAATACGGTCTCAGTGATCGACGTCAACACGTTGAAGATATCAGCCACCCTCGAATCAAAGGATTTTCCGATTCGCGTGAAATTCGCGCCGGGCGGCAAGCACGTTTTGGTTTCGAACGCGCGTTCCGGTGACGTGGCGATCTTTGACGCGGCGGCCAAAAAAGAAATCCGGCGCATCCCGATGCTTTTGAAAGCCGCCGAGGGAAGCACCTCAGGTCAGCGTCTCTTCGGCGGTCAATTCGGCCAGAGTCCGGTGCCGGTGGGCATCCTCGTCTCATCCAGGCTTTCCCATGCGTTCGTCGCAAATACGAACGCAGACATCGTGACTATGATCGACCTGAAAACCTGGCAAGTCGCCGGTCGTTTGACGGCTGGAAAAGAACCCGACGGGCTGGGCTATTCGCCGGTCACGCTGAAGCCGTAACCCAACTCAACCTCCCGTCGTCTAACGTGTTAGACTTCACGAATCCTACTGAAAATACGATGGGTTTGCTTTCCAATATTCGGATCTATTCTCGGCCTGCAGCTATCGCTCTGCTCGCATTTGCGGCAGTCTGCTCGACCGCCTGCAAGAGTGATTATCCGGCGTCCGGGCGGGCGGCCCCTGGCGATGGCAAAGGCCAACCGCGCCAGGTAAAGACGGTACCGGTGATGCAGACGCCGATCGGCGACACAGTGACTGTTAACGGAACGCTGGCCGCCTATGACCAGACGACTGTCGGGATGAAAGTCGCCGGTCGTCTGCAATCGATAACCGTCGATTTGGGAAGCGTCGTGCGCAAGGGGCAAGCGATTGCGCGGCTCGAGCAGCAGGACTATCAACTCCGCGTCCAGCAGGCGGAAGCTGCGCTGGCCCAAACACGCGCGCGTGTCGGATTGTCGCCCGCGGGTAATGACGACCGCGTGGCGCTCGAGCAGACCGGACCCGTGCGAGAAGCGAAGGCGGTGCTCGACGAAGCGAAGGCGAAGCGTGATCGCGCGGCGCGTTTGATCAACCAGGGAATCATTCCACGCGCTGAGTACGACACGGCTGACGCCGAGTACAAAGTTGCCGCCAGCCGTTACCAGGATGCCATCGAAGAGATTCGGAACCGGCAAGGTCTCCTGGCGCAGAGACGTTCTGAGCTGAATCTTGCTCGACAGCAGCTTGCCGACACAGTGCTTTACTCGCCGATGAATGGCGTCGTGCAGCAGAAGAGCGCAAGCGTGGGGGAATATCTCGCGGCCGGCGCGCCGGTCGTCGATATCGTGCAGATCGATCCCTTGCGATTGCGCGTCGATGTGCCTGAGCGCGAATCAAACAATATTCGCAACGGACAAAGCGTGCGCGTCACTGTCGAAGGCGATGCGGAGGCTTATCTCGGAGTCGTCAAGCGTCTGAGCCCGTCGATCAGTCAGCAGAATCGCGTGCTTGCCGTCGAAGCCGACGTGCGTAACAGCGGCCGCCTGCGACCCGGCGCATTTGTCCGGGCCGAGATTGTGACGGATCAGACCAGCACCGCCGCGACGGTTCCGCCGAGCGCGATCGTAACTTTCGCCGGCATCGAAAAAGTGATTATCGTTGAAGGCGGCAAGGCCGTCGAAAAAGTTGTGATGACCGGCCGGCGCGGGGCCGACTGGGTCGAGATAAGATCGGGCGTCAACGTTGGTCAGCCCGTCGTGGTAAATCCGGGGAACTTACAGTCGGGTCAGGCAGTAACGGTGACGGAGTAAGATCATTTCCCATTCGTCATTTGCCGTTTATCATTTTTCATTTCAACTGCACAACTCGATGACTGAGCAAAGCGAATGTCAGATCACAAATGGAAAATGGAAAATGATTTCTAGCGCTTTGTCATGCAGAAACTAGCCGAGATATGTATTCGCCGTCCGGTCTTCGCTGCGATGATCATTCTTTCTTTGGTCGTCGTCGGCGCGGCGAGCTATTTCCGCCTGGGCGTTGATCGTTTCCCCTCGGTTGACGTTCCCACCGTCAGCGTTCGCACCGGACTTCCCGGCGCTTCGCCTGAAGAAGTCGAGTCACTGCTCACGCAACCGATCGAAGACGCAGTCAACACCGTCGATGGCATTGACGAGCTGCGCTCAATTTCAAGTCAGGGCCAATCGTTTGTCATCGCCACCTTCAAACTCAATCGCGACATCGAATCAGCCGCCCAGGACATTCGCGATCGCGTTACCGGTCTCGGCCGGCGCTTACCCGAAGACGCCAGCCCGCCCATCGTCTCGAAATTCGACAACGACAGCACGCCGGTTTTGACCATCGCTCTCTCGGCGGATCGTTCGATTCGCGAGCTGACTGAGCTCGGCGACAAGACGGCCCGGCCACAGCTTGAACGCGTGAGCGGCGTCGGGGAAGTTCGGGTCGTGGGCGGCCTGCAGCGCGCTATCAATATTTGGATCGATGCCGAACGGCTTGAGGCGTATCAACTTCCCATCACCCAGGTCCGGCAGGCGCTGCAGCGACAGAACGCCGACGTGCCGGGCGGCAACGTAAACACTGGTCGCGAAGAGTTAGTGCTGCGCACGCTCGGCCGCTTTACCGATCCACGACAGTTTGAAGACTTAGTAGTTGCCAACATCAACGGCGTACCCGTGCGCCTTCGCGATGTCGGTCGCGTTGAAGATGGAACCCGGGAACAGCGGTCGCTGGCGCGGCTTAACGGTGTGCCGACCGTGACGCTGGACATTCGTCGTCAGTCGGGCGCGAACACCATCGAAGTAATCAACGGCGTCAAGCGGGAACTGCCGCGCTTGACTGGACAGCTTCCGTCGGATGTAAAGCTTGAAGTGATTCGCGATCAGTCACGCTATATCGAGTCGGCCCTGCATGAGATTCAGACGCACCTGGTTCTCGGCGGCATTCTCGCCAGTTTGGTCGTGCTTCTTTTCATGCGCTCGTGGCGCTCGACAATTATTGCCGCGGTGGCGATTCCGGCGTCGCTGATTTCGACGTTCGCCATGATGCGCGCGTTGGACTTCACTCTGAACAGCGTGACGATGCTGGCGCTGGTACTGATGGTCGGCGTCGTTATCGACGACGCGATCGTCGTGCTGGAAAATATTTTCCGGTTCATTGAAGAGAAACGCATGCCGCCGCGGGAAGCCGCCAAAGAAGCTACGAAAGACATCGGACTGGCGGTTTTGGCGACGACACTTTCGCTGGTGGTGATCTTTCTGCCGGTCTCGTTCATGTCTTCGATTTCGGGTCGCTTCCTTTACCAGTTCGGCATCACCGCGGCGGTCGCGATCATGGTCAGCCTGTTGGTTTCATTCACGCTGACGCCGGTCATGAGTTCGCGTCTGATCCGCGTGAAAGACACGGGTGGTCACGGCCAGGCGGCCTCCCGCAAGGGCTTCTATCGTTGGATCGATAGGGGCTATACGTGGATGTTGAGCTTTGCGATGCGCCATCGTATCGCCGTGTCAGTGGTGGCGCTGGCCGTGATCTTTTCCACGGTGCCCCTTTATCGCGCGGTGAAGCAGGAGTTTATTCCGAGCAACGTTGACGAGGCCGAATTCGAAGTCAACATCAACGGGCCCGAAGGCACCAACATGCAGGTGATGAACGCCGCCATGCTGGAAATCGAGAAGCAGATCATGGCGACCCACGGCGTGCGTCTGGTGCTCTCCAGTGCCGGGGGATCCTTCATCGGCGGGCTGAATTCCGGCGGCGCTTACGTGCGCATTGCGCCACATGAAGAGCGGACTCTGTCGTTGACCCGCATCTGGACGGAATTGAAAAAAGGGAAACCCTGGCAAGCGTTCCGCGGCAACTACACGCAGCAGGACGTGATGCAGGAAGTCCGGCGCCGCCTGCAAAAATTCGCGCCGATGCGGGCGGGCGTGCGCAACTCGAACTCGTTTAACTTTGGCGCAGGCGGCCGGTTCGACATCGACTTTGTGTTTCGGGGTCCTGAAATCGACAAGCTTTCGGAATATGCAGAGGCGTTAAGCAAGCGCGCATCAAGCTTGGGCGGGATCGTCGATATCGACACTTCCTTGAAGCTGAATAAGCCCGAGTTGCGCGTCAAGATCGACCGGCAGCGCGCCGCGGATCTGGGCGTCGATACATCGGACATCTCAACGAATCTTCGCCTGATGGTCGGCGGCGAGGATCAGGCTTCGCGATACCGCGACGAGTCACTGAATGAAGACTACGACGTGCAGATTCGTTTGAGCGAACGCGATCGTTCGGACCCGGAAACGATTGGGCGTCTCTATGTGCCTTCGTCGCGCGGCGGCCTGGTAAGGCTGGACAATCTGGTGAACATCACCCGCGAGATAAGTCCGTCACGCATCGATCACCTTGATCGCGAACGGCAGGTGTCTTTACGGGCGTCAATAGCGCCAGGGCATGCGTTGGCCGATCGCATTGAAGCTCTGCGTGGTGAGGTATCGAAGATGAATCTGCCGGTAGCCTACACCACGACCGTTGCCGGTCGCGCGCGCGAACTGGAAAGAACATTCGTTGAATTCGTCTGGGCGTTCATCCTCTCGGTCATTTTCATGTACATGATCCTGGCCTCGCAGTTCGAGAGCACCGTTCACCCGGTAACGATTCTGCTCAGCCTGCCGTTGTCGATGCCTTTCGGATTGTTGTCGCTGTGGCTGACCAGCGACACCTTGAATCTCTATTCCGCGCTGGGTCTGCTGGTGCTATTTGGCGTTGTTAAGAAGAATTCGATTCTGCAAATCGATCACATGAACAAGCTGCGCCAAATGGGCATGGAGCGCCCGCAGGCCATCATGCAGGGCAATCGCGATCGTCTGCGTCCGATTCTAATGACGAC
>DASUTF010000113.1:0-19648 GCA_036374695.1 Pyrinomonadaceae bacterium
ATAGAAGTTACGGCGTACGTGCCGTCGGTCTTTCGCACGGGAATATGACGGTAGCGGCCGAGCGACATTTTGCTCAGCGCGGTCGCGACTGAGTCCGTCTCGCGAAGCGTCTCCGGATCCGCGCTCATCAATTCTTTGACGGGCGTCGTCGGTGCGAGTGCTTGCTTACCGGTCAGTTTGTTGAGGACGTCGCGCTCAGTGAAGATTCCCAGCAACTTTCCCTCATCAATCACCAGCGCGCAGCCGACGTGCGCGGTCCTCATTTTGTCGATCGCTGCGACTGCCGGCGTGTCGGAGGTTACGCCGACGAATTCCTGTTCGATCTGGTTGAGATTGTCTTCCATCACCGAGCGCGCCAGACCTTCTGCGCGATCCGCCTGCGGCACGTCGAATTGACGCAGCGACGTTACGCACTCTTCGCAACGATCAGTGCCTTCGATGTTGTCGTAACCGCAGGATGGACAAAGCATTCGTCGCTATGCTCCTCATGGTTTCAAGTTTCAGGTTCCAGGTTTCAAGTTCGGCATAGAGCTTGAAACCTGGAACTTTGGACTTGAAACTTATTCCACCGTCCACATGTCGCCGCTATAGATCAATTTGTCGAGAGTGCCCGGGCCGGACTTTGCGATTGCAGAGTCAATTTGCTCGGCCATCATCTGATCGTAACTGGGTCGCGTGACCGCCCGGAAGATGCCAACCGGCTGCGGAAAATCGGGCTGCTCCATACGCGCGAGCATGAAGGCGACGGACGGATCCTCGAGGTTAATGTTGTGCACCAGGATGTCGGCTTCGGTGATTCCGTTCTCGCCGATCGTGACTACTTCGGGATGGGCGCCATTCATCCGAATACCCTGATTGCGGTCCTTGCCGAAGATCATCGGCTTGCCGTGTTCGAGATAGAGCACCCGGTCCGGTCGCACGCTGCGCTCGGCAAAGTAATCGAAGGCGCCGTCGTTAAAGATGTTGCAGTTCTGATAGACCTCGATGAAAGAAACGCCTTTGTGCTTTGCGGCCGCGTCAACCACCGAGCCGAGATGCTTCACGTCGATATCGATCGCGCGCCCGACGAAGGTGGCCTCGCTGGCAATCGCCAGCGACAGAGGATTCACCGGGTAATCAATCACGCCCATCGGCGTCGATTTTGTGCGTTGGCCAAAGACGGAAGTCGGACTGTATTGACCCTTGGTCAAGCCGTAGATGCGGTTATTGAAAAGGATGTAATTGATGTCGAGGTTGCGCCGCAGCACGTGCATGAAGTGATTGCCGCCAATCGAGAGCGCGTCGCCGTCACCGGTGATGACCCACACGCTCAGTTCGGGATTTGCGGCTTTAATTCCGGTGGCAATCGCGGGCGCGCGTCCGTGAATGCTGTGAAACCCGTACGTATTCATGTAGTAAGGAAAGCGCGACGAACAGCCGATGCCCGAAACAAAAACCACCTTCTCGCGCGGAATGCCGAGTTCAGGCATCACTTTTTGCACGTTGTTGAGGATGGCGTAGTCGCCACAGCCGGGACACCAGCGCACTTCCTGATTCGAGACGAAGTCTTTCTTCGTCATCTGCCCCGGTGGTGGCGCGATTTGAAAGAGAGCTGCGCCGCCTTCGCTCTCCGCCGAAACCGAAGCATCGACGTGTGCGTGTCCGTTACCGCTTGAACCGTTACCTTGTGTGATCATGATTGCTCCTGATAGTTACTGCCTCGTTGGACTGCGTCCAACAGCTCTAAATATTTCTCTCGTACGTAGGGATTGAGTTTTTCTGCGAATTCACGGTCGAGTCCGCGCATCTTGATGAGTTCCTGGACATCGGCGAGATCCTTCAATCTGTCTGACGCGGTCATGCCAGAAGCAAGCTTTAATTCGATTAGCTTCTCAAGCGTCGCGAAGTTCACTCCATCAATCTCAACTGAGCCTTCCGACGGGTTTGGAAAAGCTATAGGCTTCGGTTTGCCGTCGCCGGGGAATTCGCCCGATGCGATCAGTTCTACAGGCGTACCATCGAGTGCTGACCTCAACCGCTTACGCGCTCCCTGGAAGGCGGGAACATATCCGAGACCGATCAGCTCGTCATGAAATCTCTCCAAACCCTCGGGCGTGAGAATGACGTCAATGTCCTCCGTGAAACGAGGATATCCGTGTGCCAACAGGGCGACCGCACCGATCACCATGTAATCGATCTCGTGATTGCGCAGATCGGCCACCAGTCGCGTAAGCGCATGATTGAGCTTTCCTTCACCCATGAAATAACGCTGGCCCTCGGCGTAAACGTCGTGGACTGATGGCGCTGGCGAAATCACAAATACTCCTCGACCTTCCGGATAATTTCGCGGATCTGGAATGGCCGGCCCTTGACCTTCGAGAAGGCAATTGCGTCGATTAAGTAGCGCGCGCGAATCATCGTGCACAGCTGGCCCAGGTTCATTTCGGGAATGATCACTGTTTCGAATCCGGAAAGGACCTGGCCGAGGTTCTTTGGAAAAGGATTCAAGTGACGCATGTGCGCGCTCGAGACTGATTTTCCTTCATTGCGCATTTTCTCGACGGCGGAAGTGATCGAGCCGTAGGTCGATCCCCAACCCAGCACCAAAACTTTTCCGGTTTCCTCGCCGAACACTTCGATGGGCGGTATGTCCGCGACGGCACGATCAACTTTTTCCTGGCGCAGCTTCACCATCAAGTGGTGGTTCTCGGGATCGTAGTTGACGTTCCCGGTGATGTGCTGCTTCTCAATGCCGCCGATGCGGTGCTCTAAACCCGGCGTTCCGGGCAGCGCCCACGGCCGCGCGAGCGTGACTTCGTCGCGCGCGTACGGCATGAAGTTCGACGGGTCGGTGGTGAATTTGACGTCGATGCGCGGCAGTTTTTCGATCGCGGGCAGGGCCCAGGGCTCGGCGCCATTCGCCAGATAACCATCCGAGAGGTAGAAAACCGGCACCATGTATTTGAAAGCCAGCCGCACCGCTTCGATGGCCATGGCGAAACAATCGGCCGGAGTTGCGGGAGCGATAACGATCGCCGGACACTCGCCGTTACGTCCCCAGACGGCCTGAAACAGATCGGCCTGCTCGGTTTTTGTCGGCAAGCCGGTTGATGGGCCGCCGCGCTGGACATTCACAATCACGAGCGGCAACTCTGTCATCACCGCCAGACCGATCGCTTCCTGCTTCAGAGCAACACCGGGGCCTGAGGTCCCCGTCAGTCCCACGTGACCGGCGAAGCTCGCGCCGATCGCTGCGCAAACGGCCGCGATTTCGTCTTCGGCTTGAAAAGTCTTAACGCCGAAATTTTTGTGGCGTGCCAGCTCGTGCAGAATCTCGGAGGCAGGTGTGATCGGGTACGAGCCGTAGAAGAGCGGCCGTCCCGCCAGTTCGGCAGCGGCCACAAAACCGATGGCCGTCGCTTCATTGCCCGTAATCTTGCGGTAACGACCCGGCGCGATGACCGCCTTCTTAACCCGATAGTGAGTGGTGAAAACTTCGGTCGTTTCGGCGAAGTTGTAGCCGGTTTTCAGCGCCACTTCGTTTGCCTTGATCAACTCCGGGTTCTTCTTGAACTTGGCGCGCACCCAATCGAGGGTAGGCTCAAGCGGCCGATCGTAAAGCCAGTACAAAACTCCGAGCGCGAAGAAGTTCTTGGAGCGCGCCATCTCTTTACGTGAAAGCTCGACCGCGCCTTTCAGCGCGTTCATGTTCAGCGTCGAGATGGGCAGCTGATGCACGCGATAACCGGTGAGCGAGCCGTCTTCCAGCGGGTTCGAGTGGTACGCGGCCTTCTCGAGATTGTCTTTCGTGAACTCATCAGTATTGACGATGATCGTGCCGCCTTCTTCCAGGTCCGGCAGATTTACTTTCAGCGCTGCGGGGTTCATCGCCACCAGGACGTTCGGTTGATCGCCCGGAGTGCGAATGTCGTGATTGGAAAAATTCAGCTGAAAACCGCTGACGCCGGGCAAGCTGCCCGCGGGCGCGCGAATCTCTGCCGGAAAGTCGGGCAGCGTAGAGATGTCGTTGCCCATCATCGCCGACGTATTCGTGAACTGCGTGCCCGTCAACTGCATGCCGTCGCCCGAGTCGCCGGCGAAGCGAATCGTGACGGTGTCGAGCTCTTCCAGATGTTTGTCGATGGTTTCGACTGGTGGTTCTAAGACTGCGCTCATGAATAATCGTGTCCTTCTTGCGATATTAGTGTGGCTGTCTTGCGGGAAGACTCTTCACGGATTCTAGAAAATCAGCTTGCTCTTTCTCACAGGCTTTCTGCTTCTCGCCGTATTTGCGATCGAACTCTGCATCAGCCTTTCGTCTGGCTTTGTCGAAAAAGCCTAATCCGTATTTGCCCAACACGGCGGTTTTAGTCTCGTCATTGTAGCCGGCAAAGTAGTCGACTTCGTCCTGGCCCACTATACAACCGGCGCTTGATTCATAACTGATGCCAAATTCTTCCTTTAACATCAACTTGTAGAAGCTCTCGCGCGACGGGAACGAGCCGCAAACCGCTCCGCCGATCGAAGGGGAAACTAATCCCCACGTCTTGATTACATAGATGCCCTCTTGAACGGCGGCCCGGGCATCCAGCTTTCCCTGCTCGTAACTCTTATTGCGCGACTTCTGCTCCTGCGCAAAAGCAGCCACGGCGATGAGAAGCAGGAAAGGAAAGATCCAAAATGTCTGTGATCTCTTCAAATTGGACCTAGCCTCCTTCAACCGTATCCATGACCTGGGCCGGCACCGGTGGCAGATTCATGGTCGCCTTCGGATAACACTCTGCCAGGTAGGTGATGATGTCGAACACGGAAATCAATCCAATCAACTCGCCTTTCTTGACCAGTGGGATATTCCGAAAGCCCTTTTCGTTCATCAGCTTGACCGCATCGCCCACGGTCGCGTCCGGCGAAAGGGTCTCGACCGCAGGATGCATCCACTGCGAAATGGGTGAATTCAAATCGACTTGTTGACCGATGATTTTGGTTAGCAAGTCGCGCTCAGTAAAGATTCCGGCGACGCGCCCATCGTCGGAAACGATTACGCAACCGCCTTCGTCTCTTTTCATGGCTTCGATCGCCTGCGACAGGGGAGTGAATGGAGAGACCGCGACGTAGTCGGACGTTTGCAGGACGCGCACTAACTGGTGGCGCGCCTTGGGAAGTTGACGATCACGCGACCCGCCCTTCCGCAGATCGTGTTCTTCTGTTTTTTGATCTTCCAGCATCCGAAGACAATTCTAACTCACTTCCGCTGATAGGCGAGAAAGCGGGTCATCTTATCACACGAAAGGAGGGCTGAATGTGATCCGCGGCACGAATTGGCAGTGTCATATTTCAGCTTTTCTCTGCGTAGACTCGGCGGGCTCTGCGCCTCGGCGGTGACGTAGTGCCGCGAAAAGCTCACCGCGGAGCCGCAGAGCACGCTGAGACGGCGCGGAGAGAACCAAAGTAGGGCACGACCGCACGAATGAGGGCAGGGCAGAATCGGGTGCAAGCCGGCATCAATGACCGGTCAGTTCGATGGCCATCAAAGTCAGATCGTCTGTGATAGGCAGCCCTTCCGCGAATTTCCGGGCATCATCAACCACCTGCGTCAGGAGAGCGTCAGTTGGATGCGCGTGAAACTCGTTGAGCATCATTTGCAGGCGGTCTTTGCCGTACTCCTCCTCGTCATGATTTCGAGTTTCAGAGAGGCCATCGGTGTAGAGCACTAACCGATCGCCTTTAACCGCATCAATCGTGGTGGCAGAGTAGGTCTGGTTACAGAACATGCCCAGCGGCAATCCGGTCGCCGGCACCGGCGTGACCATGCCATCGTGAAGGTGCAGCGGTGCACAGTGGCCGGCGTTGCAAATCTCAATCGTGCCGTTCGCAGATGCCTTGCCGCAAACCAGCGTCGCATAGTAAGGACGCATGGTTGTGTCGGCGAATACTCGATTGGCGCGCTCGACCAGTTCGGTCACCGACAAACCCGTGTTGATCAAGCTGCGAAAGATCGCGTGCAGACGGCTCATCAAAAACGACGCGGCGATCCCTTTACCTGACACGTCGCCGATCATGAAGTAGAGTTCGCCCGCATCAGTTACGATCAAGTCACAGTAGTCGCCGCCTACGAGCCCGGCGGGTTGATAATAATGGGCGACTTCCCAGCCGTTGAATTTGAGGTTCTGTTTCGGGAGCGACTCGCCCTGGATCAGCCACGCGCGATCCAGGTCACGCTCCAGCTCTTCCAATTGCTGCGGGGTCAGACAGCTCAGACAGAAGCGCGCCAATGGGTCGGCGGTCATCGCGGCCTGTCCGATCAAATCGTGACAGACCTGGCAGACGCCGTAAGATTCAGCGCGGTTCAGATTCTCAATCGCCGACTGAACTTCGCGCAGCAGCCCGTTCAATTGAAAATCTCCATTCGCGGTTTTGGCAGTCGCTTCCAAACGCATACGCCAGTTCAGTAGTTCGGTTCGCAGGTCAGGATTGGTGGCTTGGACGGCAGCGCTCATGTTCGTTTCCCCTGGTCTTTCGAGGCGATTTTGACGAGAAAAAGAGTCAGCTGATTATACGCTCTTTTCCGCGCTGGAGTTCGTTTTCACGCGAGCATTTTGCCGCGAAATTTCGTCCAATTCTATCCGGTTTTTGAAGCGAATTTGGTGGGCCCGTAGTGTCTTACTTTGCGTTTCTTTGCGACTTGGCGCCTTTGCGAGAACCAACCGCTTTGGCAAAGGACATTTCACGCAAAGACGCAAAGAATCTCAAAGATGGAATTACACACTTCGATGAGCCTACCTGGCCTCCGCGAGCCGGGTTTTGTTCCGCAGAGTTTCAATGATTTCGGGCAGGAGTTCGAGGGTTCGCTCGATGTTGCCCTCGGAGGTGTAACGCCCCAGCGAAAAGCGAATGGAACCGAGCGCGCGGCTCTTTGGAATCTTCATCGCGCCAAGCACTGGCGACGCATCAGCAGAATCTGAGTGGCAAGCCGAACCGGTCGAGACACAGATGCCGGCGGCGTCCAGCATTGAAACGACGTCCGGGCCCAGAACGCCGTCAAACGAAATATTCGACGTGTTGGGCAGTCTTTTTTCGGGCGTACCCGTGCCATTAACGGTGGTTCCGGGGATCGTGTTGAGGATTGTTTTCTCCAATCGATCTCTCAACGCTCTGACTTGTTCGTGTCCGATGAATTCTCTCGCCAACTTGCTGGCGCGGCCGAGCGCGACAATATTCGGGACAGCTTCCGTGCCTGAGCGGCGTCCATGCTCCTGACCACCGCCAATCAGGAACGGCGGCAGCTTTAAGCCTTCGCGAATGTAGAGCGCACCGATGCCTTTGGGCGCGTAGAACTTGTGACCTGAAATTGAAAACAGATCGACTTCCCATTCGCGAAGTCTGATGGGAACCTTGCCAACGGCCTGGACACCGTCAACGTGGAACACTGCGTCCGAATGCTCGCGAACGACGCGTCCGATTTCTTTAATCGGAAACAGAACGCCCGTCTCGTTGTTGGCAAGCATGATCGAAACGATGCCAGTCTCTCGTCGCAAGGCTTTGCGCAGATCGTCAAGATCCAGCGAGCCCTGCTCGTCGACTTCGAGCCAGGTAATTTCGCAACCCATTTCCCCGAGATGTTCACAGAGCTTGCGCACGGCTTCATGCTCAATGCGCGTCGTAATGATGTGACGACGGTCTGGATTCTGTTCGAGAAATCCTCCTATCGCCCAATTGTTCGATTCAGAGCCGCAGGAGGTGAAGGCAATCTCGCTAGCGTCGCGAGCGCCCAGCAAATCCGCCACTTCCTGCCGCGCCTGTTCAACCGCCGCGCGCGACTCGCGACCGAGCGCATGCCCCGAAGACGGATTGCCGTAGTGCGAGGTCAGGAAGGGTTGCATCGCCTCGAACACCTCGGGCGCGACCTGCGTGGTGGCGTTGTTGTCGAGATAAATCATTGATTGAACTACTGAGTATAACCGATACTCTTCGGCGGTTATGAAAACCCTATGCGCAACTTTACGGCTGCGCGCCTTTGCGTGAGATTTCGTTCACGCCGAGCCGCCAAGACCCAAAGCAACGTAAAGACGATCCTAAATGCTGGCGATCATTTACCTAGCTGCCGCCACCTGCTTCGGCGATTGCATTTGCCGACGATTCTTTCGTTTCATCTCGCTTCAACATCGTATTGCGACTGCTTTCCTCGTCGGGGTGCTCCTCAGCACCTGGATCACCCTTCTCGCCGCGCTCGCTTTTCACAGAACCAGCCAGCCGCTGATCGCGGCGAATTTGGTCTTTCTGGTCTTGTTTATGGCAGTCGTGCTGCTCACCCGCCGATGGCCGTCGAGAATAGAGAGCGAGCGATTGACGCGGCCACAAGGAACGATGCCATGGGATCTAGTCTGGCTGGGCGCGTTTCTGATCTTCGCGACGTGGCTGATGTTCGCGACGCTGAGTTTCAAGAATGATCAGTTTCAGATCGCCTTCAAGGCCTGGACAGATTTCGGCGCGAATGTTTCGGTGACGCAGAGCTTCGCGCTCGGCCGCAACTTCCCGCCCGAGCATCCTTTCTTTCCGGGCGAACTTATCCGCTATCACTTTCTGTTCTGGTTCCAAACCGGAAATCTCGAGTTCCTCGGCCTTAATCCCGTCTGGAGCATCAACATCCTCAGCATCCTTTCGCTGCTGGCGTTGCTGGTTCTCATCATGACGTGCGGCGAAGTGCTGTTCAATTCGCGCGTCGCCGGCCGGATCGGCGCACTGCTGTTCTTTTTCTCGAGCTCGCTTTCGTATCTGCCGTTCCTCAAATCGCAGTCGAGCGTTCGCGGGGCGCTGCATTCGATTGTCGGCGCGACGGAGTTTCTTGCGTCCGGTTATCCATTCCGCGGCGAGACGTGGGGCGTGCTTTCCGCGAACGTGTTCGCGTATCAAAGACATTTAATCAGCGGTATCGGGCTTTTGTTTGTCGCGCTGATCTTCGCGGTTGAGCGATACCGTTCACATTGTTTTCGCCGTGATGAAGAGACTGGAGCGCAGCCGTCTCGGTTGCTGGTGCCGAATGACGCAAGCGAGGTTAAGGACTACGAGACTTCTGATCATGAGGGCGTGAATGGAGCGCATCCGTCCCGTTTGCAGGGTCAGGACGGTGCAAGCGGGACGCTTGCGCTCCAGTCAAAACGCGATTTACTCGCCTGGGTTCTGGCCGGCGCGATCCTTGGTCTGCTGCCGTATTGGAACAGTCCGACCTACGTCGCCGCTTTGGCGATCTTCGGCTGCCTTTTGATTTTCGCCCCGTTGAGACTGGGTACCGCCCTCTTGCTTGCGGGCGCGATCGTCGTCGGTTTGCCGCAAGTGCTGCTGCTGCGCTCAGGAAACGCGCAGACGTATTCACTTTTGAATCCGGGATACACGCTCGAGAATCCGACGCTTTGGCTCATGCTGAAGTACCTGGGCTGGACGTTTGGAGTGAAGTGGATCCTCTTGGGAGTGGCGGTCATTTTCTCCAACGGATTTCAACGGCGACTGCTGTTGGCGCTGTCCAGTCTCGTCGTCATTGTCTTCCTGTTTCAGCTCAGCATGGATATTTTCAACAATCACAAGCTGCTGAATATCTGGGCGACGTGCGTGAACGTCTATGCGGCCTTCGCGCTCTGGCAAATTGCCAAACAGAAGATTGTGGGAATTGCGTTGGCGATTGTCCTCGCCATTGCCACAGTCTTCGGCGGGGTCGTCGATCTGCTTCCGCTGCACAACGATCCGATGCTGGCTGTTCCTTACAAAAACGATCGCCTCAGCCAGTGGCTTTTAGCCGAGACTCAACCGCGCGATGTGTTTCTGAGTCACCAACTGCTGACGCATCCGATTCTCTTTACCGGCCGAAAGATCTACCTCGGCTACACGTTATTCGCGTGGACGGCCGGGTACAACGTGCCTGATCGTGAGGCGTTATACCGGCAAATGTTTCAGGAACACGATCCGGAAGCGTTGAAGAGTTTACTTCGCGAAAATAAGATTGCGTACGTGGCGATCGACGACGGCGTGCGTAAGAACGAGGCGTTGCCGGACCTGAACGAAGGAGTTTTCGAGCAGCATTTCCCGAAGGTGTTTGAAGACACCGCGCGCATTTACGACAACCTTGTGATCTACAAAGTGCCCTAGTATGGGAGCGCAGGCATCCTGCCTGCGGTCCGCCGTCATCCCTGACGGCATCGTTTGACAGCGATTGCGGGCAAGATGCCCGCGCACCGCACGCAGGATGCGTGCGCTCCACCCTGTTCGACAAATCCCTCTCCGGTTCGCATAATCGACGCATGTCTCAATTGAATGAAAACGCGGTGCTGGATGCGCTGCGGCAGATCATAGATCCCGATCTGCACAAAGATATTGTCACCCTTGGCTTTATCAAGGATCTCGCCATCCGGAACGGCGATGTTTCGTTTCGGATTGTCCTGACGACGCCTGCCTGTCCAGTCAAGAGCGAAATGGAAAGCGCCGCGCGTCAATTGGTGAGCGCTATTCCCGGTGTCCAAACCGTCAACGTGACCATGGACGCGGAAGTGCCGAAAGGCCGCGGCCTCGGCGACAAAGTCTCGGTGCCCGGCGTGAAGAACATCGTCGCCGTTTCGTCAGGCAAAGGCGGCGTCGGTAAATCGACAGTCGCCGTGAATCTTGCCGTAGCGCTCGCGCTCGACGGCGCGAAAGTCGGTTTGATGGATGCGGACGTGTATGGCCCCAACGTGCCAATCATGCTGGGCGTCGCCAACGCGCGGCCTGAAGTTGAAGTCAACAAGCTTATTCCCGTCGAAGCCCACGGCATTAAACTTATCTCGATGGCCGTGCTGCAGCCGGGCGACAAGCCTTTGATTGTCCGCGGTCCAATTCTGCACGGATTGGTGAAGCAGTTTCTTTCGGATGTGAAGTGGGGCGAACTCGATTACTTGATCGTTGATATGCCGCCCGGCACTGGCGATGTTCAACTAAGTCTCGCCCAGCTCGTTCCCGTCCAGGGCGCAGTGCTGGTGACTACGCCGCAGGAAGTCGCGCTCATTGATGTGCGGCGCGCGCTGCGGATGTTTGAAACAGTGGCCGTACCGGTGCTCGGCGTGGTCGAGAACATGAGTTACTTCATCGCGCCGGACACCGGCACTCGCTACAACATTTTCGGTGAAGGCGGTGGTGAAACACTGGCCGCACAATATGGGGTGCCGTTCCTGGGCTCGGTTCCGATGGGCATCGAAGTCCGCGAAGGCGGGGATAAAGGCGTGCCCGTGGTTGTGGGTCAGCCGGAATCGCCGCAAGCCCACGCTTTTCGCAAAGTTGCTGAAGAAGTGGCCCGACAAGTCTCGATCGAGGCCATGAAACCCGAGCTTGTTGTTTTGAAAAAATCTCAGTAGAATCCAAACCGTACTTTGTGCTTAGTTCTTAGTGCGCGGGTGCGGCTTTCAAAGTACTAAGTACAAAGACCTTAATAAACGACTTTTCAGAAATAGAACGGAGTAAAAATCAAAATATGTCAGCGAATCCAGGAATCACGACCTCTACAGCCCCCGCGGCGCCGGCCGCACCGTCGGTGAACTTGAACGTCACCGAACCGGCGGCCGTCGAAATTAAGAAGTTTATGTCGAGCGAAGAAGGACTACCGGAAACTGCCGGCCTGCGCGTGCGCGTCGTGCCGGGCGGCTGCTCGGGATTTCAATACAGTTTGAATATCGAAGAGGCTTCGCGCCAGGGCGACTTTGTGCTCGAGGAAAAAGGCGTGCGCCTTTTTGTCGACATGTTCAGCGCGCAATACCTGAACGGCGTCCAGATTGATTACGTCACAAACGTGATGGGTGCAGGCTTCACGTTCACTAATCCGAACGCGACCGGAAGCTGCGGCTGCGGCTCTTCGTTCACGGCTTAAGAATCGTTTCCAGCTTTCCAGGGCGCGGCGCGGGCTAATAAGTTCGCGCCGCTTTCTATTTTGCAATGCCTATGAAGAGTTTCCTCTCCTTCTTGCTGATCAGTCTGACAGTGCTGGTGGCGCGCCCCGACAGTTCGTCGCAAGTCCAATCTCAGCCGAGGATTGATGAGATTGTGCTGGAAGAAACGGCGGGGCTTAAACTCACCAGCCCGGGAGGGTTTTATGGCACTGCTTCCAAAGTGACTTTTCAACGCGACGGCATGGCCCTCTACGCGGGGAGCCGAAATGTGAAGCTCATCGGTAGTTATCAAGGGACAATATCAGCTGACGAATTTGAGAAGCTGGTTAAGTTCGTGAACGACAAAAATTATTCGCGCATTCCCGATGACCCGTTACAGGGCTCGCGAACTGCTGATGGCGCTGAGAGGGATGTTCTCAAACCGCGGACTACGATAACCATCACCTTCGAAGGCGGAGGCCGCAAAACGATCTCGCGTCTGACGGATTTGAGTCCGCCGGAACGTGAGACAGTACCGAAAGCGCTCCTTGAGATCGAGCAAGCGATTCTTGATGCGTCAGCCCGCATTAAATGGCGCGAGGTCGAATAAACCTACCCGACAAATTCAAACAGCATGGCCACTATCCGCCAGGTTGAGGGCGAAGCAGACGTCAACCAAGCCCGCGGACTCTTCCGCGAATACGAAGCCTGGCTCGGCTTGGATCTCTGTTTTCAGAACTTCGAAAAAGAGTTGACCGAACTGCCGGGAGCTTACGCCCCTCCAACCGGCCGGCTGCTCCTGGCATACGAAGGCGATCAGTTGGCTGGCTGTGTCGCGCTGCGGAAATTGAGCGACGGCGTGTGCGAGATGAAGCGGCTCTTCCTACGGCCACAGTTCCATGGCCAGGGTTGCGGACGGGAACTCGCGGAACGGATAGTCGCCGAAGCTCGCGACGCGGGTTATGAACGAATGCGCCTCGACACGCTTCCTGCGCAGATGGGGAAGGCAATCGCGCTGTATCGCTCGCTCGGCTTCAAAGAGATCGAGCCGTACTACCAGAATCCCGTACCGGGCGCGCTGTTTATGGAATTAGTACTGGATCAGTCGGTCACGGCTTGAAGGCCGGCCTCATGCGGCCGCGCCTTTACTTAGACGTTCCACTCGCTGAATCTTCCGGACGAAGTTTTGAGCAGCGGCAGTTTGAAATAGCTCGCTCGTGTCCATCTCGTCTTCCGTACTTGGCGTCAAAGCGACATCCGTGTAGTCGAGCCGGTTTGGGTCGCGTTTGATTTTCTGATAGATCCGGTATAACCGAGCGTACAGAAAGACCCAACGCAGTTGCTTGCCGATGAATTGCCCCAGTAAGCGCGGATAAAACACGAAGGGAGATTCGAGTGGCATGCCACCGCGCCGATCGCGCCGAAACTTCATTCGCACAAAACCGCCTTCGAGAGGATGCAGATCTTCGATTCCGATGCAGCCCTTGAACCACGTTATGAACAACACCGCTTTGCCCGGAGAAGTGCCGGTAGCGATTGCGCGGCGCAATACCGTCTCGATGTGTTCAGAAGTGTAGTACGCCTCCCACGCCGCGCGATATGTCCTTTCCCATTCGGCTTTCGGCATATGCACGTGTTCCGTCACCGCATGATTCAGGTCGTATTTGTTGAGATCAGGATCCATCCATGCGCCTTCGCGATGCAGTTTCAGGTGATCCTCTGACCCCGGCAAGGGTGTCAGATAAAAGAACTCGAGCAGGTCGACAGGAAGCTCCCGTTGAATGACTCGAATGTCGCGTAGCATCGAGTCGGGCGTGTCGTTCGGAAAACCAAGAATATAGCCGCAGTACGTGAGGATGCCTGCATGTTTCCAGCCCAGCAACATCTCGCGATATTCGGTGATTTTGTTTTGCTGCTTCTTTGCGCCAAGCAGATTATCGGGGTTGATGTTCTCGAGACCGATGAACACGCGCTTGATGCCGGCGCGAGCGCACTTCTCAATAAAATTCGGCAGACGGTGGCAGAGCGTATCCACCTGAATAATGAAGCTGATGCGAAGTTTCTCGGTTTCGCGAAGATAAATCATCCGATCGAGAATTGCTTCCCAGTCCTTGTTTCGCGCGAAGTTGTCGTCGGTGATGAAAAACGAACGTAATCCTCGCGCGACATTGGTGCGCACAATCCTTTCGACGTCATCGGCTGAACGCCGGCGAGATTTGCGCCCCTGCACGTTAATAATCGTGCAGAAGCTGCATTGATACGGACAGCCGCGTCCGGCATCGAGACTGGTGGTTGCTCCGATCGTTCGCTTGACTCGCTCTGGAGGCAGTAGCGGGATCGCTGCGCCGTCGAGATTCGGCAGGTCTTGCATGAAATTGTAAAGCGGTTTCAATGCGCCATTGGCGGCATCGCGCAGCACTTCGGCCAGTCGTCCCTCGGCTTCGCCCGCGAAAAGCGAAACGCCCATTTGTTCAGCACGGCTGACATCCGGGTCGCGTTCCGGCAGCATGGCGATCGTGCCTGACACATGAAACCCGCCGACGGCGACCATTAAGCCGCGCTCGCGCAACGGGCGCGCGATATCCAGTGCCCGGGGAAACTGGTTTGACTGCACGCCGACCAGCATCACCATGCCGGCGTCCGCGCTTTCAATCAGAGAGGCAATGCGGGCGGGACGGATTCGAGTGTTAGTTTCATCGAAGGCGTGAATCTCGATCTCGACGTCCTCGCCGAGAACTTTTTGTTCAGCGCAGTCGAGGGCCAGTCCGTAGAGTACCGCCAGAGAGTTGGAAGGGATGGCTGATCGCCACCACTGGATGACGTAGCCGTCATCGTCGTAGTGTGATGGCTTGATGAGAACCAGACGAAAACATTGCCCGCGGTGCAACATTGCTGTGCTGAACAAGAGCCAAACCAGTCGGAGCCAGGGCCGGCGAACTTACTCAGGTGATTTGCGCAAAAGTCTCCAACCGGTTGGCAACACCGCGGCCGCCAGCATGATCTTGATGATATCGCCCGGAATGAACTGCAAGACGCTGAATTGAAAAGCGACGAGCGGTGGCGTTCTTGTTAAATAAGAAAACCAAATCCAGCCGCAGACCATGATCACCAGCGAGCCAACGAACATCGCGGCGACCGCAGTCAAAAACTTTCGATCCCAGCCTTGCTCAGCGAACGCGCCGGTGATAAACGCGGCCGCGGGAAAAGACAGGAGATAGCCGCCCGTCGGTCCGAACAGATGGGCCAATCCGGCGCTGCCGCCGTAGAAGAACGGCAAACCACTCGCGCCTTCAATCAAGTAAGCAATCATCGCCATCGCACCCAGACGCGAACCCAGCAATGCGCCGGTAAGAAGCACCGCGAAGGTTTGTCCGGTAATCGGCACCGGGCCGATCGGAATGACGACCTGAGCTGACAGCGCCGTCAGCAGACTGAATCCGATTACCAGTCCGACCTGGCGGACGATATCGAACGGGGCCAGGGCAACTTCCAGCAGGGTTTCGCTTTTGGCAAGTGATGTACTCATGTTTTGTTTATGGCCGGACACATAATACCGGACAAGGCGCGTTTCGAATAATGAATTCAGCGGTGCCGGTCAGACGCTCGTCGCCACCGCAGCACAAGGTCGTGGTGATTGCGATCAAGTCGGCTTTGTGGCGGCCCGCATGTTCGACCACCGCTTCGGCGACGCCTCCGTGAACGCGGCGCACTTTGCTGAACAACTCAGGCGCGCCGGCTTCTTCGAAAAACCCCTCCAGCTTGTCTTTTCCACCATCCGCCGGTTCTTCGTCGCCCTCGCCAAACACGCAGAGCGTTTCCACTTTTGCTTTTGTCTTGCGGGCAATCGAGGTGGCCACCGGCAAAATCACTTTGGATTTCTCTGAAAGGTCAGTCGCGAAAACGATCGTCGCAAACCGATCGATGGGCCGAGTCGTGCGACGGGGACCGTGCAGCCTTGCGATGATCGTTGGCACCTTGGAATCACGCGCCACCTGCTCAGCCACGCTACGGCCCAGAAAGAATTGCGCTACATCCGAACGGCCATGTGAAGCCATGACGATCAAATCGGCCTCACGTTCGGCGGCGCAGCGCATGATGACCTGGGCCGGATCATCTTCTTCTTTCGGGATGATCGTTTGGACCACCCGAACGGCTGAGGCTCCGGTCGGCAGAGCAGGGAACTCATAGCGTGAAGTTTCGGTGATGTGCGGATCGCCGCCGTGCGCGATATGAATTGATTGCACGACTGCATCGTACTGCGCGGCGATCGCCACAGCCAGAGGAAAAGCGCTGTTGGCTACCGATGAGAAGTCAGTCGGAAACAGAATCGAGCGAATCATGACAATCGCGGTACTAACAACGACAGAATAAGACTTCGGTGCTCACGTTGTCACTTAATTTCAGTCCCCGGTGGCAGGGCGTCCCGGCCCGTGAATCACGGGCAAGATGCGTGTGCCACCACTACTCACTGTCGCGCGCACCACCCGAGGGACCTTAGGACCGGCCCCCGGTGTCGCCAGGCAAAACATGCGTTGCGCTCGTATCGGCTGCGTCCAAACTGCTCACCAGAAGTGCGCCGTCTTGCAGGCAGTATTGCAGCGTCGGGTCAGAGAAAGACTGCCGGCATTTTGGACAATAGCGGACCTGCGAAACGCCGCCGTAAGCGGTGACTGCCGCCCCCGGGGCGTCGTCGCTGTGAATGCGCATCTTGTGGAACGAACGCCAAACGAAGTAAAGCGAGATAAGAAAGAAAATTGCGGCCAGGATCCGGCTGATGACCAGACCGTTTGCGCCGAACTGGCCGGTCTCGCTGCTGACGCTGACCGCCAACTCGACCGCGAGCAAGCCGAACAGCGTCGTGAACTTAATCACCGGGTTCAGCGCTACGGACGAAGTGTCTTTGAACGGGTCGCCGACTGTGTCGCCGACCACGGTCGCGTCATGGAGCGCAGTGCCTTTCATTTTCAGATCGACTTCCACAACCTTCTTGGCGTTGTCCCAGGCGCCGCCGGCGTTGGCCATGAAAATCGCCTGGTACAGTCCGAACACGGCGATCGAAATCAGATAGCCGATAAAAAAGAAGGGCTCGACGAACGCGTACGCAAGCGTCGCGAAGAACACGCCCAGAAAGATATTAAACATGCCTTTCTGCGCGTACTTGGTACAGATTTCCACCACCTTTTTGCTGTCTTCAACTGAAGCCTTTTCAACGCCTTCCAGCCGGATGTTTGCTTTGATGAACTCAACGGCTCGATATGCGCCGGTGGTCACGGCCTGTATCGACGCGCCGGTGAACCAGTAGATGATCGCGCCGCCCGTAATCAAACCGAGGACGAAGGGCGCGTGCAAGAGCGACAGGCTTTCCGTATTTCGCGTCAGGCCTTCGGTCAGCGTCATGATGATCGAGAAGATCATCGTCGTGGCTCCGACGACCGCGGTGCCGATGAGCACCGGCTTTGCCGTGGCTTTGAAGGTGTTGCCGGCGCCATCATTTTCTTCGAGCAGGTGCTTGGCGCGTTCGAACACAACCGTCATGTTGTGATCGCGCTTCAGCTCTTCCACGATGTTGGGCTGATGTTCAATCAAAGACAGTTCGTAGACCGACTGTGCGTTGTCCGTCACCGGTCCGTAGGAATCGACGGCGATCGTCACCGGCCCCATGCCGAGGAAACCGAAAGCCACCAGACCGAACGCGAACACTGCCGGCGCCGCCATCAATGCGTCCAGACCAAACGTGCTGAAAACAAAGGCGATGGCCATCAAGCCCACGATGCTGATGCCGAGCCAGAACGCGGAAAAGTTTCCGGCGACCAGGCCCGACAGGATGTTCAACGACGGCCCGCCTTCGCGTGATGAGGTCACGACTTCCTGCACGTGCCGCGAGCTGGTCGAGGTGAAGATCTTGACGAGTTCGGGAATGACCGCGCCGGCCAAAGTTCCGCATGAAATGATGGTCGCGAGCTTCCACCAGAGACTTGTATCGCCGCCCAGGTCGGGAACCATCAGGAACGAAACGATGTAGGTCAGGACGATCGAAACGATCGAAGTGAGCCATACCAGCGTCGTCAAAGGTTTTTCGAAGTTCATCTCGCCCGCATTACCGTATCGGGCTTTCGCAATCGCTTCGTTGACGAAGTAAGACAACGCGCTCGAGACCAGCATCATGATGCGCATCACGAAAATCCAGACGAGCAACTGCACCTGGGCTGTCGGGCTCGGCACCGCGAGCAGAATGAAGGTAATCAGCGCGACGCCGGTCACGCCGTAGGTTTCAAACCCGTCCGCGCTCGGCCCGACCGAGTCACCGGCATTGTCGCCCGTGCAGTCGGCAATCACGCCCGGGTTACGCGCATCGTCTTCCTTGATCTTGAAGACGATCTTCATCAGGTCAGAGCCGATGTCGGCAATCTTGGTGAAGATGCCGCCCGCAATTCTCAACGCCGCCGCGCCCAGCGACTCGCCGATCGCGAAACCGATGAAGCACGCGCCCGCGTAGTCACCCGGCACAAACAGCAGAATGAAAAGCATGATGAGCAGCTCGACGCTGATCAAAAGCATGCCGATGCTCATGCCGGCCTTTAGTGGAATTGCATAAATCGGAAACGGCTTGCCTTCGAGACTCGCGAACGCAGTGCGCGAATTCGCAAACGTGTTAACGCGAATGCCGAACCAGGCGACGCCGTAACTGCCCGCAATGCCGATCAGACTGAAAAGCAGAATGATCGGGACCGTCAGAAAGACCGGGTGATCCGGCACCGGCCGCAGGATGCCAAAGTAAGCAATCACGATGGCCGCGATGAAAACCCAGAGCAGCATGATGAACTTGCCCTGCGTAATCAGGTACGTCTTGCAGGTCTCGTAAATCAGCTCAGAGATTTCGCGCATCGAGCGATGCACCGGCAGGTTCTTCAACTGAATGTAAATCCAGAGGCCGAACAGCAGACCGAGAAAGCAGAACACGATGCCAATCAGCAACAGCCGATGTCCATCGATACCTCGGAATGTGACGCTGGAGAGGTCGGGCAGCTTGAGGGCTGCCTCACCGCCGCCGTGCGACTGTGCGAATGCGCTCGGCGCCGCGACGGAAAAAGCAACAATTGCGAATAAAAAGCTGATGATTCGGCGCTGCTGCGCCGCGACAAAGTTCGACAACGATTTCACGATCAAAAGAATCCTTCCTTTTCGTTTGGGCGATAGGCGAGAAAAATGCCTGGCTGATTAAAGGCGCTATTATTGCTGATCTGTGTGGAAACGTCCAACGCGTAAGCGCAGTGAAGCCTGAATCTCTCGGTGTCTCGGTGAAATGCTCTGTGTCTCTGTGGTGAGTTTTTGTTTATATATCTCACCACAGAGGCACCGAGGGCACACAGAGGCACGGAGAAAAACGGCGGGGCTGGCCATTGGATTGGTTAAACTTCCGCCAGAGCCGCTTCACTCGTCAACTGCGGACGTTTTCGACCACCAATCCATTTTCGAATTGAATCCGCGAGCACAATTACAGCTGCAGTCATGATCAGCGCCGTCAGCGACGTGTTGATGTAGCCCTGCGTCGAAGTCAGAGGGTTTTGCGCCTGCGGCCAGAAGATGTCGCGAATCGATTGATAGCCGGCCACCAAAGTCGTGCTGCCGACGAACGACAAGGGGACAAGAGTCACCCAGGCGTAGCGCGCTTTGCCCATGTTGATGAGGACGGTGGTCGCGACGCACAAAGCCACCGCCGCAAGTAATTGGTTCGCAATGCCAAACATCGGCCAAATCGTCGAAATCGATCCCGTCCAGATGAATGCGGC
>DASUTF010000114.1:0-5730 GCA_036374695.1 Pyrinomonadaceae bacterium
TCCTTCATTTGTGCTTCTTGATTACCGGTTTGCGCCGCACGCGAATGGGCGCCCTCGCGCTGAGCAGACTCTGGTGTCGATGGTTGATGATGTAGCACAGTCCCTGATGCGTTAAACCCAGGGTGCGCGCCGCGCGAGTGACGCTGCCGTTAGCCTCTTCCAACGCCTGGCGAATCAGTGTGCTCTCAAACTGACGCACCTGTTGATCAAAGGGAGCGTCGGTCCGCACCGGCTGCGCCAGGGCCGATGGTGCGGACGCGATAAGTCGAGCACACGCGCGCAAGCGAGTGAGTGTTTCGCGTCCGACATCTTCTCCGAGTTTTTGATCGGCTTCAGAATACTTGCGCTTGATTTCGTCCGCCGGGAGATAGGCGTGGAGTTCTTCAATCATCGTTAAGAACGCGCGGCCCGAGGATGCCGGATCACCGGCTGCCTCAGCTACCTCGACGGCGCGGCGAAGAGTCGCCATCGCTGCTTGATGTTTTTGTTGTCGGGCTTGCGTTACTCCCAGAGTCTGCAAGCTTTCCACCAGCAGTGATTGCTCCCCGCCGCGTTCAAGCACTGACACGGACGCCTGCGCGATTTTCTCAGCTTCCGCGTATCGCTGCTGGGCGATATAAACTCGGGCGCGCGTTTCGTCGATCTGTGCGGCTGAGCCCGGGTCGCCAAGCCCGGCAAAGGTGCGTCGTGCGTTTTCAAGCGTTTCAAGCGCTTCGTCGTACCGACCTAACTCAAGCATGATCACGCCGATATTGTTTTGCGCGCGCGCGAAGTAACGCCGGTGGTTTGCCTTCTCAAAATGTACGCGCGCGGCCGTGTGATCGAGCAACGCGCGGTCAAGGTTTTCGACGCCACCCATTCGTCTCATTACGATGCCGCGCTGCATGTAGAAGCGCCCGAGTGACGCATCATCGCTCACGTTGGCCAAAAGAGCGGCGGCGCTATCGAGCATGGTCAGCGCGTCATTCAAATGATTTGTGGATACCTCGACGGTTGTACTGTTGACCAGAATGCGCAGTTTGTTGATTGGATCTGCAGCCTTCTTCAGCGCGGTTTGGAACCAGAGGCGGGCTTCCTCCATCGCGCCCTCGCGCCAAAAGCAAACGGCCAGTTCCGTCTGTGACTCTGCGATTCTTTCGCTCAGTCCAAGTTCTTCAAAACTTTTTATGCTCTCGCTGATTAAAGTCTTCGCGAATTGTTGGGCCCCGGGAACTTGACGCGAACTACCAAGCCAACCTGCCAGCGCGCCGGCGCGCAGCACCAGTTCGGCTGTTTCTGCCTTCGACAACCCCTCCGTGCGCGGCCGCTCTCCGATGCCGGACCAGAATGCGGCAATCGCATTAAAGGCCGCTTCATACTCTCCGATGTTCTCCAACTCTTTCGCCGCTCGACAGGCGACCTGAACGCTCCGGTCGGTATGCGCAGCACTGCCTTCCGGCTTCAACAGAGTTTCAGGCTCCATCTTTAAGTTCTTCTCCTGGCTCGATGAATGTTTAAGTCTTCTCAGACGCCGGGCGTGGGTGAGACTGTCCCGGCAAAACGGTCACGAACCGATGAGGGCGGCAAAGCTGAACTAAGTTTTTATTGAGTGCTCGAGTCGGTGGATCGCACGTCCGGCAAAACCATCCGCGATTCGATTTTAGCCTGACGAACCAGGAACCCTTTTATGACGCAGCTTCTGCTCTCACGGTGAGATATCGAGCTGACTCGCGTCAATCAGGCTTAACCCATGTTCTCGAACGCTCTTGAACCCTGAGGGTATTCATCCGACAGTCGCACGCTTGAGGTTGTTCGTGCGCTGTTACTAATTAAGCTGACGGCGCGGATTCTAGCACCTGAGCCGCAGCCTGCCAAGATGCGTTTTTTCGGGGAGAAACCGGGACCCGGCCAGAATCCGTGCGCGATTCGGGGGGCTTGTGCTATAGTCCGCGCCATACGGCGAAGAGACCACTCAGGAAAAAGGCTCTCGACGTGTCAGAATTACGCCTTTTGCAGTCCTGCCAGCTTTTACGGACCCCTGCCGATGCTGGCTTGGTTGTTAAGCCGAGCGCGGTCGGAGACTCAATGCGAATATTACTGTACAACCCCGATAACGGGGTCACTCACAATTTCATGCCACACCTGTGGATGTTCCTGCTGAAGACACTGACTCCGGCGGAACACGAGGTCCTCCTGATTGACGGCAACGCCCGCCCCATGGACGAGAAGCAACTCGTCGAGTTCATCCGCGCCGAGAATATTGGCTTGGTCGGTATTGGTGCGATGACGCGGATGATTGCGCGCGCGTACAAAATGGCTGATGCCATTCGCGCGGCGGGGGTGCCGGTCGTAATGGGCGGCCCGCACGTCACAGAGGTGCCGGATGAAGCGCTCGGTCGTGACGGCGGTACGCGGCATGCTGACGCCGTGGCGCTCGGTGAAGCGGATGAAACCTGGCCGCAGATCGTCAGCGACGCCGCGCGAGGCCAGTTGAAAGACATCTACGCGCCCCTGGACGAGACGGGTAAGGAACGAAAACCAAGTTTGCAGCCGTATCCCGAGATTCCCTGGGACAAGATGGATTTGGACCAGTTCGATCTAATCCCGAAGCCCCTCCGAGGATTACTCAAACGCCAGGGTTCGGGCTGGGGATCGGTGCACATGATTCCCATCGAATCCGGCCGCGGCTGTCCTTACGGCTGCGAGTTCTGCACGGTGACCGGGTTCTTCGGGGATTCGATTCGATTTCGAAGTAACGAAAGCGTCGTCAACGAACTGCTGCGATTAAAGCGACACGCGCGAGAAAACCGCCAGCAGGCCATGGTGTTTTTTATCGACGACAATTTTGCGATCAGTATCAAGCGAACGAAGTCGCTGCTGCGGGACATCATTGCGGCGAATGCGCAACTACCGTGGATCGCGCAGATCAGCGCGAACCTTTTGCGTGACGAAGAGTTGGTTGATCTGATTGCGGCTTCGGACGGCAAGTGGATCTTCATTGGCATGGAATCAATTGATTCCGCTAATCTGGCCGATGTGAACAAGAGCTTCAACAAGCCGGCCGAATACGAAGCGGTGCTGAACCGCCTGGCCGATCGCGGCATCTATGCCATCACCTCTTTCATCTTTGGACTGGATAACGACACGGTCGGCGTCGCCGATCGAACGCTGCAGGCAATCGAATCCTGGCCGCCGGGCTTGCCGATCTTCGGACAGCTCACGCCGTTTCCTTCAACGCCGCTCTATCAACGGCTGTTGAAGGCCGACCGGCTCACGCGGCCGAAACATTGGCTCGATTTTGCGCCTTTTCACATGGCGCACACGCCGCTCAAGATGAGCATCGAGGAAGTGCACTCGGAATTGAATAAAGCCTGGGTCAGTTCCTATAGCCCTGAGAGAAACGCGAGCGCGGTTGAGTCGATCAAAGACAGACCGATTGGCTATCGGATCATGCACCTGGTAACGCGATTGATTTTTCGCGGCATCTATTTCCCGCAAATGGGTAAGCGCGCATGGGTCAAACTGTTGTTCGCAAATCGTGGGCTGATCTATTCTCTGGGTCGGGAAGGGCTGTTTGGCAAGCGCCGAGTTGAACGCTCAACTCAGGTGCCCGCCGGTGTTCCGATAACCGAAAGCTAACGCACGTGCCACCGACTGGAGCGCAAGCGTCCCGCTTGCCGCTTTAGTTCCCCCCATGCGGCGACGTTAGCAAAAGCGAGACGCTTGCGCTCCAGTCGCTAGCACAGCCCGCGTCATCGTTTTTGCAGAACAACGGTGCGCGGAATGCCCTGCAGATCTTTCCTGACTTCTATCAAATGCCAGATTGCGCGATCGACTAGTTGGTCGATCGCATCGCTCTGGCCGAACCCAATCTCAAAAATGAAATAGCCGGAGTGATGCAGCACCCGCGGGGTCTCGCGCAGCAGTGCGCGGATGTGATCAAGCCCGTCAGCGCCGGATGCTAACGCCGTTATGGGTTCGTGCTCGCGAACTTCGCGCTGCAAAGTCGCGATCTCTCCCGCGGGGATGTACGGCGGATTCGACACGATAAGCGAAAAGGCCGCCGGCTGAGTTAACGGGGCAAGGGAATCAGCCTGCATAAACGTGACGCGATCGCTGACGTTGTGCCGTTGCGCGTTTCGGCGTGCCACCTCCAGCGCTTTCGGTGAAATGTCGGTCGCCATCGCGCGCGCCTTCTTCAGTTCATGCAACAACGAAATCACGATGCAGCCTGAGCCGGTGCCGACATCCAGGATTGAAAGAGAGCGTTCACGATCCGCAAGCTCGAGCGCCGCTTCGACGATTAGTTCTGTTTCAGGTCTCGGAATTAAAACGTCAGGCGTAACTGCAAAGCTCAATTTGAAGAACTCCTGATATCCGATGATGTACTGCAACGGCTCACGGGCGGCGCGGCGCGCGATCAAAACGCGAAATCGATCAAGCTGTTCGCCGGTCACCGGCTCGTTGCCATGAGTAATGACATACGTGCGATCGCGGCGCAGCGCCCGGGCCAACAACGATCCGGCGTCCAGTCTCGGATCGATTACGCCGGCTGACCGTAGTGACTCGGCACCGGCCGCTTGCGCCTGAATGATCGAGAGGGCGCCAGGGTCGTGTTTTCGTTCAGTCATCGTTGCAGACCAGGACAATCGTATATTACTCTGGCGCAAATTAACCGTTGCCCGACGTGGAGAGATTTTTGCAGAGGTTAATCTCTACTGTCGGAACTCAGGCGAGATTGCAACTTTACTTCGGGTAGCACGAAGCGAGTCTCGTTTCTTCCCGTACGGACGGCGGAACCCCGATGCAAATCGGGGTTTCGCTATCCGAAAGGCCGAGCTTTAAACAAGTTTTGACGCGCAGGAGAGCACGGAGTCTTCGAAACCATGGGAGCCCTGGCCAAAAGCATCACGCTCTTTCTTCTGAACTGGCTCGACGCGCAACTTACCCTGATCTGGGTCCGCTCTAATATCGCCACCGAAGCAAACAACTTAATGGCGCAACTGCTGGACATTGGCGACGCGCCTTTCCTGCTGACGAAACTCGCCATCGGCGCATTCTCGGCTTACGTGTTGTATCGATGTTCGCACCTGACGATCGCACGACGCGGAATGAAGCTGGCGCTCACGGTTTACGGCGCGCTCATGCTCGTGCATGCCGCGACCGGACTGTCGGCGATGGGCTGGTCTGAGCCGCTGGCCATGGTTACGCTGGTAAGCGAACTGCCGTTCACCGTCCTGTCAATCTTTTCGTAATCTTCACAATCTGTTAAGCCAAGTGAATTCCGGAGGGTTAACGGAACTCCGTCACCCGCTCGCGCGTTTTGCTAATACCAATTGCGCAAACGTAAACTTCCGAAACCGCATCTCATCAATGCGTTTTTGAAGTGGAGGAGATTCAAGTATGTACAGAATAACGGCCCGCCAGATTCTGGTGATTGCTTTGGGTTCGGCACTTTTCGCCTCGGTTGCCGTGCTCGGCTTGCAGCAACTCTCACAGCGCTTTTATCCGTCAGGATCGGCGCTCACGATTTCAAGTCCCGAGAACATTTCCGACCCGGCCACGGTAACTGACGAACAGAACAACATCGAAGTTTATAAAGCCGTCTCGCCAGGGGTTGTTTATATTCAGTCAACCACGAGGGTACGCGACTTCTTCGGTTTTGCTGAAGAGCGCGAGGGCGCCGGCTCGGGTTCAGTGATTGACGAGCAGGGACACATCCTCACGAACTATCACGTGATCGCGAACTCG
>DASUTF010000115.1:0-4486 GCA_036374695.1 Pyrinomonadaceae bacterium
CAACTCAACGACACGGTCGGTCACGACGCGGGCGATGATGCGTTGCGAAAACTGGCTGATTGTTTCCGGGAAGAGTTACGTGGCGTGGACACACCATGCCGTTTCGGCGGCGATGAGTTTGCTTTGATCCTGCCGCAAGCGTACGCCGACGGCGCGACGGTGGTCGCCGAACGGCTGCGCACCAGCATCGAGCAGATCGAAATCCCGGGATTCGGAAATCTTACCGCCTCGATTGGTATAGCGGCTTATCCCCTCCACGGGGCGTCGCGGGCGACACTGGTTTCGGCCGCGGATATGGCGCTCTACAGCGCGAAACGCGCCGGTCGAAACCGCGTGGCGGTCTTTGACACGCCCGAAGATGACGCCGCCGAGCTGTTCTCCTCGCGCCCGGACCTTCCGGAAACAATTGAACACACCATGTGAGTCGTTTTCCAGGCGCCTTTGCCTGCCTGATCGATCTCACTTAAAATTTACATTCAAAGTTTTGCAAATGATGCCTGAATGGTTCGCATGTCGAGCCGTCAGGCTTCATTTGCATGGCAGGCGTTTTCCTTTCCCGCCCAATGGATGATCTCCGCAGACTCGCGCGTTTCTTCCGGCCATACAAATGGTCTCTAATCATCGGGATCGCGTGCATTGTCGCCGGCGTAGTTTTCAATGTCTGGATTCCGCAAATTGTCGGTGAGGCGTTCGACGCGAACTGGAAACAAGTCACCTGGTCAAAACTGAATATCGCGGCGCTAAAGGTTTTGGGCGCCAGTCTGATGAGCGGCCTTTTCCTGTTTCTTCAACGGCGGATCATCATCGGCATGTCGCGTAACATCGAGTACGACTTGCGCGAACACTTTTACGGGCGGTTGGTCAATCAACCTCTCTCATTTTTTCACGAGCACCGCACCGGGGATCTGATGGCACGCGCGACGAACGATCTCGGCGCGGTGCGGCAACTCGCTGGACCGATGATCATGTACAGCCTGCAAACGCTTTTTGCGGTGCTGTTCATTCTGCCGATTTTGTTCGCAATGAATTGGAAGCTGACCCTGCTCCTGTTCGTGCCATTGCCTCTGGTTTCGCTAACCGTCAAGTTCTTCGGCAAGCAGGTGCACACGCGTTTTCAGCACATCCAGGATTTCTTTGCGCAGATAACCGCACGCGCGCAAGAAAATATCACGGGGGTTCGCGTCGTGCGCGCTTATGCTCAGGAAAACGCCGAGATTGAAGCTTTCAACAGCCTGAATTGGGAGTACGCGCAGAAGAACCTCGGACTGGTGCGAATCGATGCGGTCATGCGGCCGCTAATGACGTTTCTAATCGGAATCGGGTTTGTTTTGATTATCTGGGCGGGTGTACCGCTGGCGGTCCGCGACGATTTGACGATCGGCGAATTTACTCAATTCAACATGTACCTGTTACGGCTCATTTGGCCGTTGATTGCCATTGGCTACGTCGTCAACGTCTATCAGCGCGGCATGGCAAGCTGGAAACGAATGCAGGCAATCGCACGTGTAAAACCGGCCATCACCGATGCCCGCGACGTCAACGAGCAACCGCCGATCAAAGGACGCATAGAGTTTCGCGACCTTACTTTTCGTTACAGCCCGAACGGCCCTGACGTACTGGGCGACATCAACCTGACGATTGAAGAAGGGCAAACGGTCGCATTTGTCGGCCGCACGGGCAGCGGCAAATCGACGCTCGTCAATCTGGTTCCCCGCGTTATGGACGCGCCCGATAATTCTGTGTTGATAGACGGTGTTCCCGTGCGTGATTATCCGCTGAAGCAATTGCGAAGCGCGATAGGCTACGTTCCCCAGGAAACATTCCTGTTCAGTAATTCGCTGGCAAAGAACATTGCGTTCGGTCGCGATACCGCTGACCCAACGCAGATTGAGAGGGCGGCCGATGTTGCCGGACTGATTGAAGACGTCCGTGACTTTCCCGAGGGGTTCGACACCCTGGTCGGAGAGCGCGGCATCACTTTGTCGGGCGGACAGAAGCAGCGCACTGCGATTGCGCGGGCGATCGTGCGCGAGCCGCGCATCCTGATTCTCGACGATGCGCTATCGTCCGTTGACACCTACACGGAAGAAAAGATTTTGAGCCGGTTGCGCGACATTATGCGCGAACGGACAAGCATCATCGTCTCGCATCGAGTCTCGACCGTCCGCGATGCCGATGTGATTTGCGTGCTCGACGAAGGCCGCATCATCGAGCGCGGCACGCACGACGAGCTGTTGGCGCTCGGTGGCGAGTACGCGGATCTTTACGAGCGACAGTTGCTGGAAGAAGAGTTGGCGGCAACTTAACTAGTTCAAAGGCATGCAACCAAACGAAATCCAGGCAGCCAGCGACAGCCAGCATCGTTCTCTTGCGACGGTGTGGTTAATTCTTCTGGTTAGCCAGGGACTGTTTCTCGCTTTTTGCCTGATCTTTGCGCCGGAAGATGACGCTGGGTTTCTGTATACCTTTCGTTGGGTGATCTTCGTTTTGGCCCTAACTCTCGTAATCGATTCGTTCGTATTCAAGTCGAAGATCCTGTCGATTGCAGCCAGGCAACATAAACCCGCCGCAGTTAACAATGCGTACATACTGGCTTTCGCTCTGTCCGAGGCGACTGCCCTGTTCGGTTTTCTTCTGCGGTTTTCGTTGTTCCGCTATTACTACATTCTTTTTGCCGTGGCGGCGATTGCGATGTTACTGCATTTTCCGCGAAAGGAAGCCGTGTTGGCCGCTTACGAAGCTTAATGTCAACCGCCGTCCAAAAATTCCACGAAGAAGAGGCCATCGGCAAAACGTACGATTGGCAAGTCGCCAAACGTTTGCTGCGCTATCTGAAGCCGTATGTAAGGCTGCTGTTTCCGGCGCTGCTGTTAACCCTGCTTTTGAATCTGCTTGGCGTGTTGCAGCCGAAGTTTATGCAATATGCGATCGACTGGTTCATCGTACCGAAGACAACCGCCGGGCTGAATCTGTTCGTGCTGATTTTCCTGGGGACGCAGGCCCTCAGGTTCGCGGCGTCGTATTTTCAGGCCGTGCTGCTTAACACGACCGGCCAGTTTGTGATGTTCGATCTGCGGAGAGAGATTTACGACAAGCTGCAACATCAGGAAGTCGCTTACTACGATCGCAATCCGGCCGGCCGCATCATGACCCGCTTGACCGCCGACGTGGACGCGTTGAACGAATTGTTCACTTCCGGCGTCACCGACGTGCTGGGCGATCTCGTAATGATCGCGGCAATCATCGGCGTGATGGGGTACATGGATTGGCGCCTTACCTTGATAACGCTGTTAACGGTGCCGATGCTTTTCGGCGCGACGACCTGGTTTCGCAAAGGCGCCCGGCGTGGCTTTGACATGGTACGCACGCGCATCGCGCGGATATATGCGTTTCTTCAGGAACACATCTCAGGCGCCCAAACGGTCCAGATCTTCAATGCCGAGGAGAAATCGCTGCGGCAGTTCTCGAAGATAAACGACGAACATCGTCGGGCGAACATCGACACGATCTTTTACTATGCCGTCTTTTTTCCGCTCGTTGATTTCATCGGCGCCGCCGGCATTGCGCTGATCATCTGGTACGGCGGTTATCGCGTGATGCAGAACGCGCTAACGCTCGGCGCGCTGTTCGCGTTTATTCAATACATCAGCTTTCTGTTTCAGCCGATTCGCGACATCTCAGACAAGTACAACGTTCTCCAGGGCGCCGTCGTCGCTTCGCATCGCATCTTCAAAGCGCTCGATCTGCCAATTGAGATTACTTCACCGGCAAAGCCTTTGAAGAAGGGTCGTGCCGAAGGACGCATCGAGTTTCAAAACGTCTGGTTCGCTTACAAAGACGATGACTGGGTGCTGAAGGACGTCTCGTTCAAGGTCGATCCGGGTCAGTCAGCGGCGCTCGTCGGTCACACGGGTTCAGGCAAGACGACGATTACCAACCTGTTGATGCGCTTTTACGACGTGCAGAAAGGCCGCGTGCTGCTCGACGGCGTCGATGTGCGCGATTGGGATTTGCAGTCACTGCGCGAGAATTTCGCTGTGGTCTTGCAGGACGTATTTCTATTCACCGGCACCGTCGAGAGCAACATCCGCCTCGGCCGTAAAGACATTTCCGATGAACGCATCCAGTGGGCAGCGACTGAAGTCCGCGCCGACAACTTCATTCGTCGTCTGCCGCACGGGTACCAGTCGGAGGTGCGCGAGCGCGGCGCCGGATTGTCGGTCGGTCAGAAGCAACTGATCAGTTTCGCGCGCGCGCTTGCCTTCGATCCGGCGCTGTTGATTCTGGACGAAGCGACCAGTTCGATCGACACGGAAACTGAGCAGCTGATTCAAGACGCGATCGCCCGCGTGATGCAGAACCGTACTTCCGTGATCGTCGCCCACCGGCTTTCGACGATTCAACGTGCCCACAACATCATTGTGTTGCATCACGGCGAGCTGCGCGAGCAGGGCACGCACCAGGACTTGCTGGCGTTGCGCGGCCT
>DASUTF010000116.1:0-5015 GCA_036374695.1 Pyrinomonadaceae bacterium
TCAAAGCGCGGTTACCGCTTCGTGCCCGTGGTCGAAAACGGCAAGAACGCGATCGCTCTCAGAGACCCGTTCAGCGCGATGCAGATTACCCGGTTGACCCACGATGGGCACGTGCTGGATGTGGGGATTTCGGCAGACGCGCGGTTATTGGCCTACGTATCCATCGACGCCGGCAAACACAGCTTATGGATTTGGAATCTTGAGTCCGGCGAAAAGTGTCAATTGTTTCCTCCTGATCCCGCATTATGCTGGGGCCTGCGCTTCACGCACGATGGGGAAAACCTCTTTTACATCAGTACTCAGCCCGACACCACTATCAGCATCCTGCATCGCATTTCCATCAGCCATGGGCAGACGCGGAAACTGGTCGTGAACATTGACGCGCCGATAGCGCTTTCGCCCGGCGGCGAACAAATCGCGTTCATCCGTAGATATCCGGCGCAACACAGGGACGTACTTATTGTTGCCGGGGTTGATGGGTTGGGCGAACGCGAAATCGCGTCGTGTCAACCTCCCGACAGGTTTTCCTTCTCGAGTCCTTCATGGTCGCCGGATGGTGAGTTAATCGCTCTCGGAGTTGGCCGGAAAGACGAAGTGGAGTTTTCCGTTATCGGTGTCTCACCGAGCGGCGGTCCCCAAATCGAATTGTCCCAATGCCAGTGGAAAGACCTGCGCGCCCTGGCCTGGAACGAAGCCGGAAACGGATTGTACTTTTCTGCCAAGGCCTTGAACTCTAATTCGCTTCAGATTTGGCGCCTCTCATATCCCGGCGGCGAAGCGCAAAGGATCACAAATGACCCGAACAACTACGAAGAGATCAGCATGGCCGAGAAATCTCAGACGCTGGTCACAATGCAGACTGATGCTTTGGCCAAGGTTTGGATTGGGGCGGCAGGCGGCGCGCCGCGTCGTCTTACCACGGGGCGCACCGAGGGCTTTGACGGACTGGCCGCAGCGGCCGGACGGATTGTTTATGCGTCAACCGAACATCAACAGTCTGATCTCTGGAGGGTCAACGCTGATGGGTCAGACTGCCGGCGCTTGACCAGAGATAGCGGCTTCCTGCCTTCCGTGTCGCGCGATGGCCAGGTGATAACGTACGTCTCGGCCCAGAGCGGCACGTTTCACATCTGGAGCATGGACGCCGATGGGGGTAATCAAAAACTATTGACCGCCGGCGAGGGCGGAAGCTATCCCAGTATTTCTCCCGACGGTAAATGGATCGTGTACACGGCCCTGGGCAATGGGAGAAATACGCTTTGGAAGATTTCAACCGAGCAAGGCCGGCCGGTACAGTTGACGCACGACAGCCTTGCCATCAAGCCAGTTGTTTCCCCTGACGGTAAAAAGATCGCATGCATCTATCGCGCGCAAGAATCTGATAAATGGAAAGTAGCCGTGCTGCGGTCTGAAGGGGGGACGCCGCAAGCGGCTTTCGCGCTGCCCTATCCTTACAATCAAGTGATTCGCTGGACACCGGATGGGAAAGCCCTCACTTATCTTAACCGGAGCGAAGGTGTGTATAACATCTGGCGTCAGCCAATTGATCGCAGCGCGGCGCCGGCCCAGATAACGACGTTCACTGAAGATGTGATTTTCTCGTATGACTGGCTAGGCGATGAGCCGCAATTGGTTTCTTCGCGTGGGGCGAAAACCCGCCACATTGTTCTGATCGAAGACTTCAGGTGAGAAGTTGTTTCGCCAAGGGTCCACGTTCGGTGCGGCTCTCTCAAGCTTCGCCTAGGCATCTCAGCGAATCCAGTCCCCGCTTACCCTGAAGTCCCGAACTAACGCGCTAAACGCGCCAAAGAGAAAGAACAAACCCAGGGCCGCGAGGAACATGGCAAACACCATGACGAAATATGACGACGTTCCCCGCCCTTTGTAAGTCCTGACCGCTGTCCATGCCGCACCGCCCAAAAGGACGAGCCCTATTGATATCTCCAGTATTCGCATCCGACTCGTGCCCTCACGACTTGCAGCCCAGCGAGCATCAAACCTTTCACAGCCTGGGGGAGTTTGAAAAGGTGGCGTCCCGCCCGTGAATCACGCGCAGGATGCGCGTGCCCCGTTCAAGCTGACCAGTGCCCCCTTTCCTGATTTGCCGGCTTCACAACACGATGTGGGCTAAAGGCCACCAACCACCCGTGCGAGTCTTTCATTCACCTCGGCGGCGACTGCGTCGAGACTTGCGTTGTCTCCGACCACCGACAGCATAGCCCTGGCATCTATTGCCGCGACTACAGATTTTCCGGCTTCGTCAGCATCATAAACGATGACGTTACAGGGAAGGAGCAGTCCGATATTGATCTCCTGTTGGAGAGTCTTATAAGCGAGCGGTGGATTACATGCACCGAGGATCACATAGTTGCGGAAATCAACACCCAGCTTCTCTTTGAGTTTCTCCTTAATGTCGATTTCGCAGAGCACCCCGAAGCCTTCCTCCTTGAGCCCGGCCGTCACCCTCTCGACCGCTTCCTGGAAAGGAACATCAATCGTCTTACTGAATCCATATTTCGACTTTTGTGGTTGAGCACTCATCTTTCTTACTCCCGATAAAAGTTATACGACCGCCCCAAACAAAGCTCCTACGCCCGCCGTGATTGCCATTGCCAGAGCCCCCCAGAACGTGACCCGCACGATACCCACAGGAATTGGCGCGCCGCCGGTTCGAGCAGCCAAGGCACCGAGCAGGGCGAGAAAGCACAGGGAAGTTCCGGCAACCAGCAGCACGAGGCTGGCGGCCGGCGCGATAACGACTACCAGCAAAGGCAGCGCGGCGCCAACTGCAAAGGTCACGGCTGACGTAAGCGCTGCCTGAACAGGCCGGGCCCTGATCGTTTCGGAGATCCCCAGTTCATCGCGGGCATGTGCAGCCAAGGCATCCTTGGCCATCAGTTGTTCGGCGACTTGATTTGCCAGAGTCGCATCAAGTCCACGTTTGACGTAAATGGCTGCCAGCTCATTTCGCTCCGAAGGTTCATTGGCAGCCAGTTCCGTTCGTTCACGTCCGATGTCTGCTCGCTCAGTATCAGACTGAGAGCTGACCGAAACATACTCACCGGCGGCCATCGACATGGCTCCTGCAACTAATCCCGCCACGCCTGCCACCAACACGGCACTATGTGACGCCTTCGCCGTGGCCACCCCAATAACCAGGCTGGCAGTCGAGACAATACCGTCATTAGCACCCAAAACGGCCGCGCGGAGCCAGCCGATGTGCTGCGTACGGTGCCGCTCACGATGGAATACAGGCATCTAATTTTCTTTCCACAGGTTGTTGCCGAAGAAAGTTACGCCTTATTCGGCTAAGTCACCTGGAAGTTCCTCATCATCCCCATGTCTTCGTGCTCGAGGATATGGCAGTGGTACAGGTAGAGCCCGGGGTAACGTGTGAATGTCACTTGCACGCGAACGGTCTCTCCGGGCAGTACCAACACCGTGTCCCTCCACCCTGCATCAACGATTCCTGCACGGAGCGCGTTGGCGCTTCCGCCGTTTCGGGCGACCACGCGAAACTGGCGGCCGTGCAGATGAATGGGATGGGCGGCCTGCATTCCCATCGGGTTCGTCAGATTCACAAACTCCCAGAGTTGGGTCGAGCCGGCCGCAACCGACTCTTCTGGCGCGACGTCGTCCATCGCAAAAGTGCGGCCACCGATCAACCACTCCATTCGCTGAAACGATAGCGGGACGCTCCGGATCTTTGCGTCGGCGCGCGGGGACCACGTCGCGTCAAACGAGGTCAGGCGTTCGGGCACGCGGAATACCGGGCCTTTCCGAGCGCGTGTGCGAAGTGTCATCACGCGCAGCGGGGCTCCATTCGGCAGGCTCGAACGGTTGCCCATCCCGCGTCCCATCCCGCCGCCCCTCATGCCACCCATTCCGACCAAGCCGGCGTCAGCTTCGGGAAATGCCTGGCTGTCGAGATGCACCTCGGTGCCGGCCGCCAGGGCGGTCAGATCCAGCAAAAGGTCCGCGCGTTGGCCAGGCGCCAGCGTGAGTACTTCCTGATAGAGCGGATGTTCCAAGAGGCCACCGTCGCCTCCAATCACGGTCATCTTTAGGTCACCGTTCCACGCCAGCTTATAGATGCGCGCGTTCGAGCCGTTCAATAAACGGACTCGATGCCATGCGGCGTCCACCTCTATCGTCGGCTGCGGCTGGCCGTTCACCAGCACGCGGTCGCCGAGAAAACCGTTCATCATCTCCATCATGTTGCCGCTGTGAAAGACAAGCTGATTCTGTGCATCGAACCGGCGATCCTGCAGCACACATAAGAGTTCGGCATCGCCAGAGGGCAGCGCCAGCGCGTCCTCTTCGGCGTCTCGCACGATGAGGAGACCAGCCAGGCCCTGATACACCTGCGCGCCCGTGCGCATGTGCGGGTGCGGGTGGTACCAGTACGTTCCCGCGCGATTGGTGACCTCGAACTCGACGATATATTCACGACCGTGGTCGATGGCCAGGCGTGGATGACCGTCGGCTCTCTCGGGGACGTCCAGGCCGTGCCAGTGGACGACCGAGCTTTCGGGGAGCTGGTTGGCGATACGGGCGCGGACTCGCTGGCCGCGGCGCAGGCGAATGACCGGCCCAAGGTAGGAGCCGGGAATTGTCTGGAGCGTGTCGGCCGGACCTTTGATCAGGCGGCCCGTGAAGCGCCACACGCGCGTGGACCTGCCGGGAAGCACCGGCACTTCGTCGGGCGCCGCGGTCAAGACCAGTTCGACGTCGGCGACGAACCCAGCGCTTGGTGTGGTCTGCGGCAACAACTCGGCCGGACGCGAGCTGGCGGACCGCCCTGAGCATCCGGTGGCTCCAGCGATGGTGGACAGGCCTAAGAGAAAAAGGAAGTCGCGTCGATCCATGAGTCTATCTCCTATAGATCCTTTTCGTTATGGGTGACGATATTCCTGTCGGTTTGATCCATATCAGCTTGCTCTTCGTGTGGTTGCGTGGCTTTCCAGGTGCGATACGCTCCTGTCAGGTTGCGCGCGCGGAAGCCGTTTTGGCTC
>DASUTF010000117.1:0-5536 GCA_036374695.1 Pyrinomonadaceae bacterium
AACTTGCGAAACGTAATCAGGCTCTCATCCTCGTCTTTGAATAAGCCGATCTCCCAGAGTTCCTTGCCTAGGAATTCATCAGGCGAATAACCCAAAAACTCCGCCATGAACGGATTCACGTCGATGACTTGACGGCTGTCGGCATCAAGAATCAGGATGCCGTCGCGCGCTGCTTCAAAGAGCCGCCGGTAGCGAATTCCCGAACCCCGTAAGTCCTCCGGCACGGTCTGTTGCCGGGTTACGTGTTTGGTCTCATCGGTCATTTGAGGAACTCCGTTTCCAGGAGGCGAACCTATAAATGAAGAGATTCGACTCCGCCGCCAAGCCATAAATGATTATGGGATGTTTCAAGAATCTACCAAGCACAGTCATCCTCTCAATCCGATTTCCCTTGTATTAGTGATTTCGGCTGGGCTGAACAACTGACTGTAAACGTAAACATAGTGTATGACAAAAACCAGTTTACGGAGGAGCAAGCCAGGAAGGCGACGGCGGCAAGTAGCGGACCTCAAGAAGGTCTCCAGGTTCCGCTAATGCTACTCTCACGGAAATAACTGAGGGCGCGAGAGATGGCAATGTGAATGTTTTCTTCTCCCAGGACAGGACAACCCTTCGCAATCAGGGCGTCACCAGAGCCAACGGACAGATATTCAGAACGATTGGAGCGAATCAAGGGAGTCATCCCATTGGCAACGATGCCCTCTCGCGCGAAATGGGGCACAAGTTTGGAATGACATGGAACACCGGATTAAGATTTATGGGAGTCGATCTTGTGGGAAATCTTTATTCTGATTTTCACATCAACACATCAAACGCGAAACTACGGAGCGGTAAAGCGAAGGAAGCGGTCGATTGGGGCATTGAGTAGAAAACTGCTGACGTGGCAGTAATTTGGCAGCAAAATCTAAACGTCGCCACTTTTACTAAGGAATCTTATTGAAGGTGGTGCCGAAGGGGGGACTCGAACCCCCACGAGTTACCTCACACGCCCCTCAAACGTGCGCGTCTACCAGTTCCGCCACTTCGGCTCGTTCGGCAAGGATTATCAAACAGCAACGCGAAAGTGAATTCTGAGGTTGCTACTGGTTCGGTTGCGGCGTCGCGGTGATGACCGTTGAAAACGGAGTCGGGGTCGGCGCGGCGGTCGTTGGCGAGGCGACGGGCGTCGGCGTTGTCACAGGAGCATCCGCTACGCCGGACTGCAGAACTGAACTCGTGCCCGTGAGCCACGGCAGCGAAAGCATTAGCGCAATCAACATGAATGCGGCCGCCGCTCCGATGGTAATCTTCGCCAGCAAGCTTGCCGTGCCGCGCGGCCCGAACGCCGTGCTCGAAACTGAGCTGGTGAACAATGCGCCGGCATCGGCCTTCCCCGGTTGCAGCAATATGACGAGAATCAGAACGACACTCGCCAGAATGAATAATCCGTATAAAACGTAAGCAATCATTTTGTCAGTTGTCAGTTGTCAGTTGTCAATAATCACGTGGGTCGGAAGTCAGATACGACTGACGACGGACAACTGACCACTGACTAGCTGTTGTAATTCACAATTTCCGCAAAACTCTCGGCCTTCAGACTTGCGCCGCCGACGAGTGCGCCGTCGATGTCCGCCTGCTTCATCAAACCCGCAATGTTATCCGGCTTGACTGACCCGCCGTACAAAATCCGCAGATTTTCCGCCGCGGCCGCCGAGTGTCTTTCCGTAAAAACGCGCCGGATAAACGCGTGCATTTCCTGCGCTTGCTCCGGCGTCGCGGTGCGTCCAGTACCAATGGCCCAGACAGGTTCGTAAGCAACGATGATACGGTCGAGGTCTGAGGCTGTCAACCCGCTCAAACTGCCGGTTAGCTGCTCTTTCACCACATCGAGCGCCTTACCCGCATCGCGTTGATCGAGCGTTTCACCGACACACACGATCGCTGTCAGCCCCGCGGCGAGTCCCGCCTGCGCTTTCTTGCTCACAATTTGATCCGTCTCAAGGAAGTATTGGCGGCGTTCCGAGTGGCCAACGATGACGTGCGAGCATCCCACGTCGCGCACCATGAACGCTGCGACTTCTCCGGTGAATGCCCCTTCGGAATGTTCAGTCGAACAATTCTGCGCCGAAACGCGAATGTTCGATCCCTCCAGGCGATCGGAGACAGGTTTCAATGCCGTGAAGACGGGCGCGATGATCACTTCACAGTGATTCGCGTTCGCGACCAGAGGCTTCAAAGCGACCGCGGTCGCGACCGCGTCGCCGACCGTCTTGTACATCTTCCAGTTTCCAGCAATGACAGGTTTTCTCATGTTTGGAGTGCGCCGGCTTGACGGCGCTTTCTAAGTCTAAGTCAGGAGAAAGCGGCGTCAAGCCGCCGCACTCCAAACTACCTTTCAGTTAACGCCGCCACACCGGGCAATTCTTCACCCGCCAAAAACTCCAGCGTGGCGCCGCCGCCGGTCGAGATGTGTGTGATGCGATCGGCCACGCCGGCTTTCGTCACCGCCGCAACTGAGTCGCCACCTCCCACGATCACGATCGCGCCGCCATCGGCAGCTTCCGCGACGGCGCGAGCGATTCCGATTGTGCCCTGGTCGAATGGCGGCTCTTCGAACACGCCCATCGGACCATTCCAAATGATCGTCTTTGCATCTTTCAAGGCGTTCGAAAAGTGCATGACCGTCTCAACCCCGATATCCATGCCCGCGTGTCCCGCGTTCGTGAATTCTATCGGAATCGTCTTCGCCACAATCTCGCTTCCCTTCACCGGTTCGTAACTATCGACTACCTGATGATCCGTCGGCAAAAGCAACTGCACGCCTGACTGTTCGCAACGCGCTTTGATTTCCGAGGCAGTCTGCAGCTGATCGTTTTCCACGAGCGACTTGCCGACGGTAAAGCCTTCAGCCTTCAAAAACGTGTAGGCCATCGCGCCGCCAATTAGCAGCCGATCGACTTTGCGATCGATGAGCGCGTTGATTACCGGAATCTTGTCAGAGACTTTGGCCCCGCCGAGGATTGCTACAAATGGATGATCAGGATGCTGAATGACGCGGCCGAGATATTCGAGCTCCTTTTCCATCAACAGACCAGCGGCCGCTTTTTCGACGAACTTAGTGATGCCGGCGGTCGAAGCGTGCGCGCGATGCGCCGCGCCAAATGCATCATTGACGTAGAGATCGCAAAGGGAAGCTAATTCCTTCGCGAATGCTTCATCGTTCTTTTCTTCCGACGTGTGGAAACGAAGATTTTCAAGCAGCAGCACGCCGCGCTCAGGCATCGCAGCGACCGCCGCCTTTGCAGCATCGCCAATGCAATCCTCTGCGAAAGCGACTGAGATCGGAGCTGCGGCCCCAATTGGACTGTCGGTGACGACCTCGGCGGATGGCGCTCCCAAAAGCTCCTCAAGTCTTTCCCGCACCGGCCGCAGGCTGTACTTGTCGACGCGTTGTCCTTTCGGCCGACCCAGATGCGACGCGAGAATCACGCGCGCGCCATGTTCGATCGCGTAATTAATTGTCGGGAGCGCCGCGCGAATCCGCGTGTCGTCATCTACCTTGCCGTCTTTGATGGGAACGTTGAAATCGACTCGAATGAAGACGCGTTTGCCGTTGAGGTCGAGGTCTTTTACAGAGAGCTTTTTCATAGTGTGCGGTGTGCAGTGGGCTGTGTGCAGAAAAGCAAGCCGTTGCCCACCGCACACCGCTCACTGCCCACTTCGATTACAGGCCTTTCCCGGCAATATACTTGATTAGGTCGCGGACGCGGCAGGAGTAACCCCACTCGTTGTCGTACCAGGAAAGAATCTTGATCATATTACCGCCGATCACTTTCGTGTACTCGGCATCGACGATCGAAGAGTTCGAATTCTGTTTGAAGTCTGAAGAGACCAGCGGCTCTTCAGAGAAGCTCAGGATTCCCGCCAACTCTTCGTTCGCGGCGTCCTTGAGAGCTTTGTTCACCTCTTCCGTGGTCGTGTCCTTTTCGACGGCGATGACCACGTCCACCAGTGAAACATTCGGCGTCGGCACACGAACGCTGATGCCGTCAAACTTCCCTTTTAATTCCGGCAAGACGAGCGCCACCGCTTTCGCCGCGCCAGTCGAAGTCGGAATCATGTTCAGCGCCGCGGCCCGCGCGCGTCGCAGATCTTTGTGCGGCAAATCGAGCAACTGCTGATCGTTTGTGTACGAGTGGATCGTAGTCATCTGGGCATTGCGGATGCCGAACTTTTCGTGGATGACCTTCGCGACCGGCGCCAGACAGTTCGTCGTGCACGACGCGTTGGAAATGACGTGATGCGCGGCCGCGTCGTACTTGTCCTCGTTAACGCCGAGCACGATCGTGATGTCCTCGTTTTTCGCAGGTGCCGAGATAATGACTTTCTTGACGCTGCCGCGCAGGTGCTTCCTGGCGTCTTCGGCTTTAGTAAACCGGCCCGTTGATTCGATGACGATCTCGGCGCCGACCGATTCCCAAGGAATCAATGAAGGGTCTCGTTCGGAAAAAACCTGAAACTCTTCGCTTTCGACGGTAATTCCCTTTGCGGAAGCCTTGATGTCATGTTCGAGATTGCCGAGCACCGAATCGTATTTCAGCAGGTGCGCCAAAGTCTTTGTGTCGGTGATGTCGTTGACCGCGACGAAATCGATGTCTTTGTCGCCTAAAGCCGTGCGAAAGATATTGCGGCCGATGCGTCCAAACCCGTTGATGCCAACTTTAACTGCCATTCCTGCCCTCCGAGAAACTTTGGGGATTTGCACACTTCAGCCGCCGTTTGCTGCCTAACGATGAACTGAAGAGGCTGAACTTAGAAAGAAACTGGAAGATAATGCGCGCGCCATTGGGTGTCAAGCGCGTGTTCGTTTACTGAACCGACGCGTGGCGCGCTGAGGCGAGTTGGATTAACGCACTTTGGACTTGCCAGGGTACCTTTGCGTTCCTTTGCGACCTGGCGTCTTTGCGTGAACCTGAATCTCTTGCAGGCAGCAACTCACGCAAATGCGCGAAGCCCGCTCAGAAACACTCGCAAAGAAAACGCAAATCACTACTCTCCCAGGGTCACGACTTGACCGACACGAAGCTCACCCGCTCTGACCACCGTGCCGTAACCGCCGGCGTAATTATTGTTCAGACGAACAACAGTCTTCATTACTTCGGAATCTTTCTCGGCGGTATCCGGGTCGAGATTAACCATGACACATCGCTCGTCCTTCATGTAAATCTTGACAGCTGCAGAGTCGTCATCTTTACCGAACATCAATGTCTGGCCCACCCAACGGTCTTCCTCAAAGCCGTCGGCGCTGTTTGTTTCGATCACGACGTTTGGACGAAACCTGCGAACGTCACAAGAGCCTATGCCTCGCCCTGATTCGCGCCCGATGCATTGCAGTGTAGCGCTCGTGATCACCGAAATCGAAGCTTCGTCGAAAACGCCGGCCTTCAGATTCATCATTTCAACATTACTGCCATACCGGCTTGAAATTTCCTCGCGTAGTTCGTTGCTTTGAAGTTCGTACTCATTCCCGTCCGGCGTGCGCACGTGCGTCGGGAGT
>DASUTF010000118.1:0-7660 GCA_036374695.1 Pyrinomonadaceae bacterium
CGTGCGGCGCTTCAGACGAAAGGAAGAAGTTGTCGCCTTCGTAGGACTCGATCCGCTGGAGAAAAGCTCCGGCCAGAAGAAGCGGATCGGGCAGATAAGCAAACACGGTTCACGGCTCGCGCGGCACCTGCTCGGCCAGGCCGCCCAAGCGTGCCGCGATCAACGGATACGTACTTTCTATGCTCAGGTTAGCCGCCGACGAGGCCGCCCCAAAGCAAAGGTGGCCGCGGCCCGGAAGCTACTCATCAACTGTTACCTCATGCTGCGTGAGGGTATCGGTTATGAGGAGTTCCGTCGGCGGGGCGAAGTTGGCTTGTGCGAGGGGTCAGGAGAGCTGCGTGGCAACACTACAGTCTCTGAAGGCCTGATGGCACGGCCAGCCATCTCGGTATAAAGCACCGGGATGAGCCGATCCGGTTTCATGTAGCAGGCACGAGGCCTTGCACGAATAGATGATGGCATCGCCTTTACCAGCGCGATGCGGATCTGAAAAGCTCTAACCAACAAAACAAAAGGAGGCCAGGGTTGTTTCTATTGTCACCCCAACTCAAGCTCACCTAACCACCTGAAGCGGTGTGGGAGATACCAGTGCGCTTGACTTGCCGATCCACTTCATAGATGACCCCAGCTTGGGCTGCCAGCTTGGGGTTCCCAGCTTGGGGTTCCCCCCTTTGCTTACTCCGCCGCCTTTAACCTAATGACCACTCCCCACTTGGGTGAATGGTAAATGCTAAATGGTAAATCGTGATGGATGAGCGAGGTATCGCATGTCGGGTGCCGGATGGCTAAACTGTAAATGGTCTCGGTGAGGGCAACAGTCTGGGAGGTATAGAAGGGTGGCGAAACCCCGCGAAGGTAAGATGGATCAAAGGCTCAGGTGGATGAGCGAGAACGTGCACGGAGCATACAACGCCAGGCATCCTGATGGGCACATAAAAGAGGGAGGAGATGATCATTGCACCAACTCAGGCACCTGCATTTTGGTTTCTTGCTACATGGAGGCTTTAGGCAAGGTGCTGATGAGAGGTAAAGATGGTCCTGGCAGACGTTTCAAGGAATTCATAGAACGATGTATGCCAGATTTAGACAGAGAGTTAAAGGCCACGGGTATAATCAACCCTCACGCGTGGTTCTACGGAAACTTTAGAAGTGCGTTTGTGCATGGTTATCCTAAACCTTGGTATGCCTGGAAACGCGGTGGATCAGGAAAATATTTTCTCAAAGACAAGCACAAGAAGAGGGACGCCATCCTGAATATTGACGAGTTCGTAGCGGGCTTCGAGCGGGGACTCAAAAAGTTCAAAGAATGTGCGGTTGCTGATCGTGACCTAGAGATCAAGTTCATTCCGTACATTACAAAGTAAGGAGTTGTGTTAGACCTTTCAGTTTTAGACCTCCTGTACAGAGCCAACACGAACTGGTCAAATCGTTAATCGTGAATAGAAGAGCGGGTGACGGGTGACAGGTAACAGGTGACTGGTAAATAGAGTGCGAAGAATATTTCTGTTTCTAATAGTTTGTCTGCTCGGCAGATCTGCGTTTCCTCAGCAACCGGTTGTCGCGACCGACAAGAATGCACTGAAACCGCAAGCGGGACGCTCGCGCTCCAATCAACAACAGCAAGCGGGACGCTTGCGCTCCCGTCTCAAACAACAGCTTCAACTCAAGCTCGACGAGTGGCACAAAGCAGGGAAGTTTCCCGGCGCCACGCTGGGAGTGGTTTTGGCCAACGGTGAATCGTTTAGCCTGGCGGTCGGCTATTCGGATCGCGATGCCAAAACACCGATGAAGCCAACCGATCGGATGTTGGCGGGTAGTGTCGGTAAGACCTTTGCCGCGGCCACCGCTCTGCAACTGGTGAAGGAAGGCAGAATCAGTCTCGACGACAAGATTGAGAAGTATCTCGGCAGAGAGCCGTGGTTCTCGCGTCTGCCTAACGCGAAAGAGATCACAGTGCGTCAATTGATGAACCACACGAGTGGGCTCGTCAGGTATGAGTTCAAGGAGAAGTTCACTCGCGACCTCACCGCGAATCCCGAAAAACGTTGGCAGCCAACTGAGCTTATGGCCTATCTGCTTGATGAGAAAGCGCCGTTCGCAGCCGGCGCCGGGTGGGACTATTCAGATACAAACTACATCGTCCTGGGAATGATCATCGAGAAGGTAACGGGTAAGAAGTTCTACGACGAGACAAACCGCCGGCTCATAAAACCTCTGAAGCTGACGAACACAATCCCGCAGGACGGGTTGAAGTTACCCGGCGTGATCCAAGGGTATGCGGGGCCGAACAACCCGTTCGGCGGCAAAGACGAAATGATTCACGTCGGCAAGTTCATCATCAATCCGCAGTTTGAATGGACCGGCGGAGGCTATGCTTCGACCGCCGAGGACCTCGCGCGCTGGGCAAAGATGCTCTTTGAAGGCCGGGCTTACGCGGCGGACCTTTTGCCGCAAGTTCTCGATGGGGTTCCGGCGCCGATGCTGGGACGTGAAACCAGGTATGGTCTCGGCGTGATCATTCGCAAGACGGCGGCCGGCACCTCGTACGGCCACAGCGGTTTCTTCCCCGGCTATATGACGGACATGATGTATTTCCCGGATTCGAAGATCGCCGTCGCCGTGCAGGTCAACACCAGCGTGGGGCGAGACCTGGGCAAGCCGCTCAGTCGCCTGGTTTGGAAAGTTTTCGAGATTGTGAAAGCGGGTGACGCCGAAGGCAACAAGCCGCGGAGCGGCGGATGTATCTAAGCCCAAGGCGAGTCTGCGAGCCTTGGGTTAACGTTGTAATAAAATTTGTAGGAGCCGCGGCGCGGCGACCGCATTATACCCAGAGGTATTTATCCTCAAACTTCACTCCGTGACTCTTGAGTAAGGCTTTGAACTCCTCCTCGAACGAGATCCTCGAATGATGAATCTCCTGATTGCGAATGTACTCCCGAACTCGATCAACTTGTGATTGGCTGACGGTAAACGCGCCATATTTTACCTGCCATTTGAACCGGCCGTTTGTTTGGCGATTAGCCCAGCCTGACGATTGTGATTTGAGTTTGCGCAGAAACTCTGAAATCGAGATCACCGGTTTGATTCTGGCAAGGACGTGAGCATGATCAGCAACGCCATTGATTTCCAGCGGAGTGCCATGGAGATCGTTTACCAAGCCGCCCAGAAATCGATGCATATTAGGACGCAGTTCTTTGGTAATCAACGGCAGGCGATCCTTTGTGCCAAAAACAATGTGATACAGGAGATTCGTGTACGACATCAGAAGATCGTAACGCACGAGTCAACTGAAAGATTGGAAAGCTTAGCTTAATTGTGATCTGAAAGTACTTGAATCAATTTGGAAGACTCTTACCATCGCATGTGTAGTCGCCGCTCCGCGGCTCCGAGGAGTTTATTACAACGTTAGCCCAAGGCTCGCAGCCTCGCCTTAGGCTTAGCTATGGCCGCTGCTTCCGCAGCTGGTTGGGTATCTCATCCATACTGTGTCGCCGCTCCGCGGCTCCGAGGAACTTATTACAACGTTAGCCCAAGGCTCGCAGACTCGCCTTGGGCTTAGCTATGGCCGCTGCTTCGCAGCTCGGTGAGTCTTCGCAGCTGCCTTGGGCTTAGCTATGGCCGCTGCTTCGCAGCTCGTGGCCTAACACTTTTGCTGGTGCACGCCGGCCGGACTCAGCCACGCCCTCCCTCACGGTCGGGCTACTCCCAGCAACCGAAAGCGCAGGGCGCTCGGCTGCTTCGCATCGTGGTAGATGGTCTGGTGCGCCGGTACCATCCGCGTCGCATTCATAAGCGGCTCGCCGGTGTTCAGGTTGCGCGCGTAACCAGGAAACGCGTCGCTCGTGATCAGCACCGCCAGGCGATGTCCTTTCTTCACCTGATGTGCGGTGTCCCAGAGTTGGATGGTCGCCTTATAGATCTTGCCGGGCGTCAGCAAGGAAGGCTTTTCCCAGCCGGACAAGTAACGCGCGCGAATCTTTCCGCCGATACCTATCGCACGCATCGTGCCTTTTTCATCAATATCCACCAGCGAAGCAAAGAAGTCCGTATCGCGCGCCGTCGTCGCAAAGCGCAGATCGAGTTCAATCGGGCCGGCAATTTCCCACGGCTCGGTCATGGGCGCCGTCCGGTAAATAAGCACCCCTTTTTCCTCTCTGTCGAGATTCACGACGGTTGAGGCACCGGCGAGCAGATCGCCGAAGTCCTTGATGTTTTTCATCTCTTTCGGAATCTCGGCCGCGGCGGGATCATAAGTGTAGCGATCTGGTGACTGCTTCCTGGGAGCGGCCCGGACCAACTCGCCGGCGCCCGCAATTCCGTTGGCCGGGCCGCGGGAACTCAGAAAGAGTGTCATCTCGCGCGAGCGTGCATCAGGCCAATCATTCAGCTCACGCCACTGATTGATGCCGGTGACGAACACGCGCACCTTGGGCTGCCGCTCCCAACCGACCTGTTTCTTCTTCAACCAGGTGTCGAAGAAGCGCAAATAGATCGAATCGAGATCCATGATGGCTTCGGGTCCGTAATCGACGTCGCCGATGCGTGAAGTGCTGTTGAACGCGTGCGTCCATGGACCATAGATCAACCACTGGTTCTTATGTCCGAGCGAACGCATTCGCGCCCAGTTGAGTTTGGTGCCGATGCCGTCTCCGTCCCACCATCCGCTGATGTGCAGGACGGGAATCTTGACCTTGTCCATGTCAGACATGAAGTTCGCGCCCGCAAATTGAGACGGGGTTTGCTTCTCGAGCCACTCGTTAAAGAAGGGAATGTCGCGGCCAAATACTTCGTCATCAACTTTTGATAGCGGCAGGGTCTTTAGCTTCTCGAGGTCTTTGGGAGTCGCCGGCACGGCGGGCACCTTCTTGTCTTTGACGAAGTTGGACCACCAGAGCGCGCCAAACAGCATCGGCACGCCATGATCTATCGGGAAGTTGAAAAAAGGATCGGGGGGCGAGACCTGCGGCACGATGCATTTGAGCGCCGGGTGGACTTCGACCGCGGCAGACCATTGCACAAATCCGACGTAGCTGCCGCCAATCATTCCGACATTCCCGTCGGACCAGCTTTGTTTGGCGATCCAATCGATCGTGTCATAACCGTCTTTGCGCTCGTGCACGAAAGGCTTCCACTCGCCGTCACTGTCATTGCGTCCGCGCACGTCCTGAGCGATGTGCACAAAACCACGCTTGGCCCACCACTCGCCTCCCAACTGCGACAGAGTTTCGCGGCCATATGGCGTGCGCTCGAGGATGACCGGATGTTTGGCATCATCAGCGGGACGCACAATATCGGCAACGAGTTCGACGCCGTCGCGCATTTTGATCTTGACGGCCTTCTCAGCCCGCGTGGTCAATAACGGTTGACTCAGTTCCGGATAAAGCGTTGTCGGATCCACCAGGAAGCCTTCATAACCTGAGGCAACGGCTTGCAACCGCTGAGAAGGGACATCCCACGCGGCGAATTGACCGGCGTCGGTGAGGTACACATCGAACTCGACCGTCGCGAGGCGCGCGAGGTAAACATTCGCGACTTGTTTCTTGCCACCGGCCTCAACGGTGCGTGCCTTCTTCTTGGTAACCCCGACTTTGACCGTGGCGGCGCCGTCAAGCACGAAGACGTCGATGTTCTGAACGCCATCCTTCGTGGGATCGAGAACTTTGGCCCAGGTCTGAGAGAGGACCGGATGGAGGTTCGCGAACAGGACGCTCGCCGGTTTGTAGTCGACGGTGCGGCTGTTCGCACCACGGGTAATTTGTGCCTTGCCGTCTTTCGCTGAGGTCTTTACTTCGGTGCCTGCTTGTTGGGTGACCAATTCGTATTCGCTGATCACCCCATTAACCATTCTTCCCGCAAGCCGGCTCTTGAGAGACTGACCCATGATGTTGAGTTCGGTAACGGATTCGAAGGTCCCATCGGGACGGATCGTGTAACTGCCGCTGCCCGCTTCGTTACCGCCGAATCTCCATTTGAGGCTTTGCGTGGGCTGAACGGGGACGGGCGCGTCGGGTGCGCCGGTGGATTGATTTTGACTCCAGGCTGAAAGCGGCGGACGGAGCGCTATGATCACCGCGATAACGACCAACCATGCGACTTTTCTGGCCAACGGTTTCATAAAAGTTTCCTTTGTCGGGCTATAGAAGAATCATCCACAGATTACACAGATTACGCAGATTCAGAAAAGACAGCAGGAGGGCGGAAGGCGGAAAGCAGTAAGCAGAAAGCAGAAAGCAGTAAGCAGTAAGCAGTAAGCAGTAAGTCTCAAATCAAAGACCAAAGACCAAAGACCAAAGACCAAAGACCTAAGACCTAAGGCCAAACGACTTATCTGTGTAATCTGTGGATGACTCTTGATCCGGTCGCTACCGCTCGCGGTACTGACACGCCCTCCCTCACGGTCGGGCTACTGCCTCGCAGCCCTGGTGAAGGTGACGCCTCCGTAATTCAGCGATACGAACTTTCCTTCGGCATCCTTTGCGAAGCTGATTACTTCACCGTTTCCGCCGGGCAGCACCACGACACGAATGGTGTCCGGTTCGGTATACGGCGTGGCTACCGTGTTGAGTTTGCCCATGCGCAGCGCGAGCGTTTTTTCTTTTGCGACGATTTCGATCGTCCCCAGCATGTCGTGCTTGTACTGACCCGCATAGTCAGCGAACGGTTTTGTAAGCTGCCACTCTCTCTTTGCTCGCGCGGCGGCTTCAGCGGCGATGCGCTGCTTTATGCTCTCGAATCTCTTAACCGTTTCCTGCAACTGCTTTTCGTAATCGGCTTCGAAGTTCTCTGTGCGCAGCCACCAGTCGTAAGCATAAGTAGCCAGCATGTCCGATAGCCGTCCGCCGAGCGCGTCGTTGTTTACGAGCACGCCGACGGCGATTTTCTTGTCCGGCATGAATGAGACATGACTGCGAAACCCCGGATAGCCGCCATGGTGGTAGATCACCTTTTCGTTGCGGTACTTGCCGATCTGCCAGCCGAGCCCGTACTGGCCATCTCCGGAAAATGGCGGCTCATTGCGCGTGCTCGCTGTGAGTCCGGTGTGCGCATTGCGGAGAAGATCAGCGGGCAGAACCTGTTTCCCGCCGACTTTACCGCTGTTCATGTTCAGGTTAAGCCACCTGCCCAGGTCCGAAATGCTCATGAAGATCCCACCGGCCGACTGCATGTTGTCATCGGTCTTTTCGAGCTGGCTGCGCACCATCTTGCCGGCATTCACGTTATCGGTGTCGATGACATAGGGCGCCGCGATCTCGTACTTCCGGGCGCGCGCCTTCGAGACGTACGCTGTGGTGTGTTTTAAACCCGCGGGAGTAAATATGCGCTCCTGCAGCAGGTCCTGCCACTTCTTCTTCAGGTGGTAATGCAGCGCGAGACCGTAAATGTTGTAGCCGACGTTTGTGTAATTGTATTTGCCATAGTTGGCATCATTAAGAGTAGTGCCTTCGGCCAGGACGCGATCGATCTCACTTTGGTCGATCTGGCCCGTAAAGGCGAGGCGGTTGACGAGCGGGTTGTTCCGCAGGCCGCTGGTGTGCGTCAGGAGATCTCGGATCGTGATCTTGTCCGGTATTTCGTTCTTGAATCGAATCCCCGGAGTGTATTTCGTCAAGGGATCTGAAAACTTGATTTTGCCTTCCTGATCCAGCATCGCGGCCGCCAG
>DASUTF010000119.1:0-6571 GCA_036374695.1 Pyrinomonadaceae bacterium
AGGGACTTGGCGGCTTCGATACTGGCCTTAATGAAATGAACCTGACTACAACTGTAATCAATGACGAGGACAATTGAGCGAGATACCGCAGCATCATCTCCCAGCGAAAACATTTTGACCGGCTGCGGTCGGTCATCCTCGGTCACGATAAAATCCCTGGAGGTTAGCCCCGGCACCGGCCGTCCGTGACGGTCCAGAACTATTACGTCAGAAACAACCAGCGACGTCTCGATGCGCACAACGTCCTCGCCATTTGAATTCTGTGAAGCCGTGTTTTTGCGTCTGGTCTCAACCGCACGATTTTGTGCCGGATCCCATTTGAGTCGCTTAAGACTCGATCCGAAATTCTTCAGCTTTGGTTTCTCTTTTGATTGTGGGACGGCGTGATTGCTGAACAGGCAGAGAACCAGAGTGGCTACGATATAAACAAAACAGGGAGAACGTCGCTTCTGCATCGCCCGGCTCCGTAAGGCGTCTGTGGGCGTCTAATCTATCACGAACTCGACAGGTTCTTATACACTTGCCCGCTTGATACCGGCCTTATTTCAAGTTTTGCTTCTCTCGCTCGTGGCTGCGTCGTGCGCGAATTCGCTTCCTGGTCACATCTGGTTCTCGCAAAGGCGCAACAGCACATCGGCGCCGCCAGGGAAAAACTGAAAGGTGACTGCCTCCGGCTTGATATTACTCAGATTCAAAACGGTCGCGGCTCCACTAACGCTCACCCTTCGCTTTGGGCCATAATCAGTTCTCTCCCCGCCAATCTATGCTCAAGTGTCCAAGGTGTAGCAAACAATATCCGGATGACGTGCACGTGTGTCCGTTGGACCTGACACCGCTGCACGCGGACGAGACGGTCGCGGACCTGATCATCGATCCGCTGCTGGGCCGGGTGTTTGAAGGGAAGTATCGGCTGGACGAGCGGCTCGGCGGAGGCGGGATGGGCACCGTGTATCGCGCCACCCACTTGTTAATCGATCGTCCGGTCGCCATCAAAGTCTTAAGTCAGCGATTCGTCGGGGACAGTACGGCCAAGGAGCGGTTTCGCCGCGAAGCGCGCGCCGCCGGCAGAATGCATCACCCGAATGCCGTCAGCGTCACCGACTTTGGCGCGACCGCCGACGGCTATCTCTACATCGTGATGGAGTTGCTGGAAGGTCGCACGCTACGCGAATTGCTCGCGCGCGAAGCGCCGCTTGATGTCGCTCGCGTTGTTTCGATCATGCTGCAGACGTGCGCCGCCGTTAGTGCCGCGCACGATGTTGGCTTGATCCATCGCGATCTCAAACCGGCAAACATTTTTATCGAGCAACGCTCGAACACACCGGCGGTCGTGAAGGTACTCGATTTCGGCGTAGCGAAGTTCGCCGTCGAAGAGCAGGCTGACGACGATTATCAAACGTTGACGCAGGTCGGCGCCATCATCGGTACGCCGCGTTACATGTCACCCGAGCAGTGCTCCGGCAGTGGCAGCGTCACGCCCGCGTCCGATGTCTACAGCCTCGGAATAATTCTTTACGAGATGCTCTCGGGCGTAGTGCCGTTCACCGCTGAGACACCCTTGGCGATTGCCCTGCGCCATGTCAGTGAGCCGCCGCGGCCTTTGCGTGAGATCGCGCCGGACGTACCTGAGAAGCTCGAGGCAATTGCTCACCAGGCGCTGGCGAAACGTCCGGGCGATCGGTTTGCAGATGCGAACGAGTTACGCCGGGCGATCCTCACGGCGGGGCAGGAGCTGGGGCTGGAACACGCGGCGAACGCTGCCGCGCTGCCCTCGATCGAAGCATTACGAGATGCCGGACAACCGAGTCCGTCCGGGCGGCTTGTGATCGATCTCGGAACTTTGCGAGAGGCGCAATTATCCGGCGCGGCGACGGCCCCGGTCATTGATGAAGCCACAAGGATCACCGAATCGGACACGCGCGCTCCGTTACGTCGTGAGATATCGCGTCTGAACATCGCGCTCGCTGATGGGGGCAAGAGAAGGCCAGCTTACCTGGTGGCGGCTTTTGTTCTAATGATTGCGATCCTGGTCTCGGTGATCGTAGGGGGACGCTGGTGGCGCGGCGACAACATCGCGGGCGTCAGTGCTAACCCGGTAGCGGCCGCTTCACCGACGCCGACGCCGACGCCGGAAGCGTCACCTTCGCCCAGCCCCTCGCCGTCGCCAAGGCCAAAACCAAAGCGACGCCAGAAAGAGCCGTCCAGAGCAAAAAAGGTCTGGGACAAGGTGAAAGGAATCTTTCGATGACCACGAGCCTGATCATCAAAGTCAGAGGTTATGAGACGAAAGGATGAGATTATGCGCAAGCCGATGCTAATCGCTGTAGCCGCAACTTTGGTCCTGGGTGGCCTGACTAATTCTCACGCGCAGGCGGATCGAGAACGCGAAGCCAGTCGGCCCGCGCGGCCGGTCCATACTTATTCGATCGTCGCCCGCGACCCAACGACCGGCGAATTGGGTGTTGCCGTGCAGTCGCATTGGTTTTCAGTCGGTCCCATTGTGGCTTGGGCTGAAGCAGGCATCGGCGCGGTGGCGACGCAGTCCTTCGTCGATCCGTCTTACGGGCCGCTCGGACTCTCGTTGATGCGCGCAGGCCGCAGCGGTCCTGATGCTTTGAAAGCCCTGCTCGCGGGAGACGAAGCTCGCGACGTTCGTCAGGTCGCAATGATTGACGCGCAGGGACGCGTTGATGCATGGACGGGAAAGAACGACATTCAAGCCGCGGGACATCATGTCGGAAAAAACTATTCGGTCCAGGCAAACCTGATGCTGAACGATAAGGTTTGGCCGGCGATGGCTGCAGCGTTTGAATCCGCGAAAGGTGATTTGGCCGACCGCATGCTGGCTGCACTCGACGCAGCGCAAGCGGCCGGCGGCGACATCCGCGGAAAACAGTCCGCGGCGTTAATTGTCGTTACCGGAAAGCCAACTGGCCAGTCCTGGAAAGATCGGACCTTCGATTTGCGCGTTGACGATAGTCCTGAGCCTTTGAAAGAACTGCGGCGGCTGGTTACGCTTCAACGCGCCTACAATCACATGAACGCCGGTGACTTGGCCGTGGAAAAGAAGGACAATGAAGGCGCGTTGCGCGAATACGGGGCGGCCGAAAGACTGGTTCCGGATAACGTCGAAATGATTTACTGGCACGCGGTGGCGCTGGTGAACATGGGCCGGGTCGAGGAATCTTTGCCGCTTTTCAAACGCGTGTTTGCGATGGATCGAAACTGGATTGAGCTAACGCCCAGATTGCCGAAGTCGGGTTTGCTGCCGAATGATCCGAAGATAATTGAGCGGATTGTCTCAGTCGCGAAATAAAACAGATTAATCCGCCGCCTTCGCAGATCGCTGATTTTGAGTCCGCGAAGCGGACGGCCGGAAATAGCCCAGCGATTTATCGCTGGGAACCGATACCAATAAAGTAAGAAGTCCGCGAAGCGGACGGCAGAAGATTCTGACGCTGGTCGATCAATTTCTGTCGCCCGTTTCACGGGCTTTAACATTCATACTATGATGCTACCCAGCACTAAAGTGCTGGGCTATTTTCAATCGTCCGCTTCGCGGACGTAAGAACTCATTGTGCAATCTAAATTGCAGAGTAAAGCATTCCAGGTCGGCGCTGCCACGTTCGGTGACGGACGGCTCGCCGTAATCGCGGGGCCATGCGTGATTGAGTCCGCAGAGCATGCGATGATGATGGCGCGCGAGTGTCAGCAACGCGCGCGCGATGCTGGCCTGGATTTTGTCTTCAAATCTTCGTTCGACAAGGCGAACCGGTCGTCGGTAAAAAGCTTTCGCGGGCTGGGCATGAAAGATGGCCTGGAGATTCTCGCCGCGATCAAAAAAGAACTTGGCGTGCCCGTGCTGACCGATATTCACGACATTGCGCAGATCGAAGCGACGGCTGAAGTCGCCGACGTGCTTCAGATTCCTGCGTTTCTTTGCCGGCAAACCGATCTCATCATCGCGGCCGCAAAGTCAGGCCGCGTCGTTAACATTAAGAAAGGCCAGTTCCTGGCGCCGGAGGATGCGCGGAACATCGTTGAGAAAGCGCGCTCTGCCGGGAGCGATCGCGTGATGTTGACTGAGCGCGGCGTCAGTTTTGGCTACAACAATCTCGTCGTTGATATGCGATCGTTTCCGATAATGAGCGAGTTCGGGGTGCCCATTGTTTTCGACGTAACGCATTCGCTGCAATTGCCGGGTGGGCTGGGTCATGCAACGGGCGGCTTGTCGCAGTACATCGAACCGCTCGCCCGCGCCGGCGTCGCTTGCGGCGTAGATGCTGTGTTCATGGAAGTTCATGATGCGCCTGAGCGCGCGCCGTCAGACGGCCCCAACATGTTGCCGCTGGAAAGAATGGGGCCGTTGCTCGAAAGCTTGAGAGACATTCATGCACTGGTGAATGGTCGCGCGAAGTCGCAAACTCAAAAATGAAAAGTGACATTATAAAATTCGTATTCTCCCTCGTTTGCCTGACCCTGTTTCTGACGATGCCCGTTCAGGCGCAGGAAGAAGCGCGCGCCGCCTGGCAAGTCACAAACTTCGATATCAACGTCGCGAATTTCGGCGGTGAACGGGCGCTAAATGCTCGCGCCGTGCTGACCGCGCGAAACATCGGCCGGGGCTCAGGTACGACCCTGACGCTGCGCATCAATGCGAAAGCTGAAATAAAGAACATAACGATCGGGGCCGCCACGGCCGTCTATCGTGCGCAGCCTGAACCACGCGGCGGAGGTCAGCGCGTCATCATTACTTTGCCGAACACCGTCGCGGCGAATGAAAGCATTGCAGCGACGGTCGAATATCGATTGCCGGTCGATGAGAATGCAGGCGCTGCGGCGATCTCGCCGGTCACGACACAATTCCTGCCGTCCTCGATGTGGTATCCCGCGCCCAACACTGCGTTCGCGGTGCGCGGTCCCGATTACGCGCCATTCCGCCTCACCGTGAACGGCTCAACCGCGATCGCCTCCGGCGTTGAGAAGAGCGCGGGCGTGTTCGAGCAGACGCTTAACGCCCAACCCTTCTTTACGATTGGGAATTGGGACCGAGTTGAGGGGGCGGCCAGCGCAAAAGGCATCACTACGTTCTTGCCTAAAGGTGCAGGCGAAGATGAGCGCAAACAATCCGACAACTTGATGCGGATGGCCGCGAACGCGCGCGAGTTTTACGCAGCCATGCTGGGCGCGGCTCCCGATGTGCCGATTCGTCTGGTTGGTGTGAAGCGCGGCGCTGGGTTCGACGACGCGGGCACAATCCTATTGAGCGAAGGCGCCCTGCGGCGAAAGAAAATTGATTCCGCGACGGCCCTCTCGGTGGCCGAAGCGATCGCCCGAATCTGGATTGGTGCCAACACGGCGGTTCGTGGAGAAGGCCACGGCGTTGTACGAGAAGGTCTGGTGCGGTTTTTCGCTAACCTGTTTCTCGAAAAGGAATTCGGCGCGGAAGCTGCCGCGGAAGAGCGCGCTCGCCAGCGGCTTTCGTATGCGGCCATCGCCAAACGTGACGCGCCGTTATCACGCACGACGCCGCTCGACCCGACGTACTTCAACTCAGTTGGCAACAAGGGCGCGATGATGTGGCGGCTGGCTTACCATCTCGTGGGGCGCGATGCGTTCCTCACCGCGGTGCGCGAGCTGTTGGCGTCAGGCCGGATCGAAACAGACGGATTGACGCTCGCGCGCCTGCGCGGGGTGCTCAACGATCGTGGAGGGGCGGCGGTCAAGACTATTCTCGATCAGGAACTCGACCAGCCGACTGATATGGATTTGTTGGTTGGCGTGCCGCGGCAAGAGGGGGGACAGTGGATAGCCGCGGTGCGAAACGTCGGTTCGTTTCCAGTGAAAGTAACCGTCACCGCGGCGACTAACAGTGGCCAGCGAGTGACGACAGAGGCGACTATTCCCGCTCAGGATTTTGGCCAGGTAAGTTTCCAGAGCGCCGCGCCGCTTACGCGTGTCGAGATAGATCCGGAAAAACTCTATCCGCAACTCGACTATACGAATGATGTGGCGCCGCGTCCGGTGGAAGCAACTGCGACGATCGGGGAAGCGATGCGACTTTTCGGCACGCAAGAGTACGCGAAGGCCGAGGCGCTGACGCGGCAACTTTTGATCGCGGCGCCAGAGATGCAGGAGGCGCGCGTCCTTTTCGCGCGCGCGCTGCTGGCGCAAACCAAAATTGACGAAGCCGAACGCGAGTTGCGGCGTTTGAGCGAAGAGCGTTTGCCGACGCCCGGGGCCCTGGCCTGGTCTGCAATTGGCCTCGGCGAAATTGCCTTGCGCCGCGGTCAGGCGAAGGAGGCTGTGCGGCTTTTCACCGACGCGGTGCGTGCCGACGCTGAATACGCTTCAAGTCTCAATGCGCGGGCGGCTCGCATTCGCGCCGAGACTGCGGGCGGAGCGCCGCCTATCGACGAATCCGCTAAGGCCTTCGTTGCGCAAATGGACACGGCGCTGCGCACTGGCCGGCAGGCGGAAATAGCGCCGCTGATGGTGCCGGGTGAACTGTCGAGGTTCGTCCGCGGTGCGGTCGGCACTCAACCCGAAATTTGGCAGACGCGCGTGTTGC
>DASUTF010000120.1:0-10187 GCA_036374695.1 Pyrinomonadaceae bacterium
TAATTGGCGGGGGTTCGCCGCCGTCCCCATTCACCAGATAATCCTCAAGCAAGTCTTTCTGGCCTTCGCCCGGGCGGCGGGTCACTTTCAGAGATGTCGCGTAACGATCAAGCAGGTTCCGATGGGACAGGAGGTAACTGAGTTTTCGGTACACACGTTCAGTGCCGCTCAGCTTCTGCGCGTTCGTATCCTCATCGTCGTCGGCCTCCCGCGGTACGGCGGAGAGGGCTTGCCGGCTGTCACCGCGGTCATAAGCCTCGGCGGTCGACCTGACCAGCCGGAGGAGTTCCTGGGCGATCCCGTTGATGTAAATCGCGAGCGACACACCGCCGTACATAACCACGGCAAAGCGAATTTCTTTCTTGTAGTCGACGTTGGGCGTCGCCAGATCGGCCATGGGAACCTCCGTGAGAATTGGATCACGCAGCCAAGCGGTAAGCTTTGGCTGAAAAGGCGGGCCGAAACCCTGATGTTTAAGGGAGCTTGCGGCCTGCGTCCGCACTTAACGCGAAAAGCGCGGGCAAGATATTAGCGAAGCGGTGAAATGTCAACAGTGATATTACTTTGCGGGAGTTAGCGATGAGCGAATTGCGTCACATCGCGTTCAGCCAGGTGACGATCTGATCCATGGCACTGTGATAGACGTCTTCCTGAGGCGGCCCCGTCTTTCTGGGCACTTTGAAAGAGTGGTCGCCGCCCTCGATCGCAAAGAGATCGGCAGGCAGTTTGAGTTTCTTTATGATGGCCGCGATCTCCTCCTTTGTTCCGAACGCATCGCGAGAGCCCTGCACAAACAGCATCGGCGCTTTTATTGCAGGCAGATGTTCCGACCGCATTTTCTCCGGCCGTCCGGGCGGATGCAGCGGATAGCCGAGGAAGACGAGGCCGGCGATGTTCTCGCCGTCCTGAGCAGCGACTTGCGACGCGATCCGTCCCCCCATCGATTTACCCCCGATCACAAGCTGATTGCCCTTCAACGTTTTGTGCTTGAGCGCGGCATCGATGACCGCGCGATAACAACCTTCCAGTCGCGGCGCAGGATCAGGAAGCTTGCGGCCTTGTTCAGTGTAGAGGAAGTTAAAAGTTACGACGTCTACTCCGCGTTCCGCTAAACCCCTGGCGAATAGGCGCATGAATCCGCTCAACTGGTTCGCGCCCGCGCCGTGACCGAGGATGATCGTTACGCCGGCACGCTTCTGCTTCGCGGCGGAATACAAGAGCGCGGTAACATTTTCGGTGTCAGTGACTTTGACTTTGATTTGAGCTTCGGACATCTGGCGTCTTCAGACCTCGCTATCCACGGAAAACTCTCGGCACGCGGCTGCTAATACCGCAGGTGATTTCATACGAGATCGTCCCGGCAAGCTCGCCGAGATCTTCGGCGGTGATTGCGCAATCACCGTTGCTACCCAGCAACGTCACTCGATCGTCTGGCGTCACATCCGCCACCTCCGTCACGTCGATGATCGTCAGGTCCATCGAGACGCGACCGGCAACGGGCGCGAACTGTCCGCGCACAATCACTCGCGCGCGGTTGCTCAATGCTCGGCGGTAACCGTCGTCGTAGCCAATCGGAACCGTCGCAATCACGGAATCTCGCCTTGTTTCAAATGTGCCACCGTAGCCGAGTTTTTCGCCTTTCGGCACGCGCTTCAAAAGCATGATGCGCGAGTACAGCGACAGCACCGGTCGCAAACGAGGAGGGTCTAAATTCGGTGGCAAAACGTCACGGGTGAATCCGTAGAGCGCGCCCCCGGGACGAACTAAGTTGGCTCGCGATTCAGCGAATGCGAACAAACCCGCCGAATTGGCCGCATGAATGTAAGTTGGTTCGAAGCCGTGATCGCGAAACGCCGCCACGGCTTGCTCAAATCGTTGAAGCTGCAGAGTCGTGAAGTCTGTCTGCTCGACATCATCAGCCGAAGCCAAATGCGTCATAAGCCCTTCAACCCGGATGTTTGCGAATCGCTTCAGGGCGGCGCAGAAATCCGGAACATCGTCGGATCGCACGCCAAGTCGCCCCATTCCGGTGTCGATTTTCACGTGAACATCAACGGGTCTTCCCGCAGCCTTTGCGGCATGATCCAACGCTTCGACCACGTCGAGCCGGTATACAACCGGCGTGAGATCCTGCTGAATACACACCGTTTCCTGACCCGCCCAGATGCCCCCCAGGCACAGGATCGGCTTTGAGATGCCGGCAGTGCGAAGCTCGATTCCCTCCTCCGGCAACGCGACACCAAACCAATCCACGCCTTCTCGTTCTAGGCGCTTCGAGCATTCGACTGCTCCGTGACCGTAAGCGTTGGCTTTGACCGCGGCAAGAATCCTGACGCCGGGACCGACGCGCTCACGAATCGCACGAAAGTTGTGCGCCAGCGCATCGAGATCGATCTCAGCCCAGGTTGGACGACCGGACGATTGATTCATTGATCCATCGTTCCATTGATTCATTGAATTGAATTATTGAGTCAATGGGTAAATGAATCAATGAATCAACATCAGAACTCGCCGCCACCGCGGCCGATTCGGGGCGAGCCTTTCGAGCGATCGAAGCGGCTGAGGTATTGACCGAGGGCTTCACGTTCAAGGTCCGTAAACTTGGCGAATTGATTGAGGAAGGCGAGATAGACTGTGTCGGTGGGGCCGTTGCGCTGCTTGGCAACGATTAATTCGGCGATGTTTTTGTTTTCGTCGCTCCGGTTATAAACCTCTTCGCGGTAAATAAACGCGACAAGGTCGGCATCCTGTTCGATCGCGCCCGACTCGCGGAGGTCAGCGAGTTGCGGACGGTGATCTGTGCGGTTCTCAGGCGCACGCGAAAGCTGCGACAGCGCGATCAGCGGGATGTTGAGTTCCTTAGCCAACGCTTTCAGCTCGCGTGAGATTTGCGAAACCTCCTGCTGCCGCGATTCCACCCGCCGCGTCGAACCCGACATCAACTGGAGATAGTCGACCATGATCATGTCGAGCTGCTTTTGCTCGGTCGCCAGACGACGCGCTTTCGCACGCATCTCGAGCACTGATATCGCCGGCGTGTCATCGATGAAGATGCGCGCGTCCGCCAACTTGCCGAGCGCTTTTCCCAGTCGCGCCCACTCTTCATTCGAAAGAAAGCCGCTGCGAAACTTCTGCGCATCGACGTTGGCTTCCGAACACAACATGCGCATCGCCAAAGCTTCGGCGGACATTTCCAAACTGAATATGCCGACAACGGCGTTGGTTTCGATTGCCGCATGCTGCGCGAGCGCGAGCGCCAGGCTCGTCTTACCCATCGAAGGTCGCGCGGCAATCACTACGAGATCCTGCTTTTGCAGGCCCGAAGTTAACGTATCAAGGCCGCGAAACCCCGTGGCCACGCCGGTGACTACGAGATCGCGATGCTCAACGGACTCGGCCTTTTCCAGCACGCGTTCAGCCGGATGTTTGATGTGCTCAAAACCCTGGCGAATCCGTTCATCCGCCAGCGCGAAGATGGCGTGCTCGGCATGATCGAGGATGTTCTGCGGCTCGTCTTCTTCTTCCAGCGCCTCAGCGGTAATTTTGTTCGCGACCCTTACCAATTGTCGCAGCAAAGACTTCCCGCGAATCACCTTCGCATAAGCAGCTAAGCTTGGTACGTGGGGAAGACCAAATGCCAAGTTGCTGAGAAAGAGCATGCCGCCTGAAGAGTCAAGCGAATTGTCGCGTCGAAGTTCATCTGCTAAAAGAATCGAATTAATCTCAGAGCCGCGCTCGAACAGCGCGATCATGGCGGTGAAGATCCGCCGGTGCGACGGTACGTAAAAATCTGACGGTTTCAACATCTCGATTGCCTGGGCAACGAGAGTATTGTCTAGAAGAATCGAGCCAAGTAGCGCTCGCTCCGTATCAGGGCTACTTGGCAGCGGACGCTCAAGAACTGGATCGCGAACAGGATCTGGAGTTGCCATTGTTAAGATATGAGGAAGCGAAAGGTTATCCGTTAGCGAGAATGCGCGCCACTTTTTTTGCCAGTGGGCGTGTTTTTTTTGAGGGACTTGACCCTAATTGTTACTTCCAATCGGCTCCGGCGTCTATTTTCTCTAACACTTGTCCCCTTGAATCAATTCTGATCCAGTCTGCGCTCAACGGGCAAGCGCCCTTGGGATGTAAAACGTAGAATTCACTCACCGGCCTTTTCTCTGTAGCGGTCACGTGTAGCAAAACTCCGCAACTGCGACAAGATTAGGCACTGGCAGATAATCATTTTGATCCATAACGCCTCTTTAAAAATGACCAAGTGTTCTTACCCGCCCACTACCGCTCTTCGCGCGCAAAGTAAGTCTTTTGCCCCCAAACGATATATTCAGGGTGGTTGCGAATCTCGATCTGAACTTTTCTGCGTTTGCCGTCGCGAGCTCGATTGGTCGGGTAATAACCGATTACGTAACGCCGATCAATATCCGTGAGGATGCGGTTGTAAATTTCGTCGGCCTGGCTCGGTTCTTCCAAAAACTCCGTCCATGCGCCAGTGAACTTTGCCACGGCCGCTACCGCCGTGTGCCGGCGCACCCACTGATTTGCTATCCGTTGAAGAGCTTCATCCGAGAGCATCGTCGGATCTCCCCGGCTCGACGAGTTAGTGCGTGACAATTGTTTGCCTGCGTTTACGCGGTTGAACCAGTCCGCTTCGGCTCGCTTCAGCAGGTCACCTTCGGGTACGCCAACGAACCGGACACCCGAAATTACCGAATAGACCGTAGCGCGCGATTTCTCGGTTGCCACCAGGATGTCCGCAAGCCCGTGTTTTCGTGGGAGCGAAAACAGATTATAGGGCTGTGGCGTGCCTCCCTTGAGCGACTCAAGTTGATCACCGTCGGTTTGGAAAATGACGATTGGCCGCACGTCCTCACCATCAAAAAGCTCCAAAAGCGTGGCCATCAAGGCGTCATACTGGTCGCTCGCCCCAAGCTTGCCCGAAAGCGCGCTCTGTCTAAGACTGTCCAATCGACTCTTGAGCAAATCTTTGTCGCTGGTGAAATCGACCAGCAGGTTTACATCGTCTGTAACCACTGCCATGCGATCTCTTGGATTCAGCTTGTCAACCAACATCCTGGCGGCCTCGATGCTGGTTTGAATGTAAGGTAACTGGCTGCCGCTGTAATCAATGACCAGCACGATCGAACGCGCCACGTCCTTGCTGTTTCCCAAAGAGAAGCTGGCGACCTCCTGCAAACTGTCATCCTCTTTGACGACGAAGTCGTCTTTGGTCAAGCCGGTAACAATCTTTCCCCCACTATCGAGAATCAACACTGAGGCCACAACCAAATCCGTGTCTACGCGAACGACGTCGTCCTCACCGCCGTCACGTTTAGTGGAGCCACTCCTCGCCTTTGAACTTTGCGTGAGACTCCAGCCAAACTCTCGGCGGGTTGCCAGCGTCGGAGGACTAGAGACTGATGACATCACCGAACGCGATGTTAGCGGCGCGCGGCCCTCACCGGGCACTTTCAGAAACAACTTCTCAGGCGGGATGTCGGCATTGAGGATCGGTTTGAAGTGAACGGTCGATTCAATTTGTTGGCCCCCGACAACTAACTTCCGGGAACTCTTTAGAATGAGGTATTGCGTCTTATCGATCCAAAGTTTCACCCCCTGTTGTCCCCACAACCTGGCCTCAAGGCGAAATGTCTCGCGGCCATCAATCTTATCTTCGCCGGCAAGTCGCACTTCGGACATCGACGCGAGCAGATCTGTCGTCCGGAACAAGCTCGGAAGTAACAGCGGCGCAATGTATAAAGAAGCGCCCGCCGATGGAGCCGCTAGCCCGTCAAGTGCGGTATCGAGCGGTGCTTCCCTGGCCGTGCCGAGACCGGGCCCAAGGTTTGACGGTACCCAATTTTTGATTGAGTCACCGCTCTTCCACACGGCCCAACCCGTCTTGCTATCTTTATCATCGCGATTCGGCCAGAACTCAAAAGCCAGATGCGAAGGCCTCACAAACGTAGTGCGAAAATAGCCGTTACGGAATCCATACATCGCCCCGTTGATCGATCCTTCATCGTAATAGCTGCGACATGACGCATAAGTGGCCGCCACCCTGCTCAGTATTTCATTCGCACTGGGCTCCTGGGCCGTCGCCGGCACAGACGCAAAGGTCAGGACCAGAAGGGTGTAAAGGACTCGCGGTGTGAAATTTTCTGGAAACACGCCAAGCCTGAGAATCGATTTGGGTAAACCCCAATCGACTGCCGGCCTCACTGTGTAACAGGATTTGGCGAGAGAGACAAGGCTGGTGCGCAAAACAAGAAGAGCTCTGCACATTTCATGCAGAGCTCTATTCACTCAAAGTTACGGCGAATGAGGACGGCAGGATCAGCTGGCGTCTTCGTTCACCGACTCGTTCCCAGGTTCATTCGTAGTTTCCGGAGCTGCGTCGCCCGCGCTCTCAGCTTCGGCCTGCAAAGCCTCAACGTTAACCTCGACGCCGCCCTCGCCGACCACGCTGACCGGCAATTCCACCGTTACTTCACGATGCAAGCGAACCGGGACCGTGTAGTTGCCGAATCGCTTGAGCGGTTCGCGCAGAGCGATCTTGCGCCGGTCGATTTTATAACCCTGCTCTTCCAGCGAGTGCGCAATGTCCATCGAAGTGACTGAGCCGTAAAGCACGCCCGCTTCTCCAACTTTGCGTTCGAACTTTAGCGTCAGGTTTCGTAACTGATCGGCCTGCCCTTCCGCCGAGGAGCGGTCTTTGGCTTCCCGCTTCAGAAGTGCCGCGCGCTCACCTTCAATCTGCTTCACGTTACTGGCAGTCGCTTCGACCGCGAGATTCCGCGGCAGCAGGTAGTTGCGAGCATAGCCGGCTTTGACGCGTACGATTTCGCCGCGCGCGCCCAGGTTATCAATGTCTTCGCGTAAGAGAACTTGTTTGTTTCCCATTTTCTTGAATCCTCAATGCTTGGTGTCAGAAGCCCGACCGTAAGGGAGGGCAATCCCGGAAAGTTGCCCTCCCTTACGGTCGGGCTTCCGACACCACAAGACGTTAATCAGCCGCGTACGGCAGCAGCGCGATATTTCGCGCGCGTTTGATGGCTTCGGCCAGCATGCGCTGGTGCGTCGCGCACACGCCGGAAATCCGACGGGGCAAAATCTTGCCGCGTTCGGGCGTGTAGGACTGCAAGAGTTTCACATCCTTGAAGTCGATGTAATCGACTTTGTCGATGCAAAACCGGCAAATCTTTCTCCGCTGCATGCGGCGCGGACCGCGACCGGGCATGCCGGCCCGCTCGTATTCCCGTTCAAAACCAAACGCGCTGTCGCGTTCTTCATAATTTGATGACATAGCTTGGTTCCTTTAAGTTCGCTTTCGAATGCCTGCCCGCTGTCCCGAGCGGTCGGGATTCGGACTTTGGTATTTACGCGGCCGCTTCGACTCCCGACTCTGCGTCGTCATCGTTGACGGCCACTTCGGCTGCCGCTTTAGCTTTGCCGGCCGTCGGGCGCCGCTCGGCCTTGCGCGCGCGACGGTCTTTCAACTTCTGAGCGCGGCGTCGATATTCGTCAACGCGCACGGTCATATAACGCAGGACGCGATCGTTCACGCGCATGCGGCGCTCAAACTCGGCGATTTCGCGGCCCGAACCTTCAACCTCAAGCAGCACGTAAACGCCGTCACGCTTATGATTAATTTCGTAAGCAAGACGCCGTTTGCCCATCATCTCGGTCTTGACGATGTTGCCGCCCTGGTCGGTGATGATCTTCTGCGCCGCTTCGGTCAGGCGCATTACCTCAGCATCTTCCGCGTCCGGGTTGATGATAAAAACTATTTCGTAACTTCTTTGTTCTGCCACTTCGTCCTCCAAAATCGTGCTAAGTGCTAAGCGCAAAGAGCCAAGCTGGTTTTTCGCTTTGCTCTTCGCACCTGGCCCTTAGCCATTAAAAAGCGACATCGCTTTCCTGATGCCGTCCCGCAAAACCGAATGCACGGCTTCAGCGGCCCTGGCCAAAATCTCTTCCAGCTCATCCCGCTGCGGCTTTCGAAAATTCTCAAGCACGAAAGCTTTCGAGTCACTCACCGGATGATCGGGCCGGATTCCAATCCGCAGCCGGATGAACTCACTTGTTCCAATCGTACTGATAATCGACTTCAGTCCGTTGTGCCCGCCCGCGCTGCCACGCTCACGCAAACGAATTGTGCCGAACGGCAGAGCCAGATCGTCACTGATAACGATTAAGTCGTTTGACGCATCGTTAACCTTTTCTTTCGCGAGCAAACAGGCGACCGCTTCGCCGCTCAAGTTCATGAACGTTTGCGGCTTCACCAGCCGGATACGTTCACCCTCAATCGCCGCCGACCCAATCAGGGATCGACAATCGCGCCGCTTGACGGTCACATCTGCTTCCGCAGCCAGCTTGTCAATCAACATGAAACCCAGGTTGTGGCGCGTCCACTTGTACTCTTCGCCCGGGTTTCCTAATCCAACGATTAACCGCATTGCCAATTTGCGCGTTCAGAGTACCGACTTTAGTCGGGCTTTTCGCAAGTAGGAGCCCAACTGAAGTTGGTACTCTAACCGGCGATCCGGCAATGTCACGACTTGGCTTCTTCGCCCTCGCCTTCGTCTTCCTTCTTGCCCTTGCCGATGACTTCTGGTTCGGCCGGCACTTCGCCTTCCACCGGCGGAGCTTCGACGACTTCTTCCTTCACGAGTCCGATAGTCGCGATGACCGTGTCAGCAGATTCCAGAATTTCGATGCCGGCAGCCACCGGAATGTCTGAGACGTGCAGCACGTCGTGCACGCCGAGGCTCGTCACGTCGATATCTATATGTTCGGGAATCTCGCGCGGCTCGCAACGGATGTCGATGTTGCGCACGATCTGTTCGAGCACGCCTGACTGCTCGCGCACTCCAATCGGCTCCCCAACCAGTCGCAGCGGAACCGTTGCTTCAATCTTCTCGCCCTTGACCAGTCGTTTGAAATCCGCATGAATCAGACGCATGCGCACCGGATCAATCTGGCGATCCGCGAACATGACTTCGCTCGCGCCCACGCCCTCGACATCCACCGTGAAGATCGTGTTCCGACCGGTGTCCGAGCGAAGGATCGCCGCCAACTCGCTTAGCTGCGCCAACGCCGCTACGCTTTCGCCCTCGCCGCCGTAGATAACGACCGGGACTTGTCCGTTACGACGCGCGCGGCGCGAATCGTTCTTCCCACGTCCGTCACGCGCCTGCGCTTTGATTACAATGTCTTTCTTCTCTGCCATGATTGCTCTCCAAAACTCTAACCGGTTTAGAGTCGGCACTCGTGCCGACCGCGCGGACAAGTCCGCGCTCTAAACACTCGCTATTTTTCATGCTGAAAGCTGACAGCTGATCCGCTGCCCGCCGGCTTGCTGACGGCTACGATGCTTTCAGTTTTTGCCCTTCATACGAAGAGCGAAGAAACCGAAGTCTCTTCATGGATCGACTTAATTGCCTTCGCCAAAAGAGGCGCAATGCTAAGAACCGTAATGTTCTTGAGTTCGGCTGCCTTAGAGTTTAGCGGAATTGTGTTCGTAACTACAATCTGCTCGATGTCTGAGTTGCCCAGGTGCATGGCCGCACGGCCCGAAAGCACCGGATGCGTGAAGCATGCATGGACGCGTTCCGCGCCCGCTTTTTTCAATGCTTTCGCGACCTTAGTGATCGACCCGCCGGTGTCGCACATGTCGTCCACAATCAGGCAGTTACGGCCTTGCACGTCGCCGACGACGTTCATGATCTCGGCCTCGTTCGGCTTGTCCCGGCGCTTATCGCAAAGAGCCAGTTCCGCATCCAGCCGCTTCGCGTAAGCCCGGGCCCGTTCGGCCCCGCCGGTATCCGGCGCCACAACGGTCAGATTCGGCATCCGGTTCTCCTGGTAGTGCCGAATCATCACCGGCGCCGCGTACAAGTGATCCACCGGAATATCAAAGAACCCCTGAATCTGCGCGGCGTGCAAATCCATCGTCACAATTCGATCCGCGCCGGCGGTGCGAATTAGATTCGCCACCATCTTTGCCGCGATGGGCACGCGCGGCCGATCCTTTTTGTCAGAACGCGCGTAACCGTAATACGGCAGCACCGCCGTCAAACGTTCCGCCGATGAGCGCCTGAACGCATCGAGCATCACCAGCAACTCCATCAAGTGCGAGTCGGTCGGCGGGCACGTTGGCTGCACAATGAAAACATCTGCGCCGC
>DASUTF010000121.1:0-6342 GCA_036374695.1 Pyrinomonadaceae bacterium
AGTAACGTAAGGCCCTGCTCGATTACGTGTTGTTTGTAGCTCTCGGCTTCTTTTACTTTGCCTTGCTTGATCAGTTTGATGACCCAACGCGGATCCAGATCGACCATAAAGCAGATGCCGCCCCTGAACTGGGCCAAATGCTCGACCGCGAGACGCAACCGGCGCGGCCCGGTCGGTCCCAGAGACAACCAATCAGAGTCCTTCGGAAAGAACTCATCGGGCAAAGTCTTGCTAAAGGCCTCGTAATCAATCCGAAAGTCTTCGATGTTGATGCGCGACTTTGGGACGCCAGTGCTGCCGCCCGTTTCGAATGTGTAAACCGGACGACCGTCGAAACCCTTCGGCACCCATCGACGCACGGGCCCGCCTCGCAGCCATTCGTCCTGGAAAAAACCAAACCGGGCCAGGTCGTCGTAACTTTTTACCTCTTCGCGCGGATCCCACGAGAGTTGCTTCGCATAATCCAACCAGAAAGGACAACCGGTGGCCGGATCGAAATGCCATTCGACGACCTCGCGAACCCAGGCATCCAGAACTTTCCGCGATTGGACGATGTTGGATTGGAGTTTAGCTTCGACAGGGGACATGTTTTGTTTGAATGACTCAGCGGTTTTTTTATGCAGGCCTAAAATACCAGAGGAGCTTTTCAAAGACATAACCAAGCGGTGGTGATTGCGTTAGTTTGCGATTCCTCTCGGTGTCTCTGTGAGCATGCTCTGTGCCTCCGTGGTGAGAGTTTCGGCACAAGAGTTCCACCATAGAGACACAGAAAATTCACAGAGAGAGCGACGCGAGTAGAACGACTACTTACGCGGAGTAGGAACTATCGGCGGCCAAACCAGCCCGGAGTGATGCTGGAATTTCAGCGGGCCTTCCGTCTTTTATCGTCACCACTGTCATTGCTCCTTCAATCGCTAATTCGTCATGGCCGTCGAAGACCTGAAAATCGTAACGAAATGACGTGCGGCCAAGATTACCGACGGTAAGTCTCAGCCGGAACGGATCATCCAGCGACAACACTTTGCGAAATTGGCACTCCACCTTCACCCGGGGAAAATCGTGTCCCATCAAACGACTCATCGGCCAACCAATTTGACGGACAAGTTCGCTCTCAGCCTCTTCAACCAGTTCGAAAATCCGCGGGAAGTGCAGTCGCCCGGCGGCATCTGAATCTGCCCATCGCAGGCGGCGCTTAAGTTCTATCGATGCGGCCATAATGAGTGATCTCGTGCGAACTCATCTTACCTGATCTGAAGAAACGAGATGAACCAGAATTAAGCGGACTGTCGGAGTCACGCTTCATCCGGTTCAGTCTCAGAGACAAGCCCGCATCTTCCTCAGCCGAATTCCTTTTTGAGTGAAGAACTCTTCTGACATGCTCCAGCCCGACTTAATAGCTCCACTTGGCCCGATGACCGCGCGTTTGTTGAAGGACACCAAAACCAAACAGTTTCGGTGTTCAAGCAAAACCAATCGCTCGGCAAGACAGAACTTCGTGCGGCTTAGCCAACGGCGGTACCAAGCCTGAGCCCTGGCCGACGCTTGGCATAGGATGTGCCCGTTCAGGTGAGAGAGAAGCGCGGAGCGTCGCGCGGGCCTTAAGTGACACAAAACCTCGTTGGCATTACGCCACAAGACAGGTTGTTTCGCCCTACCATTCTTCCCACCCAACGCGGGCGAGAATTCCTCGGACCATAAAGAGACGCTTACCAGCGGAACGGATTTACCTCCGCGCTTGCCGGCAAGGGAGCGCGATAGTTAAGCCAAAAGACACCGACAGCTGCTTAGCAAGTGGTTTGCGTCGGTCCAACCAGGGAGTGAGCAGTGAAAACTTTTTACCAAATCAATGATTCATGCGAGTTCACGGAACCTAACCGGATGCCCCGCAGCAAACATCTGTCCATGACCGTAGTCGCGAAGTGCTTTAGAGGGAGCCGGCGCTTAGCAAAAAGGTTCGCGTTTGCGTTAACCCTGCTCGCCATGAGTACGACCATTCTGGCGCAAAAGCCCGGAAGCGATCTCACCGACAAGAGCATTGAGTTCTTGATGAATATCGAGGTCACCTCAGTCTCAAAGAAAGAAGAGAAGCTCTTTCAGGCAGCTGCCGCCGTTTATGTGATCACTCAGGAGGAAATTCACCGGTCAGGCTTGACTAGTGTTCCTGAGTTATTGCGGTTAGTACCTGGGCTGCAGGTGGCGAGGATTGACGGCAGCAAATGGGCGATCACCGCGCGTGGGTTTAACGCGCGAATAGCTAACAAATTATTGGTTTTAATTGACGGTCGGACCGTTTACTCGCCCGAAACGTCGGGCGTCTACTGGGAAGTTCAGGACCTGGTCCTGGCAGACGTCGAGCGAATCGAGGTCATTCGCGGCCCCGGTGGGAGTCTCTGGGGCGCCAACGCCGTTAACGGTGTCATCAACATTATCACCAAGCGTACGGAAGACACCCAGGGGGGACTGATTACGGCAACCGCCGGCTCCGAAGATCGAGGCATCGTTAGTTTTCGCTACGGAGCAAGACTGGGCGACAAGACTTCCTATCGATTCTTTGGCAAGTACCTCAATCGCAACGAGCTGGTTGATCTCTCAGGCCGCGGCGCCAACGACGGACAGCAATCGGGGCGCGGCGGTGGGCGAGTCGAGTGGCAGCCAACGGACCGCGACGAACTGACTATGGAAGGCGAGATCTACCGGAGCAATCTGAAGGAAAATCCCACCGGTGTTTCAGTCATCAATCCTTTTGCGCCATTAGTCAACAGAAGTGCTGACTTCAGCGGCGGACATATCAGGGGCCGCTGGGCGCGAGCCTTTTCAGAGCGGTCTGACATGGCGCTCCAGATATATTTCGATCGCTTTAACCGTCAACTCTTCGAGTTTGGCAGCCAGGTCAATACTTTCGATGTCGACTTTCAACATCATGTCGCTATTGGCCAAAGGCACGACGTGGTCTGGGGATTTGGTTACCGCTTGGTCTCGTATCACACTGAAAGCAGCAGCAACAGTTCAATTCACCTCCACCCGCAGGCGAAGACCGTGCAACTCTTCAGCGGCTTCGGACAAGACGAGATCACTCTGGTCAAGGATCGACTGCGGCTGATAGTCGGGGTCAAGCTGGAACACAACTATCTCTCGGGGCTCGAAGCGCAGCCCAGCGTCCGCCTGGCGTGGACGCCCAACCGGCGGCAGACAGTGTGGGCCGCTGGCTCACGTGCAGTCAGAACGCCAACTCGCGTTGAGCAAGACCTTCATGTCAACCTTCAGGCACTTCCGGGACCGGGCGGCATGCCTGTTATTGTTACAGCGTTTGGGAATCCGAGTCCCAACTCCGAGGTTCTACGCGCTCACGAAGTCGGCTATCGCGCGCAGCCACACCGCAAGCTCTCGCTCGACGTCGCAACCTTCTACAACGTCTATGATCGCCTGACAACCCACGAGCTAGGCGCGCCTTTTTTCGACGCCGACCCTGTGCCGCATCTGGTCATTCCGACCTACTACGGCAACCTGCTGCGCGGCGAAACCTATGGACTTGAAGCAGCCGTCAATTTAGACCTCAGCCACCGTTGGAAACTTCGGGGCAGTTACTCTTTCCTGCGCGTGCAGTTGCACCGCGACCCGACCAGCAGCGCTCCCTTGTCTGAGAACGCTGAGGGCCGCGATCCGCGGCATCAATTCCAGCTGCACTCTTACCTCAACCTCTGGCGCAACCTTAATTTTGATACTGCTGTGTATCGCGTATCGAGCCTTAGAAGTCGACAAATTCCCGGTTACACGAGGGTTGATGCGAAATTCGGATGGCGCCTGGGCGAGAGCCTCGAGGTAAGTGGCGGAGTGCAAAACCTGCTGGACAAGCAGCACCGAGAGTTTGATGGATCCGATAGCCTGGTTCTGTCCAGTCAGGTCAGACGCAGCGTCTTCGGAAAACTGACCTGGAGATTCTAGTGGTCCAACTTATCTCAAATAAAGCGAAGCCAGGAAGCTTACCTGAGCCACTATCTTCGGGCGGAAACTCATTGGCCCTGAAAATCGCATTGGGCTGCTTGCTGAGCCTCTGTTTCCTGGGCCCGTTGGGCGGTAGGGTACAAGCTCAGTCGTCCAGTGAGTATCAGGTTAAGGCAGCTTTTCTTTATAACTTTGCGAAGTTTGTTGATTGGCCGGGAGACGCCCTGGGCAACAGCCACGCTCCGCTAATCATTGGGGTGACTGGCGACGACCCGTTTGGCGGCTTACTCGATCAGGCAATCAATGGCAAAACAATTAATGGCCGGCCCTTGGTTGTCCGCAGGCTAAAGTGGAATCAGGATCTCCGCTCCTGCCACATCCTCTTCATCAGTTCCTCCGAGCGAAAGCGATTACCACAGATTATCCAAAGTCTCAGGGGCGCCAGTGTCTTAACGGTCGGCGACATGGGGCAATTTAATCAACAGGGCGGCATCATCAATTTCATCCTGGAGGCAAACAAGGTGAGGTTCGAAATCAATTCGCGCGCGGCGGACCAGGCGCGGTTGAAGATCAGCTCGAAGCTCCTGTCACTGGCGAAAAACCGCTAGGAAGCAGGATCAGTCAGGGAATAACCACCGTGCGAGTTTTCCGAAACCTCTCAATAAAACGAAAGTTGACGCTGATGATCATGGTCATCAGTATCTTCACGTTACTCTTGTCGTACGCCTTGATAATGACCTACGACCGCATCCTCGAGCGGCGAGCGATGGTCCGCAATCTTACAACCCAGGCCGAGATCATCGGGAACAATAGTACCGCCGCGATCACTTTCAACGATCCGGATTCAGCCAAAGAGGTACTGACGGCGCTGAAAGCCCGGCCTGAGATTATTTCCGCGGTTATTTACACCAGCGATCAAAAGGCATTTGCCAGGTACCAGCGTGCTGATCAGACAGTTGATTCGCCACCTCCCGATACGCGAGCTGATGGCAGCTTCTTTGCGAACGACCGGCTGACCTTATTTCAACAAATCACGCTGGACGGGATCGTGATCGGCAAAGTCCTCCTCGAGTCTGACTTGCGGGAACTGAACGCGCGGCTAAGGACGCAGCTTGTGGTTCGTGGGATCGTCGTTGTGATATTGGTATGCGTTGTCTTCCTGGTTTCATCAAGGTTCCAGCGTCTCATCTCCGATCCGATTGCCAAATTAGCGCGGACGGCGAAGCTTGTGTCGGCCGAAAAAGACTACTCGGTGCGCGCTGCCAGGCAGGGTGACGACGAACTGGGTCTTTTGGTAGACAGCTTTAACGAGATGCTGGCGCAGATTCAATCCCGGGATCAGGAATTGCAGCGCCATCGCGAAAATTTAGAAGAAGAAGTCCTCAGGCGCACTGCTGAGCTCAGAGTAATGAATACACTGCTGCTGACGGCCAAAGAGAAGGCCGAAGAGGCCAGCCAGGCGAAGAGTGAGTTTCTGGCGAATATGAGCCATGAAATTCGCACGCCGATGAACGGGGTGATCGGGATGACCGGCCTCCTGCTCGACACGGAACTCGATGCCGACCAGCGCGACTGCGCCGAGACGATTCGCTCCAGCGGCGACGCCTTGCTTACGATCATCAACGACATTCTCGACTTCTCAAAGATCGAGGCCGGCAAGCTTGAATTCGATGTAGTGGATTTTGATCTGCGCAATGCGTTTGAGGAAACGTTGGAATTGCTGACGGATGGGGCGGCCGCGAAGAACATTGAGTTTGCTTCGCTGGTTTACAGCGATGTGCCTACGGCCTTGCGCGGCGACCCCGGCCGGCTCAGGCAAGTATTAACGAACCTGACTGGAAACGCTTTGAAATTTACTGAGAACGGCGAAGTTGTGGTAACAGCCGAAAGGGAATTCGAAGACGAGAGATCCGTGATTATTCGATTCTCGATCCGCGATACCGGCATAGGAATCAGTGAAAAGATCCAAAAGCGCCTCTTCCAGGCCTTTACTCAGGCAGATGGTTCGACCACGCGCAAGTATGGGGGCACGGGACTGGGACTCTCAATTTCGAAACAACTGGTTGAGCTGATGGGCGGAAACATCGGTGTGAAAAGTGAGCCGGGTAAAGGATCGACTTTCTGGTTTACCGCGAGTTTCGAAAAACAGCCGACCGCAGCCGCTGAACTCTCGCCTCAACTGGGGAGCTTCGAGCACGTGCGCGCCCTAATCGTTGACGACAACGCGACTAATCGCAAGATCCTCTCTCATCAACTCAGCGCATGGGACATGGTTCATGACCAGGCCGAGTCAGGACCGCAGGCGCTGGAGTTATTGAAGGCAGCCGCAGCCCACGGTGAAGCCTATGACCTCGTCGTTTTGGATTTACTGATGCCTGGCATGGATGGTTTCGGGCTGGC
>DASUTF010000122.1:0-14907 GCA_036374695.1 Pyrinomonadaceae bacterium
CTTCCTTGTCGTACCACAACATTGGTGTGATCCCTCGCATGATCCATTCCTTTCAGTGTGTCAGATGTTTTGTTCTTCGATATACAGAACTAAAGTCCATGCTACTTCTGCGCTTCCAGTTGTTCGCGGATTCGCTCTTCCTGCGCGCGCGCCTCCGGCGTGAATTCGTCGCCGAAGTCTTCGGCTTCGAACACCTGGCGAATCTCAACCTCAGCATTTTCGAAGGGTGCTTTCTTTAACCATTCGATCGCTTCTTCTTTCGAGTTACATTTCCACAGCCAAAATCCGCCGACGAGCTCTTTCGTTTCCGCAAACGGCCCGTCGATAACACTCGTGTTGCCTTTGCTGTCGAACTTGACGCGAGCGCCTTTGGCAGACGGCTGCAGTCCCTCACCGGCAAGCATCACGCCCGCATCGACTAACTGTTGGTTGAAGTTGCCCATGTCCGTGAGCATCTTCTCAGTCGGCATAACACCTGCTTCAGAATCCTTGTCGGCTTTTACTATCACCATGAATCGCATTGTCTTGTGTCCTTCCTAATGTTTGTTTTGCTTTCATTGGTTAGTCGAATGAGCAGGCCATGGATCGACAACCCTCGGATTATTTTTCCGGCAGGCCCTCTATTTCCATAAGCGGCCGAATTTCGATGGTGCCGTAGCGCGCGGGCGGAATTCGCTCGGCGATCGCCATTGCTTCATCGAGGTCTTTTGCATCGACCACATAGTAGCCGCCGAGTTGCTCGCGCGTTTCGGCAAACGGCCCGTCAGTGACGACCCGCTGACCGTTGCGCACGCGCACACTCGTGGCGGTGGCGACTGAATGCAAAGGGCCGGCGGCCACATATTGGCCTTTCGCATTAAGATCCTGCGTGAGCTGCGCAGATTCGACGTAGCAGTGCTGCCGCTCTTCGTCGGTCATTGCCTGCTCGTCCATGTAAACCAGTAACATGTATTTCATTCTTCGTCCTCAAAATCAGCCGCAGATGACCGCAGATAAACGCAGATCAGAAAACCATTATGAAAGACCGACCTTTCTTATTTATCTGCGTCATCCGCGTTAATCCGCGGCCGCTGCTGCCGCTGCCACCGGCCTCACTTCGATTGATCCCATTCGCGCCGATGGAATGCGAGCGGCGATCTCGTTTGCTTCATTCGCGTCTGCGGCTTCGATAAGAAAGAATCCGCCGAGTTGCTCACGTGTTTCCGCGAACGGCCCGTCCGTAATCATTGGTTTGCCGTCGCGCACGCGAACCGTGCGGGCTGTTTTAGCCGGCTGTAACTCGTCGCCCACCAGGTAAGTTCCTTTGGGTTCGAGTTCCTGGATCAGCTCGCGGTACTCCCGGTAGATTTCCTGCCTCTCGGGTTCCGTCAGAGCATCCCAGGTCGCTTCGTCGTGATAAATCAGCAGGATGAACTTCATGTCTCTGTCCTCCATACTGTAGTCGAACGGCATCAGCCGAAATCGACACTGGTGAGTTAAATTTTTTATGATTCGCAGGCGAGCCGGTCAGAAATCATGATTTCCATAGTAAATACGGCGGTTGACAATGTTTATCGAGCCGATTGGGGCCGCATCGTGGCGACTCTCATCCGTTCATTCGGCGACTTTGATGTCGCCGAAGAAGCCGCGCAAGAGGCGTTCGCCGCGGCCGTGAAGCAGTGGCCGAATGAAGGAGTGCCGGCATCTCCAGCCGCCTGGATAATTCAAACTGCGAAGCACAAAGCCGTCGATCGGCTCAGGCGCCAAACTCGGTTTCAAGAGAAGGCCGAATCCTACGCGCAAGAGCAGCCAACCACAACTGAGCAGCCAGAGTTGACCGATCGCGAAATTCCCGACGATCGACTGCGGCTGATTTTCACCTGTTGTCACCCGGCGCTGGCGGCGGAATCGCAAGTTGCTTTAACGCTGCGCACGCTTTGCGGTTTGGAAACGGATGAGATCGCGCGCGCCTTTCTCGTGCCGGCGACGACGATGGCGCAGCGCCTGGTGAGAGCGAAGCGCAAGATTCGCGACGCCGGTATTCCTTACAAGATTCCGGACACGAGCGAGATTCGTCAAAGACTGGACGCTGTTTTGACGGTCATCTATCTCGTCTTTAACGAAGGTTACGCATCGACTCACGGTGAACGCCTGGTGCGAACCGATCTCTGCGCGGAAGCGATTCGCCTCGCGCGCATCGTGCGGATGTTGCTGGCGCCTTATCCGCCGGCGGAAGTCACCGGCTTATTGGCGCTGATGCTTTTGCATGACTCGCGACGCGACGCGCGCGTCGATGAGGCGGGCGATCTCGTCGTGCTGGAAGATCAGGATCGCGCGCTTTGGAATCAGACCCAAATCGCTGAGGCCTTTCCTCTTGTTGGCCAGGCAATCGCGTCCCCGGTTGCTGGCCCATACGCGTTGCAGGCTGGAATTGCGGCAGAGCATTGCAAAGCTCAAAGCCCGGAACAGACTGATTGGCGACAGATTGTGGAGCTTTACGATCGACTGGCGGGCCTTCAACCTTCTCCGATTGTTTCGCTGAATCGCGCCGTGGCTGTAGCTATGGCTGATGGACCGGAGCGCGGACTTCGCTTGATTGACGCACTGGTGACGTCCGGCGAGCTTGATGCTTACCACCTGCTGCACGCCGCGCGCGCGGACCTCCTGCGTAGAAGTGGATCGAACAAAGAGGCCGCCGCAAGCTACACCCGCGCACTCGAATTGACGAGCAATGACGCCGAAAGACGTTTTCTGGAAAAGCGTCTGCGCTCGCTCCGGGCGCCGTCTCTGCGCTAGACTTTGTCGCCGTTAAGCGAGTAGTTCACGCAAGCACTCATCGAATCAATGACAACAAACACCTCCGAACGCACTATCACAGTTCATTGGGAAGATCCGCGCCGGCTTGGTGAAGCTGCTCGCGGCCTGACCGGCATGGAGTTTCTGCAAAAGATTGCCGCCGGCGAGTTGCCACCGCCACCTATAGCCGCGCTGATGAATTTTGAACTGGTGGAGTTGAGCGAGGGCCAGGCGATATTCGCGGTCGAGCCGAAGGAATATCACTACAACCCAATCGGCGTTGTGCACGGCGGACTGGCCGCGACGCTGCTCGACTCAGCCATGGGTTGTGCGGTCCATTCGACGCTGCCCGCGGGCGCGGGTTACACGACTTTGGAAATGAAAGTGAACTTCGTGCGGCCCATCACGGCGGACACCGGACGGGTGCGGGCGGAAGCGAAGCTGATTCACTTAGGCGGCCGAACTGCCACCGCCGAAGGTCGAGTGATCGATGAAGCAGGGAAGTTATACGCGCACGCTACGACAACTTGTTTGATACTTCGGAAGTGACTTGCCCTTCGATTGCATGACGGCTGACGGCTTTGCCTGAAAGAGTTCGGCTACGGGGGTACGGCTATGCCGCCTGATGTGCGGAAGCGCTTCGCGCTTCCGTTGAGCGGTAGAGCCGATTTGGGCTGCGCCCAAAACTGGGCTTAGCCCAAAAAATCAATATTAACTTGCCGGAAGGCCGAAGGCCTTCCGCACATCAGACGGCACAGCCGTCCTTGTGAACGACTTGACGCAACGCCACGACTGACGCGGTATGACCTTGCTCTTTCTTCTCCTGTTGTTAGTCGGTCCTTACCTGCTTGTTACCCTGGCGGGAAGGTGGAGTCACAGATTTCAAGTTGCTCCATCAAAACGCGCGCGAGTTGGTCTCTCGGTTTTCTTCATCTTTACAGGGTTGGGACATTTCATTAGGACTCAAGAGATGGCGGCGATGCTTCCATTGAGCGTGCCGTATCGCACTGAGCTGGTTTATCTCACGGGCATCCTCGAAATCCTCGGAGCCATCGGCGTGTGGATTCCAGGGCTCACGCGCCTGACCGGGTTCCTCTTGATCGTGATGCTGATAGCAATCCTGCCGGCTAATATTTACTCGGCCATCAACCGGGTTGATTTCGGGGGTCATGAAGCCGGACCTGTTTACTTACTCGTGAGGATCCCATTTCAGTTGTTTGTTATCTGGTGGACGTATTTCGCAACCGGGCAAAACTGGTTTCAGCCAAGAAACAGAGCGCCGATCAAATCGCTAGGGAAGCGTCAGCTTTCGTAGACGCATCGCGAAAGGAAAAGTTCTATGAGTCAGGCAAAAGCCTTGAAACGATGGTTAGCGGTTATGGGAGCCGCCGTTGTTGTTCTGATATTACTGACGATCGCGACCCGGTATGCCGGAACCAAAGCGAGTGAATCCGCCGAACACTGGGAGTACCTGGCCGTCGCCGGCCCGAGCACAACCAATCTAACTCCGACGAACAATCCTCGAATGCGCAAGGAACCGAACGCGGCCTTTGGCCGCGAGGCATTCGTCCTGGAACAGCACCTCGACAAGCTGGGAGCAAACGGTTGGGAGTTAGTTGCAGTTGCCGGCCCGCCGACCGACCCGGCCTATTACTTCAAGCGCCGTAAGTAGCGGCGGATGACGCCAGGAACCGGTGTTTCGCGCAGGTCCTTGCCCAACCATTTTCGACGCGAGGATCGAGACGCCACTTGAAAGAGAGTGATCCCGTCGCTACGGCTCCGGGTACTGACACGCACTCCCTGACGGTCGGGCTACTGCCCCTAGTCTTGAGGATCGCGAAAAATCTGAAAGCCAGTCCATGATTGACTGACCGGCATCAGTTCTAACCGGTTGACATTCATGTGCGGCGGCAAGTTCGCAATCCAGAACACTGCGCCGGCAACGTCGTCCGCTGTCAGTGGATGCGCGCCTTTGTACAAGGCGTCTGACGCGGCTTGATCCCCGCCCGTGCGCACCAGCGTAAATTCGGTCTCGCAGAGCCCGGGCTCAATCGAAGTCACACGCACGCCGGTACCGTGCAAGTCGCTGCGTAAGCCAAACGAGAACTGGCTCACAAACGCTTTGGTCGCGCCATAGACATTGCCACCCGGATATGGATAGTTCGCGGCGACTGAACTGAGGTTAACGATCAGGCCCTTCCGCTCGATTAACCCCGGCAAGAGCTTATGAGTGAGTCTTACCAGCGGAGTGACGTTTGTCTCGATCGTGGTGAGCCAGTCTTCCAACTTCGCTTGCGGCGCCGGCGCGTTTCCAATCGCCAGCCCCGCATTGTTAACCAGCACGTCAACTGCGCGGAAAGATTCAGGCAGGGCTGCCAATGCTTCGTCCATTGCTGCCGGATCGCGGATATCGAAGGCGGCCGCGTGAAACCGGTCGGCGCCAAATTGATCCGCAAGGCTGCGCAGACGTTCGGCGCGCCGCCCGGTGCCGATAACCCGCCAGCCGGCTTCAGCAAACTGACGCGCCATCGCCGCGCCAAATCCGGCAGTCGCTCCCGTAATCAGGAGTGTCTTCGTGTTCTGCTCTTTGGACATTCTTCCATCTGATCGGTTTGCACCTAAGGTCAAAAAGGAAACAGTATTCCTTTATCTTTGAGTTTCTCAAAGCGAGCTGCGACAAAACGATAAAGTTGCGCGGGGCGCTGCCCGCCGCGCCGCTTTTCACGGAGAGGCTTCAAGATTCCGAGAACCGACATCTTGCGCCGAAAGTTTCTTTTGTCAAGCTTCTTACCCAAGATCGCTTCATAGACGGCCTGCAACTCTGTCAGCGTAAATTTTTCTGGAAGTAACTGAAATCCCACGGTCGTGTACTCGAGTTTATTGCGCAGGCGTTCCAGGGCGTATTTGAGAATCGTCGCATGATCAAAGGCGAGCGGCGGAAGGCGATCCATTGGGTGCCAGGCTGCTGTGGCAGCATCACTGCCGGCGGTTAGCTTTCGATCCGGCGAGATGAGCGCAAAGTATGCGACAGTGATTACTCGGCCTCGTGGATCGCGGTCCGGCTTACCGAAGGAATAAAGTTGTTCGAGGTAAACATCCGAGAGACCGGCTTCTTCTCGCAGTTCTCGAAGCGCAGCCTGATCCAAGTCCTCGTCTTCAAGAACGAAACCGCCGGGAATCGCGGGCTGGCCAATAAAGGGAGGGATAGCCCGCTTTATAAGCAGCACTTTGAGCACGCCTTCCTGGATCGTGAAGATTACGACATCGACGGTGACTTTCATCGTTGTTCTCATGAGACCACTAAACGCGCTCGTTGCTCGGCCGCTCGCACTGTGGCGGTGGCCCCGGAGTTAAATTGAAGAAAGTCGGCTTCCACGCCGTCACTAAAGATCACACCGGCGGAAGGCATCAGGGATTCCAGCACGAGTGCCTGCCCCGACTCAAGCGTCCCTATAACGATGTTGGCTTGTGAGTGACGGCTCACAAATGGTTCGCGCACCACATAAATCAGACGCCGATCTTCCCACGGCATGCGAACCGGTTGGATCTCCGTTCCGCCACGGAGAAGGGAAATGCCGGACACCATGTTGAACACGGACGACAACCAACCTGTGGAGCCAGCACCAGTCGATACCAGCACACCACTGGATGATTGAACCTCCGTTTTCTCTCCGCAGCGGATTTTGTAGAACGCAGATACGTGGCTGCGAGCGCCAATGAAGAAATCATTGAAAGCCACTAAGCGTTGGCCGTCTTGAAGAGTGATCTCAGCGAGGGTGACTTCGCGAATTTTGGCCTTCGAATCGATCACTTTTTCCACAGCACGTCGTGCCTGGTCTGGCAGGAAAGGCAACAAGATGCCATCGAATCTTTCGGGTTCTGGGTTGACCGCGACGATCGGTTGCGCCATCACATACTTGGCGGTGTTGGCCACCATTCCGTCCTGTCCCAGCGTTACGACTAGATCCTCTTCCTGAAATCGGAACGTGGGTAAAAGGGTGCGGTCAACCAATTGCTGTGGCATTTCGAAGTCAAGGGAACGGCGGAGTACTTCCAGCGCCCATCTATACGCATCGTCTTCGCGTTCGTAATCCGTAAAGTCGCCACCCGCATGCTCGATGTAGAACTTCGCCTGCGACCTTGTGTTGAGCCGCTCAACCAACTCCTGTAAACGAGTCTTGCGCGTGACGATGACAAGCTTTTTGTACAAGGCTATTCCCCTGACTTGCCAATCAACGACCTCAGCAGATCCGGAGAGACATTGAGTTCTCCGATCTTTTGAGCATTTTCGGCCATCTCCTGGAATGCGAGGGCCACCATGGCTTTAGGATCAGCGTTCTTTCCGCCGAGCATCATCAAGGTCTTCCAATCGAGATCACGCAAAGGTTTAAGAGTTTCTGTCAGCGTGTAGGCCCGGCTGTCTGCGTCCTTGTGTTCGTTTTCTACTCGCCGGTCAATCAGTTGTGACCGCTGCTCTTCAACCGCAATCTCTGCGGCCATGCGCGTCTCACGAATCTGGCGGTTTTTTTCTTCAACGGCGATTTCAGTATTTAGCTCGCTTTCCTTGATGAGCCTTTCCTGCTCCACAGCGGCATTGCGGCGAGCATAAATCGCTTCGTCTGCGCGGCGCTGTAGTTCCTCCCGCGCCTCCGCCTCCAGGGCGCGGCCGGTCTCCGGAGTCGGCTGGATGCCGAGAATTGAAAGACTTAGAATCTCCACTCCCATAGCTAAGACCGCCTCGGATTTCTGCAGTCCAGACAAGGCTTCGGCGACGAGGGAATCAGAACTAACCAGAGCGTCTTTAAGAGCCATTCTCTGCACGATTGCGCGGGCCAGGGACTGCAAAGTGTGGATAAGCCGTTCCGGCAACTTGCGAGGGTCCTCGGAGTTATAGGCGCCAAGCCTGCCGACACTGTAATCGAGCAAGGATGCCAGACGCTTGGGGTCGGCGACCCGGTACGTTAACTGGCCTTGAATCGTAACCGACTGGAAATCGGCGGTAGCTTCCTGAAAAACGAAGGGAACGTCGGCGCTGGCCATCGGGATCGCCACTATCGTGGACGTCGGTGCATAGTAAACGAAGGAAAGACCGGCACCTTCTCGCTTGACCGTGCCGTGCTTGTACTGCAAGACGTAAGTGGTTGGGGGTACCTTAATGAATCGTAACATCGATTGACACCTCCTTAGTGTCTGACAGACACCACTATAGTGTCACAGACACACTATGTCAAGAGGTGTTTTCAATCAAAGGCTCTCAGCTAGGGGATTTAGGAAAACTCCCTGCATTCTGCCGGGAACGCACAGATACGCCGGAAGTTCTGATTGGCATGTCTTCGCCGCCAGTGTATGGCTTAACGTTCTGCCCCGCTATTGATTGTGCCAGACTTCGTTGTTAGCTTCGTTCGACTCGGCAACGATCTCAGTTGCATCTACATTCAGCCTGAAGGTTGTCGACTGAAGCGAAACGTTGTTAGGCAGGATGCTCCTGGCATCAATGTGGAGCCAGTCCGCCGCGCCTGCCGCGAGCGCGGGCACGTTTACATAGGTTCTTCTGCCAACTGCGACGCCGTTGATCTTTCGGACCGTGAGAACTAACCGGCAGGCAGCCGAAGGCCCCTGGCCTGTATTAACCACGCGCACCCGAAGCGCTTTGTTGTTGGTGGGCGGAAAGAGAAACTGTCTGATGCTTAAGTCCGGCTGGGCGAGTGCGGCTTTCTTGTCGGTGTCCGCACCTGAACCAGGTGGTTGTGTCGCGTTTCCAGCACCAAGCGGCCGAATAATATCCCAACCGCTACCGCCGTTCACGGTTGACGCGGATTGGTTGGTTGGGACGCTGTTTAGTTCTATCCACCCCTTATAGAAATCCCGCTTGCCCTTTTGTGTCTGATCGCTGCCTTTTGTCGTACCGGTCACCAACGACAAGAGTCGCGAGCAAGTGTGGTTTGATTCGTACTTCTGTCCGGTTTGGCGGTCGGTCATTACAAGGTAGACGCACGGCGGCCCTTTCTCTCCTGACGGAATTACATACCAGAGCCGGCCCAGGTCCTCCGACGAATTCAGACGGCAGAAACCGGCGAGCCGTTCGTCGCCCGGCGACCCGAAGATCTCAACCCATGTGCGCGAAGCATTTTCACTCTTCCCGCAGGGTGGCAGATTCGCCGACGGGTGCCACAGAGAATCAGGAAGGCTTGCCCGGTTCTTTACGCTCAACTTGAATCGCATTCCCTTGGCGCCGTTCGCGTCGTAAGGTTCCCGGCCGACGAATTGCAATTGCGGAAGCGGTAAGTTGGCGGTTGCCGTTTTTTCAGAACTCGCCGGTTGCGCAACCGCCAGCGCAGCAGTGAAGAGTCCGATAATGAACACAAGCGCGACGTTGGTAGTCTTAGCCATGTTTTGTCCTTTCTAGCGATCTCGTATCCAATCTGAATAGTGGGTTTGGAGGTTAACGCCGAAGGCGTTGGCTAATTCCAGCCCAGGGTTGGTTCAACCATGGGTCAGAAGCCACTATTCGATTTAGAACTCTGAAAGAGTGGCAGTTTCAATTTGTCGTCTTACGATCTCTGACGGAATATGGCCATGCTTCAATTGGCTTCAGATAATTGGAACTGAAGAATCTGCCCAAGCCCCCCACCTCCTCCACCACCGCGACATTCGCAGATACTCATCATCTGCTGTTGATCTTCCCAGCAAGTCAGCGTCTGGCCCGCTGGACAGGTCGTGGCGCAAACGGGCCTGCGGGTCGCTTTCAAAACCGCCCGGCTGCCGTCCTTTTGGAGGGCAGTCATTGTGACGATCTTGCCTTCTCTCCGTACTACTTCGAAACGAGCGGGCGCCACGATGTTCACGCGAATGGTCTCGCGAGAAACTTGAAAGGCCGAATCGCCGCCTCTGCGCGCGACCGTGGGCGCCGCGCAGATGGAAATAATAAAAACGAGTGCGATCTTGGTGATTCTAGTCATGGTTTTGTGCTTTCTCGTGATTCATCAAAGTCTCTACTTTGTCACCCCACGGCGGACCAATGTCACTCACTTCGAGGCCTTTATTCGCGGCCGCGCGGGAGTGACATTGCAGTCGACGGTGAAGTTCGCCCGTTCGGACTTCTTGGATCCATTCGGCAACTGCACTTCTAACTGCATCCAGCCCCGGTAAAGAGGAATCCTGGGCTTTTCACCCGGCGCGAGGAGCGTGCCACCGGGTTTGCTTGCCGGCGCCTGAATGTACCGCCGTCCGTTTATTGTCTTTGGCGTGTTGCGCGCGACAGAAACATATATCCAGTCGGTTTCATAACCATTGTCGCCAACGAAGCGGTACTTGGTGTTGAAGCTGCTGAACTGACTTTCGGCATTAGCCGCGATCCTGCCCTTGAAGTTGACGTAGACGGGACAGCCCTGGCCGCTGGTGTTCGCTGGACTAGCGATGACGGAAACCGATTCGAGTGGCGGAGGTGGGGTGGGCATTCGTGGCGGCGCCGGCTCCACGTGTTTGCCCGGTTTTCCAGGTGCGCCCTGAGTTTCTATGTAGCCCGTCGCCTGGCATTCGATTGTTGCCGGAAGCGTTCCGTAGGCGCGGAAGACGGGCATTTCATAGTACGTGAGATGGACGGTTTTTTCGCAACCGATACCGAGACTCACATCGTAGGCATCGTCAACCTCGATCGTGAAACCGTTCTGCAGTATCGCCGGAAGACTTTGACCCGCATCCACTCTACGTTGTACTTCGGCGTTGCAGGCCTGGACGGGTGAGACCTTCGGTAGCAGGAAGGGAAAGTCGAAATTGTATTGGTGCCATTCGCGTCCATAGTCTGCGCCGATATTGCGATGTTTTTTGTCGACCGGGAAATCGATCTGTTGGCGGGCTTTCAGGTTGGCGATGCTAATCCTCGAGGTGCCTAAGTGGTGTTTCTCCGGACAGATCCCTTTGACTTTGATCTTGTACCCTATTTCTTTGTAAGTGTCTTCCACCGTGTCATAGACTTTCTTATTCTTTGTTGCTCTTACGCGGAACACTGGCGGGAATCGGTCTTGGGTACCCTCCCGCGGCACTCCTAATCCTACCTGGAAGCCTTGCGCTCGGGTGGATGTCGCGAACACAGTCGCAGCGAGAAGCAAACCAAACATCATCATCAATGTTTGGGTAGCAATGACCTTATGTTTCAGCGTTGTTGATGACATGATTCTTTCTCCTTTAGCTAAATTACTTTTTCCAAGCTGACAACCGTTTTCACAGCTTGTGCCACACTTCGTTATTACCTTCATCCGACTCCGTGACAATTGAAGTCGCATCCGCGTTTAACTTGAAGGTGGTTGCGGCCAGCGTCACGTTTCTGGGGAGAATGTTGCTCGCGCCTATCACCAGCCATGTGTCTTTGCCGGGGGCGAGCGGCGGCAGTTTTATTTCTACTATTCTGCCAACCGGAAATCCGTTGATTTTGCGGACCGTCAACCGAAGGACGCAGAGTGCGGAAGCGACGCTGCCGCCGTTTACAATGCGCACTCGAACCGCCTTGTCATTGTGGGCTGGGAAGACGAACTCGCTGATGCGTAAATCAGGCGAAGCAACGACGATCACTGCGTTGCCGTTCGTTTCAGCCGCGTGGGCCGAAGTTGCCGGTTGCTGTGCAAAGGCTGAAGCCAGCGCAACAAATGTAAAAATCGAGTTCCTGAGGCACTTCCTTTTCATATTTATCTCCGGCCACAAAGTCGCATAGCTCGCAGCATCGCCGTGATTTCCCATACCATCGTCAGTGTCTGCACGAGCCTGAGCCGTCGTTTCTCGGCTTATAAGTGCCGCCCAGGGTCGCGCACGTGTTCTGCACCTTTCGGCAGAGCGCGGCGCCTTCGCAGTTAAGTGCGGGCGTGCTTCTATCAATTCGCTTTAGGATCGTCACCGGGGCGTATTGGCGCTTTCCCTGGGCTTGGTTACTTCCGGGCCGAAAGTCAATCCCCCAACGCCTTGGCTTGAGGTGTCGTCAGCGGTGTTCGTGTTCCTGAGAAAAAAGGCTCCGCGGCTGGAGGTCCTGGTGGTGTCTGCGCACACACCGACGTTGCCCGCCTCATTGGTTGCGAAAGTGGATTTCGGCAGCGTCTCGCAGACGCTCTTTAGGGCCTTGCACCCTTGAGTCGTATTGCAGCTCCCAACAACGTGGTTAGCGGAAATACGTACCTCCTTGAATTTAAACTCACTCGGGTTCGGCTTGATCGCCTCTACCGGCGTTGGTTTCGGTTTTGCATGACCTTGGGACCGCGCCGGCGAACCCGCTGCGACGGCGAATAACATCATGGCGCCTACTCCCGTAATGCGATTCATTTGGGTACTCATCTTGTTTCTCCTTTGGGTTGTTCTTCTTTCAATGTCTGAAGTCTCTTCCGGCTTCTTGTCTGTTAGCGGTAAAATGCCTGGCCGCGACACCGAAAGTTTGCGAACCGCTTTCACGGTCGAGAAATACAACGCCACCATTCCCCAAGTCCTGAACAGATTGCGAAAAAGATGAGAAGAAAAACTACCGCCGGCTAAGTTGTTGATGACAGTGGAGATTCGAAAGATCTACCGGCTCGAAGAATTCGAGCTCGATCCAAACAAACGTCGCCTCACGGGCGCCGATGGCAAGCCTGTGCACCTGGCGCACAAGCCTTTTCAGGTCCTGCTCTACTTCATTGAAAACCGGGATCGAATCGTCAGCCGGCAGGAGTTGTTAGATCAATTTTGGGAGGGCCGCGAGGTTTACGACATCACGCTGACCAAGTGTGTGGGCGCAATTCGTAAAGCGCTGGGCGAAAACACAGAGACGCCGCGTTTCATAGAAACTCGCTGGACCGAAGGCTATCGCTACATTGGACCGCTGGAAGAGATTGATGCGCGGGTGAGCACCGGGACAAAAGCGAAGCTGGTTGAAGGAGTGAGTTTGGATGAAGCGAACGTTAATAAGCATCTACTCCCGGAGACTTCGCCTTCAACAAAAATTTCGGAAGGTTCAATCAGGGTGCCGCGTGATCGACGCAGTTCCTGGGGCAAGTACGTTGGCGTCTCAGCCCTGGCCGCCCTGCTCATTGTCGGGGCACTCCTCGCATATAAGCTACTTCGACCAGCGCCGCCAGAGTCGTTGGCCGCCATCCGTTCCGTGGCCGTGTTGCCGCTGAAGAACGTACCGGACGATCCCAACTATGAGTATCTCGGCGATGGCATCACTGAAGGTTTGATTACTGCGCTTTCGCAAATTGAGAATCTCAAGGTCATCTCCCACGGTTCAGTGTCACGGTTCAAACGCCGCGATGTCGATCCGCAGGAAGTGGGCCGGCAACTTGGCGTCGCTTCGATTCTCGAGGGGAGTGTTCGGCGTGAAGGCGACCGCGTGCGCGTCAGCGTTCGGCTGGTTAAGACGGAAGACGGCACAGTGCTCTGGGCGGGAGAAACCTACGAACGATCAATCAACGATCTCGCGACATTACAAGACGAGATCACAAATCAGTTGGCCATTCGACTTGAGGCCAAACTTCTTGGCGCTAACCATGCCTCGACACCGCGCCATTCGCGCGATGCTGAGGCGTACCAGTTGTATCTCAAGGGCCGCTTCTTCTGGAACAAGCGCACGCAGGGTGGCATTGAGAAGTCGATTGAGTTTTTCCAGCAAGCGATCGCCCGAGATCAGAAATATGCCATGGCCTATTCAGCGCTGGCGGAGTCCTATGTCTTGCAGAGCCTCTGGGGCAGCACGTCCAGCCGCGAGTCGAACTCCAAAGCCAGAGACGCTGCCGAAAAAGCCATGGTGCTGGATGTGGCTTTGGCTGAGCCGCACGTGGCTTTGGCCTTAATCAAAGAGCAACACGATTGGGATTGGATAGGCGCTGAACGTGAATTCCAACAAGCGCTGAAACTGAATCCGAATTACGCCACCGCGCACCAATGGTACGGAGAGTTCCTCGTCTTTATGGGACGCACTGAGGAGAGCATTAAAGCGCTTCGCCGGGCGAAGGAACTGGATCCGCTTTCGCCTATCATCAACACGCAAGTGGGCTATCCATATTATTGCGCGCGGCAATATGACGAGGCGATTGTCGAGTTCAAGAAGGCGCTCGAGCTTGAACCCAACTTTGCTCCCGCCCTTAACTACCTGGCTCGTTCCTATCAGGCGAAGGGCATGGACGAAGAAGCGATGAAGACTTTTCATCGGGCGGTGGAACACTCGGGGGGCAGTCCGGTGATGAAAGCCCGTCTCGGTTGGGCCTATGCCAGGATTGGCAAGACCGCGGAAGCGAGGCGTATTCTCAGCGAGCTTGAAGAAGAAGCAAAGACACGCTACGTCGCGGCGTGCCTCATCGCCTCACTGCACGTTGCCCTGGGAGACAAAGAGCAGGCGTTTGCTTGGTTGGACAAGGCTTTTCAGGAACGCGACGTTCTGCTGTTAACACTCAACATTGAGTCGCACCTGGATCCGCTGCGTTCGGATAAGCGTTTTCAGGACCTCGTCCGTCGCGTGGGATTACCGACTTGAGATCAGATTAGTTATCGTTGGGCCATGATTAATGTCGGTTTAGGCCAGCGACGAGCGCCAGTCGATTAAGATTCACTCGTAGATTTTCACACCTTGCGTTATATTCTCCAGACTCCAGACTGGGCGGAAGCAATTTATCCGGCTTCAAATTGACGGGAATTGTCGAACCATGTCTCGGCTCGACCTGAACGTACGATTATGAAAAGAATCTTTTTGATCGTCGCGGTCGTTGTTCTCTACATCCTGCATCAGGATATCTGGTTTTGGCGCACACCTTATCCGCTGGTATTTGGCTTTGTTCCCATCGGACTCTTTTACCACGCGTGCTTCGCTGTCGCCGCTTCGCTGCTGATGTGGCTGCTCGTCACCTTTGCCTGGCCTGCGCATCTCGAGCGCGAAGTTGAGCAACAAACCTCTGACAAGGAGGCGAACTCTTGATTCCTGCAATCCTTGTCTTCGCCTATCTCGCCATAGTTCTTTACATCGGAATCTTTGCCTTTCGTCACGTGAAGGGAAAAGAGAAAGCGGAAGGGTTTTTCCTCGCCAACCGCCAACTCGGACCAGCCGTTTTCCTCTTCTCGTTGTTCGGCACGAACATGACGGCCTTTGCCATCCTCGGTTCGTCGGGCCACGCTTTCAACAAC
>DASUTF010000123.1:0-4620 GCA_036374695.1 Pyrinomonadaceae bacterium
TTGCCGCAGAGCCTTTGGCGCGCGTCGACTACATCAGCCTGAATGATGCCGAGACGTTTCAACCGCTGGTTCAAGTTGAAGAGCGACCGGCGCTGCTCTCAGTTGCGGTGTACATCGGCAAGACGCGTTTGATTGATAACAGGGTGCTGGGCGTGACTGAAAAGCAGGATGCTGCTGCCGCGGTTTAGGGTTAATGAATAACGGAATCAAACAAAAAGCTCACATCACCTTCATGCTCAATGGCGAGCAGGCCGAAGTTGCGTTCGCGCCACACAAGACGCTGCTCGAAGTTCTGCGCGAAGATCTCGCGCTAACGGGCACGAAACATGGCTGTGAATTGGGCGAATGCGGCACGTGCACGGTTTTGGTGGATGGCAAATCGATTTTGTCGTGCCTGATGCTGGGACTGGATGCCGAAGGGCGCGAGGTAACTACGGTGGAAGGCATGGCTGAAAATGGCCGGCTGCATCCGCTTCAGGACACGTTCGCGGACACGGGCGCGGCCCAGTGTGGCTATTGCACGCCCGGATTCATGTTGGCCGCGATGGAATTGATCGACAAGAATCCAAAGCCAAGTCGTGACGAAATAAAGGAAGCGCTCTCGGGAAACCTGTGTCGCTGCACCGGTTATATCAAGATTTACGAAGCCGTCGAGTTGGCGGCGGCGCGCATGAGAGGCGAGCCCATGGAACTACCGCGGGAGAGTTTGTATGGGTTGGAATAGGACGGCCACGGATAAATACGGATTGGCACAGATAAGAAAGAGCGACCGACTGCCTGTGAGTGGATTATTTTCTGATCTGTGTAAATCTGTGTTCATCTGTGGCTGATTTGGAATGGGAACAAATAGCAACAACGGAAAACCACTCAACGTAGTCGGCAAGCCTTTTCGCAAGGTCGATGCGCGCGCGAAGTGCACCGGGCAGACGAAGTTTGCCGACGACATCGTCTTGCCGCGGATGCTCGCCTGCAAGATTCTCCGCACGCATGAGCCACACGCGCTGATCAAGAACATCGATCTATCAAAAGCGTTGGCCCTGCCGGGCGTCATCGCCATCATTACGGGCAAAGACCTTCCGATCTCCTACGGCATTCTGCCTGTTAGTCAGGACGAGCACGCGCTGTGCATCGATAAAGTTAGATTCGTCGGCGATCCAGTTGCGGCTGTGGCCGCGATTGATGAAGACGTCGCCTTCGACGCGATGAACCTTATCGAAGTCGAATACGAGCGGCTGCAAACGATTACTTCAATTGAAGAAGGATTGCTGATTGAAGAGCCACGGATTCACGAGTACGGCGATGGTGGCAACGTTCACAAGAAAGTCTCACTCGAATTCGGCGACGTTGATGAAGGTTTCGCCGAAGCAGACCTGATTCGCGAAGACACTTTCTTCTACGAAGGCAACACGCATTTGCCGATGGAGCAGCATGCGTCCGTGGCTCACTTTGATTCCGATCAAAAGCTGACCTTGTGGAGTTCGACGCAGACTCCGCATTACGTGCATCGCGCGCTGGCGAAAGTTCTTGAGCTTCCCGCCAGTCACATTCGCGTGATTGCGACACCGAATGGCGGGGGATTTGGCGGCAAGAGCGATCCTTTCAACCACGAAGTCATCGTGAGCAAGCTCGCAATGATCACGGGCCGGCCGGTCAAATGCACTCTGACGCGTGAAGAAGTCTTCTATTGTCATCGCGGCCGCCATCCGGTGCTGATGCACGTTAAGACGGGCGTGAAGAAAGACGGCGCCATCACCGCAATGCACTTCAAATCGTTTCTCGACGGCGGCGCTTACGGAAGTTACGGCGTCGCCAGCACGTTCTACACCGGCGCGCTGCAAACTGTGACCTACGAGGTGCCGCGTTACAAGTTTCAGGGCGCGCGCGTGTTCACAAACAAACCCCCGTGCGGTCCGAAGCGGGGACATGGAACGCCACAACCTCGTTATGCTCTGGAAGTTCATCTCGACAAGATTGCCGAGCAATTAAATCTCGATCCGGTTGAGGTTCGTCGTAATCATCTTGCGCCGGCGAATTCACTCACCGCGAACTATCTGCGCATCGGCAGCATGGGCCTGGGCGCATGCATCGACAAAGTGGTTGAAGGTTCGGAGTGGAAGAAGAAGTTTTCGTGGGACGGGTACGCAGGCGTCCCGCCTGCTGAGGGGAATGCCGGCGGGACGCCGGCGAACCGAAAGGGCATTGGCATCGCGTGCTCGTCGTACCTCTGCGGCGCGGGATTGCCGATTTACTGGAACAACATGCCGCAATCCGGCGTGCAGCTGCGTCTGGATCGCCAGGGCGGCGTGTGCGTCATGTGCGGCTCAACCGACATCGGGCAAGGTTCTGATTCCATCCTTGCATACATAGTGGCTGAGATTCTCGGCATCGATCCGTTCGATATTCGCATCGTCACGGCCGATACTGATCTAACGCCGGTTGATCTGGGCAGCTATTCCAGCCGCGTCACGTTGATGACCGGCAACGCGGCGATTCAGGCAGCCGAGCGGGCAAGAGAACTCCTGACTCTGGCAGTTGCCGAAAAGCTTAACCTGCCGATTGAAAACATCTCGTTCGCCGAACGGCGTGCCTTCGATGTCGAAAATCCGGAAGTGGGTGTTTCATTTGCCGAAGCCGTCGTGCTCGCGGAATCGAAGTTTGGCACCATTGGCACGGTCGGTTCTTACTCGCCGCCGCGCTCGCCCGGAAAATACAAAGGCGCGGGTGTCGGGCCTTCGCCGGCTTACAGCTACTCGGCGGCGGTCGCGGAAGTGGACGTCGATCCGACCACCGGCATCGTGGTTGTCGAACGCATCTGGATCGCGCACGACATCGGAAAATCGATCAATCCGGCGCTGGTGATGGGCCAGGTAGAAGGCAGCGTCTACATGGGATTGGGCGAGATTCTGATGGAAGAGATGTCTTATCGCGCGAATCGAAACGTAGTGCACAAGATTCCGTCGATGCTTGAATACAAGAGTCCGACGACGATGGAGATGTGCGACGTCAAGACTTACCTAATCGAAGACCCGGATCCAAATGGCCCGTTTGGCGCGAAGGAAGTTGGACAGGGACCCTTGCTGCCGGTCCCTCCGGCGGTCGCGAACGCGGTTTACAATGCCGTCGGCGTGCGCATCGATGAAGTGCCGTTGACACCTGAAAAAGTTTTGAAGGCCTTGCGCGAGAAATCCAAAGGCCGGGACGGGCGACTCGGTCCAACGGCAATTCCAAGCACGGACTGGCCCGAACCTTTGCGTGTGTTAACGCCTCGCGAAGGCGGAGACGGCCGCGAGATGCCGCGGGTCGCGGTGCATTCGTAGAGTCATATGAAAAAGAGCTTACCGTTCATAATCATCGCCCTCGTTCTAATCGCCGGTGTTACCGCGGTCGTGATCTCTTCTCGACAGCGGGGTGCCGGTAACAACGCCAGCACGTTTGCGAACGCCCAGCCGCCTCAACAAACTGCTGCTTCTGCGCAAACGTCTTCGCAGCCTTCGCCAGGCGCCACCGGATACGAAAGACCGAATGTGAAAGTAAGCTCGCCGGTGGTGCTTGAGGAGTACGGCGACTATCAATGTCCGCCGTGCGGAATATTGTTTCCGGTGCTGAAGCAAATCGAGCACGAGTACGGCGATCAACTGCGCGTGGTCTTCCGTCATTATCCGCTGACGAAAATTCACAAGCACGCGATGGTGGCTGCCCAAGCTGCCGAAGCTGCCCGGAACCAGGGCAAGTTTTCGCAGATGCACGACCGCCTCTACGGAACTCAGAACGGATGGAAGGACCTCGCCGATGCACGGCCAACGTTTATCGGCTACGCGCGCGAGCTCGGACTGAATGTCGAGCAATTCACGCGTGACATGGACAGCGCGGCGGTTACGCAAAGAATCGCTTCCGATATGCAGAGAGGTTCGGGCGTGGGTGTTACCGGCACTCCGACCGTCTTTATCGAGGGCCAAATGTTGCGTTACGAAGCCACCACCCCCGACGGCCTGAGGCAGGGCATAAATTTCATGCTTCAGCGGAAGGTCGCAGGTCAGTAACCATTATTATTTTTCTTCATGGCTCGGTGGGCCCACCTCAGCATGGAGGAAAACTAACCTCGCGTACATCTGCAACTTAAACCCAAGTGGCTCAAGTTCTTGTTGACATGTGGGCGGCATCTCTCTATAGTGCCTCCCGAAAGTGACCCTTTGATGCCCGTCACCCCCCGCATCAAATGACGGACACCGATGTTCAAGCTTCAACGCCTCGAAATCACGGGATTCAAGTCCTTTGCGGATCATACTGACCTTCGCTTTACCGGCGACGGAATAACTGCGGTTGTCGGGCCGAACGGCTGCGGCAAGAGCAACGTTGCCGACGCGATCGCCTGGGTTTTGGGCGAGCAGCGCGTCAAGCACCTGCGCGGCGGCGAGATGAAAGATGTGATCTTTCAGGGCTCGCGCAATCGCCAGCCGAGCGGCATGGCGGAAGTCGTGCTGCACCTGCAACGCGACGAAACCACCGAGGAAGAGCCTGACATCCAGGACATCGATTCGACGCTCGAAAAGATCGATTCGCATGATGAGATTTTTGAAGCTCCGGAATTGTCTTTGTCAGAACCCGAAGCGGACCGGGGTC
>DASUTF010000124.1:0-3614 GCA_036374695.1 Pyrinomonadaceae bacterium
AGGAATGATTCAATCTCGGCGCGCAACGGCTCGATGTTGTTTACCTCCAGGACTCTGGTTTGCACCCCTGGCCACGCGCCCCCACCTGAAGGCGCCAATCCGCTGATCGAAGCGTGATTTGTGACATAGTCAACCGCGATGTAATCCCGCGGTTGGAAGAAGCGCATCTTGCGAATCTTTTCAGTGCCGACGCGCGACGCGGTGATGTTGGCGACGGCGCCCGTTGCGAATTCCAGACGCGCGTTGGCGGCGTCAACCTTGTCCGTCAGAATCGGAATTCCAACCGCGTGCAGTTCGGTGACTTCGACGTCTTCTCCGACCAGCCACTGAACGATGTCCAGATCGTGAATCATCAGATCGAGCACCACATCGATGTCGAGTGAGCGCGCCGTGAACTCGCCGACGCGATGGATTTCGAAATAGACGGGATTGCGGACATGCGGGCGCAACGCCACCAACGCCGGGTTGAATCGTTCCGCGTGACCGACTTGCAGCACGGCTTTTCCTTCCTGCGCCGAGGCGATCATCCGGTCGGCCTCCTCAAGCGTGCGTGAGATCGGTTTCTCAACCAGGACGTGAATGCCTGCACTGAGCAACTCGCAGGCGATTTCACAGTGCGATTCGGTCGGTACGGCCAGGCTCGCCGCTTCAATCTTCCCGATTAGTGTGCGCCAATCTGCTGTCGCGTGAGAGTTCCGTTCAATCGCGACCTTCTGCGCCCGTGTCTCGTCGAGATCGCAAACCGCGGCGAACTCGCAGAGTCCTTCGGCCGCCAGCGTTGCATGAATGCGCGCGTGCTGGGTGCCAAGATGCCCAACGCCGATGACTGCAGTGCGAAGCATAAGTGTGAAGAAGTCAGTGGCCAGTAGTCAGTGGTCAGTGGTTTGATTTGAACTCAAAGAGATCTTTCGACGATACTGCGAACGCGTCTTGCCGAAAGCATCTGAATTCAGCAGGTCTGAAAGCAACGAACAACTGACGACTGACGACTGACCTCTTCCTGGGGACTATACTTGCCAACTTCGAAACTTGCCAAGCACAGTTGGAAAATCCTTTTCGTCTGCATCGGCGCTATTTATCTCTATGGGTTGGGGTCGCTTCCTCTCGTCGGACCGGATGAACCTCGCTATGCTCAGGTCGCGCGCGAGATGTTCCAGCGCGGCGATTTCATTACACCGACGCTGGGTGGCGTGCCGTGGTTTGAGAAGCCGCCACTGCTTTACTGGATGATGATGGCGAGCTACCGCGTGTTCGGCGTCAGCGAATTCGCCGCTCGTCTGGGGCCCGCGATTTGCGGGTTATTGACGGCCACCTTCGTTTTCTGGGCCGGGAAGAACATCCCCACGGTGAATGATGCTGACGACGAGGTCGCGTGCGGGACAGCGAATCTCGGGCCATGGTCTGCATTTGTTTTTCTTACGAGCCTCGGCGCAATTGTCTTTTCACGCGGCGCGAGTTTCGACATCGTGCTAACGATGACGGTAACGGGCGCTCTGTGCTGCTTCTTGGTTTGGCAAATTCGCGCTCTAAGCGAGCAGGGGAATGCGCGAACGTGGCTGCTCGCCGCTTTCTATCTCTTCATCGGTCTTTCGCTGTTGGCAAAAGGGCTCGTCGGCATTGTGCTGCCGTTCGGCATAATCAGCCTGTATTTCCTTGCCCGCCGAGAATTGCCGGGCAAAAGTTTGATGTTCAGCCTGTTTTGGGGAATCCCAATCGCCGTTGCAGTGGCCGGCGTGTGGTACGGGCCGATGATCTACCGGCACGGCTGGACGTTCATCGATCAATTCATCGTTCAGCATCACTTCGCGCGCTTCGTCTCTAACAAGTACCGTCATCCGCAACCGTTTTACTTCTACGTGCCGGTCGTTGCTGCACTGGCTCTGACGTGGACGATGATCTTGATCGCAACGCTAACAGCGTCGCTACGCTGGCGTTGGCGCGGCAGGGATCAAGTCGATCGTGTCCGGGTATTTGCCCTGGCGTGGCTCGTGGTTCCGACCATCTTCTTTTCCTTGTCCGGATCAAAAATTCCCGGATACGTGTTGCCGGTCTTGCCGGCCGTTGCTCTATTGGTCGCGGAACGAATTACTTTTGTGTTGAAAGCCGGACTGGGCCAGCGCTTGATTCGATTAACCGGCGGCCTGCTGTTGTTAGTAGCCGCGGTTGGCGCATGGTCGGCCACACGCACTTTGGGTGTCCCGGGTGCGTGGGTATTTGGCGCGACAGGTCCGGTGCTGATAGCTGGAGCGCTCGCGTTGTTCGCGCCCCGGCGCCGGGTTCTGAATTTTCTGCTCTTCGGAGTGATTTCCGTCGTGGTCAGCTTGATCGCCTTGCAACCCGCGCGCGCGCTCGCGAACCGCGAGTCCGTGCGCGAATTGATGCGGATGGCCGAAGCGCGTGGCCATGGCGGGGCTCCCGTGTTCTATTTTTTGTGCGACGATCGAACGGCCGAGTTCTACGCGGGCGGCCGTCTGGCTTATCAACCGAACGGCGAACCGATTCGATTTGAAGGCGCGCAGGAACTTCCGCCCGCGATCCGCGCGAAAGGGCACGCTGCGCTCGTCCTGGTTGAGACGCGTTGGGAAAAACAGTTGACGGATTACTCGGGAGTTGAAACGGAAAAGGTCGACAGCAACGGCTGGGTCACGTTGTTTGTGGTGCGGCCGCGATGATCTTTATCTCTTGTATGCGCGTCTCGTCGCGCGGTGAGGCAGGCGGGACGCCTGCGTACCGGCATTGCTGAAAGATTGAGAGTTCAGTTGCCGAAACCGAATCCGGTGTTTCCTGTTCACTAACTCATACTCGGGCCGCACGAGAGTGTGAGCATCCAACCAGGCTTTTCCCTCGGCCGTCGCTTCGAACTTGTCGATTAAAGTTGTCTCAAGCCAGCCCTCACGGCCAACCGGTGGAAAACTGTCAAAGTAGTAGCGCCTGGGGATGTGAGGAGAAGCGTCAAGCCAAATGCTCGTCGGATTGAAGTACCTGATCAAAAGGTTGTCACTGTTCGACGAGTTAAAGTAAACCGTCGTTCCGGCCGGCCAGGTCCGGTTCAACGTCAGCGCGAGTTGCAGTGGCGGATTCGCGCGCACCTGCGTGGACGGGTACTGCGACAGCGTCAGGTTCGCGAAGAACACGGCTGCGGCAAAAAGCGCCGCGCGATACCTGCGCACGTGACCCGGCGATCCTTCAATCGTTGCCAGGAGTGCCCCGGCCAGAATCACCAGCGCCGGCAGATAGAACAGACGGTAAAAAGCATTCTGTGGAATAAAGAAAAAGAGGAAAACGATATAGACAAGCGCCCAGACGATGCAGAGCGTCGTCAATGGTTTGAATTGCGCTCTCTCTCGAATCGCGGCCGTCACCGCCGCTTTAAGTTCTGAGACGCGCCGCAGCATTAGCCCAAAGAAAGCCAGGACGACCAGCAAGCTGACGGTTACCATCGCCAGAATTACCGGACCCCACAAATCGCGAATAAAGCCGGCGCGTCCACCGAGAAAAACGCGCCACTGTGACCGCAGCGTATGAACCAGATTGTTCCATACGCTGAAGGTGAAACCATGCTCCGGCGAAAAGTAAGTAATCCAGGTAGCGAAAGCTCGAACAGACAACCTGCC
>DASUTF010000125.1:0-35327 GCA_036374695.1 Pyrinomonadaceae bacterium
CAGCGTGGCGATCATTAGATTGGCCGACCAGCTGTGCACCGAGCGAATCAGCCAGCCGAACTTAACTTCGGTGATGATGAACTGAACGCTCTCGAAAGCCGTTTCTGAGCTGGGTCGGTAGTAGAGCAGCAGCAGAATTCCGGTGACGACCTGGACGACAAACAGAAACAACGTCATCCCGCCGAAGTAATACCAGATCGAATGGCGATGGACGGGAACTTCTTTCTTGTCGGCGAACTTCGCGACAGAGCTGATCGACAGACGCTCGTCAAGCCAGTTTGTAAGGGCCCTGATTCTCACGGTTCAAGACTAACCACAGAGGACACAGAGGAAGACAATGACTAGACAGATATGTTGAGCGAAATAGATTCTCCCGTTGCGATGCGGTCAGGGTATCCCCTGCCTATTACGGTTTTTCTTCCTCTGTGTCCTCTGTGGTTCAAATATCTCAAGCTCGCGTAACTACGATGTCATCGCCGCGCGTGTTGACCTGAAACTCTTCCAGAGGTCTGGGCGGCGGACCGCCGATGTTCTGTCCGCTTAAGTTGTATTGGCCGTTGTGACAAGCGCACCAAATTTGTTTCGTGTCTTCGCGATACTGGACGATACAGTCCAGATGCGTGCACGTGGCCGAGAATGCTTTCAACTCTCCGGCAGCGCTGCGCACCAGAATTCCTGGTTTATTACCGAATTTGAAGATTTTTCCTGAATTAGGCGGGATTTCGTTGATCTTCGCGGCGACGACCGAATTTTCCGCTGACTCGACAATTTGCGGCGGCGCCAGGAAGCGAACGATCGGGTAGACAATCGCTCCGAGAGTCGCGAGCGCGCTCGCCCCCAGCAGGAAATCAAGAAAGCTGCGTCGGGCTGGTGAGGCAGGCCCGCTGAGATCGTTCTTCGCTTTCGCGCGAATGTCAGGGTTCACTCGCTCATCCTCCAAAAGACGATCGAACAGTTATTACTTTGTCTGAACTGATTTTCGCCAGTTGCCCGCGATGAAAAATACGACGCCCATGGCCAGCCAAAAAATCGATCTCAGCCAACTGCGAGTGGTGATTGCGTCAAGCGTGGCCGCGCCAAAGAAGATAATAAAAACCGTAAAGCCAATTGGATCGATCTTCATCGTTCACCTCCGGCCCCGATTCATTTCACTATAAAGGGAACTCCAGCCGCGGCCAATCAAACCTGAGCTGGAGTTCGCTCGCATACGACGCTGATGGTTTCGGCTATTCTTTTCGGCCGAAGTACAGGCGCAGCGACATGTAAGGCAGATGCGCATGGTAATTCTGCGGCCGCGGGGTCCCGGCGAACGTCCGCTGGAACCCATCCTCGTTGTAATTAAAGTACTGATAGCCGAAGTTCCAATCAAGCCTGCGGTTGAGTCTGATCGACAGCCGGGCTTCAGGCGATTGGAAGCTCATTGGGTACGATGTGACTAGCGTGCGCGCGCCCGTGGCCGCCGGATCCGATACCCGGTTGCCCTGGCCGTTGTCTTTGTTTACGCGATACGCGGAATATAACGTGACCCGCGGCGTAAGCCTCGCAGTCGACTCGATGAAGAAGAAGTTGTTCCGCATGAAGTACAACGAGGTCCCGCGAATGGCGGAGTTTGTCGAGCTGAAATACGAGTAGTCGATCAGCGATTCGCTGTTGACCCAGTTGTAGTTGTAGCCCATGTTCAACATAAAGCGGGAGTTGGGCATGATGTCGAGTGACGACGTGAAGATCCTCGTCTTGAAAGAGACGCCGAAGTCGGCCAGCGCCACCCCGGCAATCTCTGACGGGTTCGAGTTGTTCTTCACAATCATTCCCAGGTTCAGGATTACTTTCCGGTTCGGGGCATAGCGGCTCTTCGCGCGGAAGTTTGTGTAATCGTAATTGCCGATGCGCGTAAACGCGTTGTCGGCCGTTCCGCGTTCGGCGTCAAGGTAAACCGTCCACTCCTTTGCGGGGCGCGCTTTGAATCCACCGAAGAAAGCGTGAGTGTGGTTGTCAAAAACCTCCTCGTGTGTGCTGCGCGCGCTCGGCGGATTGAACGAGCCTTGCGAACCGAGATTGTAGCCGTCAAAGAACCGCTCGATTTCGCGTTTGCCGTAGCGATATCCAAAATGGATTCCCAGCCGATTACTGAACTGGTAGTCGCCTTCGAGGGTGTTCTGGTATTTGCGGTATCGCGTGATCTCGGTCGCGTCGAGATTGCTGAACCCGACCGTGTCCGTGCGCGTGCCGCCGCCGGCAGTCGACGGCAGATTGCGCGTGATCGAAAAGAAGTCTGCGAACACGGCCGTGCCGGTGATGTCCCAGTCTTCCACGCGAAACGTGTTCGACAACCTGAAGTTATCGGTTGCTAAAAACGTAGCGCCGAAATCAAACAGGATGCTTGGACGTTCGGTCGAGCCGGTGATGTTGTATTGACCCAGGTTCAGCGTGTTCGGCGTTGCGGCGACGGTGACGGTGCCCGGGCCGGGGACGCGCGGAATCGCGGTCGGAGGCCAGCCGGTGACACGAGGATTCCAATTAAAGCCGCTAAAGTTCTCAATAAAAGCGAAGTTCGACTCAGCTTTGCTGTAAACGATCCGCGCAGTCAGGTCGAGCTTCTTCGCCACCAGCGAGTGCAGACTAAAGCGAGTGAAGTCGACACTTCCTTTGGACGGCTCGTTTCGGGTGTAGGTGTTTAATCGAGCTGCCGTGCTGGCGGGATTTATCGCTAACGGCACCGTATCGGTAAAGGTGTCATCCCGGAACCGGCGAAAGCCCTGCAGGAACGTCCAGTCAATTGGCCCGAGCTTTCCTTCCGCGCCGACACGGAAATCATTAGCTCGTGACCGGGCATTTGCCAGCAATTGATGTTGATTGCCGCCCGCGGAATAAGTCGTAAAGAATGGACCGGTGTAACGCTCAGGCGAATAACCTATGGTGAAACTGATGATCTCGTTCTTTGGCAGAATCGTGAGATCGAAGTCCCCCATATGAGTGCGGGTGTTGTAGCTGTGAAATCCACTCACCGGATTAGGTTGCAGGCCAAAGCTCCAAAACGGATTCACGATGTTGTTGAGGACGCGATAGTACTTGAAGCGGCGATAGTTTCCATCAAACCGATACGCCTGCGGCTTTTCCATGCGGATTCGCACGTTTCCGTTGGGATCGGCGCCCCAGCCGGTTGAGGTCACCAGCAGCGAATCGAATAAGCCGCCGTTGCCGTCCTTGGACTGCAACAACAGACTTGAATCAAACAGCCGTGGCCCCGCTTTGTAATTCAAATCGCTCTTGAACTTATTAACGTCGCCACCGACGCGAATTCCGCGGTAGCCAAACTCAAGCGTCGAAGTCACGGTGTAATCGCCGGCGTCCTCGCCGGTGGTGGCAGAAGTAGGAATGGATTCAGTCTTCGTCGGCTTGGCTTTCGTGGCCGCCTTATTATTCGTATTCGTTGCTTCAGGAGACTTCGTCGGCGTCGCCGCCGGTTGGGCCACGACGGCGCTCGTCGTCAGCAGAAGTGCGGCTGTCAGTCCCGGCAGCGCTCGCAGCAAATTTCTCAATTTGGTTTTCATAGCCTTGATCCTTTGGCTCATCTGTTTCGAGGCGGGCTAACGCCCGCCGGTACCAGCGGCGGATCGTCCTCCGCCGCTGAACTCACGACGCTACCGGAAGAACACCGGGCTCGAACGCGAGCCGTGGATCTTCACGTGACAGGTGGTGCAATCCCGGTATTGCTGATTTTGGTTGTGCGTAGGTCCGACCGGTTCCAGCGCCCCAACGCCGTGATCGACGCTGTGACAGGTCAGGCAGAGCTGATTAATCGCGCTGTACTGAAGCAGCCGCGGATTCGCCGATCCATGCGGCGTGTGACAAGACTGGCATCCTTCAGTCTTAATCGGCGCGTGCTCGTAAGTGAACGGCCCCTGCTTGTCGGCGTGGCACTTGATGCAAGCGGCATCCGCGCCCGTCGCCAGCCTGGTCTGCTTCAACTCGAAGCCGCCATGCGGATTGTGGCAATCGCTGCAACGCATCGCGCCTTCCAACACTTTGTGATGGAACGGCATGTTGAACGCCGGCTTCACCTCGTTATGACAGCCGATGCAGAGCTGCGGGTCGTTTGACTTGAGCATCGCAATCGTGGCGAAGCCCGGCTTTTCCGCATTTGGCGTGGTCACAAAGTGATTCGAGCTGGCGACATTCCGTCCGACTATGTTCGAGTGCGCTGAGTGACAGTCAGTGCAGCCGATGTCATTGCGCCAGTGTTCGCCACGCCGAAAGTTATTACGCTCGTCTTTGCCGGCGTGGCAGTTCAGACAGGTTTCGGACGTTTCCTTCGAAGTTTTGTTCTTGAACGAAACGATCTTGCTGACGTCACCGCCACCCTCAACGTGCGCCTGGCCCGGACCGTGGCAGGATTCACACCCGGTTACTTTGTTTTTCCAACTGCTGACCTTGGCCAGGTCGGCGTGCGTCGTGTGCGAGTACGCTTTGAACTGATCTTCGTGACAATCCTTGCACACGTCCGTGCCGACGTAGCCGGCATCGGTCTTCGCGGCGACCGGTTTGTCGTCCGTGGCCGGTTGACTGGTCGCTTGCGAACTTCTCGCGGTCACGAGCCAAACTGCGACGACTACGAGCGCCGCCAGCACGAGCAGCAAATTGATCGATTTTGTGAGTCTCACTTTGGAGCCTCCTTCTGTGAAAGGCCTGCTAGATTTCGCCGGCAGGAACAGCATTATTAAAAGAACTGTGGCGAGTCGTTACACGTTAACGAGCAAAACTGACGATGTCTGTGACGCTCATCACAGGCATCCGCAAGTGTCGGGCGACTGTTGGGCCATGGCGGCGAGCGCGGCGCTGTCTCTAATCCACATCACGTCGCGTTTAACGTGAATAATCTGATCTCGCCTCAGCGCGCTAAAAAGGCGAGTAACTGTCTCTCTAGACGCGCCAATTATCTGAGCGATCTCTTCCTGCGTCAAGAGAATCCTCAGGCAAATTCCGTCCGCCGTGCGCTCGCCGAAATCATGACTCCAACGCATCATCAAGCGCGCCAGTTTCTCCAAAGCCGACTCAGACAACGCGATAATCCGTGTGTGATCAACCAGTTCGCTGTACTGCCGGCTAAAAACCTCCAGCAGATTGAGACCCGAACCGTTCTGTCGCCCGATCAGGTTCAGAAGATCCTGTCGCGAAATGAAATCCACGCGCCCGCCTTCGACCATCTCTGCCGTCGTTTCAAACGGACGGCCGGTCAAGCCGGCATACAGTCCCAGGATGTCGCCGCCCCGTGCGATGCGCAGGATCAGCTTCTTGCCGTCAGCCGACGATATCGAAGTTTTCGCACGGCCTGACGACAGCACGTAAACCCCCAGGGCGGCGTTACCTTCACGAAACACCACCGCGCCTTTGGGGTAAATGCGAGTGCGACTGACGCGATCAATTCCGGGGATGGAGCGTAGAGGCGAGTTGAATGGCAACACTCGCAAGGGCGTTCCTGCCGGATGAGCGCTGCTCATTGCTGTTCTGCTCGCCGAGGTCATATTCGTAAGTTCTCCATTGAACCAGATGTGGCGCCGATTCCGCCACCAATTGTGGAGCTTTTGAGCAACAAACGTGCCGACTGGTTTTCCTTTTAGTCACAGGGGTTTGAGTAGGGTGCGTCGCCCAAGGTGAGAGTTTTCGCTCACGGGGTGCGGAACTTTTCTCATGAAATCCGACCCGGCCCGGCTTGTAGTCCCAAATGTTTTGTTTTCCATCGGGCATATCAGTTGCTGTCACTCATCGGGGATACCCAAAGCTCGAGCGAATGGAGCAGCGGCTTGCTGCTCAGGATGCAGGAACCAGGGAGAACTGGAGGGTCGATACCAATGGCAAAGGATGACCGAGACATTCTGGAGCTGCTGAAAGAAGAATTGGCTTTCATCGAGCAAGGCGGTTACGGACGCTCGGTTCGCACGCCCTGGTTACCAAAGTCGGCTTTCCAGGACTCCCTGACCTGCATTAATTACGGTTACCCATATCGCGCGCACCCCTGTAGCGAATGTCAACTGATTGATTTTGTTGATGAGGGTCACAGGGGCGAACCGGTCCCGTGTCATTTCATTCCCTTGAATGAGGCAGGCGAAACCATCGAGGATCTTGAAGCTCTGAACAATCAGCCGAGGTTGGAAGCGACGCTGAAGGGTTGGATGCGAGCGAAGATCAAAGAGATTGAGGAAGCGCGTGCCGCGCGACCCGTGAGCCAAAGCGGGCAACACGCAGTGGCATGAGATCCGGTTGGGCGTTTCCCGTGGCGGTCGAGAGTGGTTCGGCCGTCGCTAATCGAGCCGCAGGTAGTTTTGAAAGCTGCCTGCGGCTGATTGGTTTCCAAGGCTGATTTCGGCGAAGGGCAACAGAAGCTTATGAGTAACAGCATTACCATCGATGGCAACGAAGCGGCCGCCTACGTTGCTTACAAGACCAACGAAGTCATCGCCATCTATCCAATCACGCCTTCGTCCCCCATGGGTGAATCCTCTGACGCCTGGGCGGCGGTGAACGAGAAGAACATCTGGGGCATGACGCCGCTGGTTCGCGAGATGCAATCCGAAGGCGGAGCGGCCGGCGCCGTTCATGGCACACTCCAGACCGGCTCGCTCACAACCACGTTTACTTCCAGCCAGGGATTACTGTTGATGATCCCGAACATGTTCAAGATCGCCGGCGAACAAACCAGCACTGTCTTCCATATCGCGGCCCGTTCGGTTGCTACCCATGCCCTCTCAATCTTCGGCGATCACAGCGATGTGATGGCCACTCGCACCACCGGCTGGGCCATGTTATTTGGCAACTCAGTGCAAGAGGCGATGGATTTTGCGCTGATCGCTCAGGCCGCCACCCTGCGTGCAAGGGTGCCCTTCCTGCATGTTTTCGACGGCTTTCGCACCTCTCACGAGGTAATGAAGATTGAAAAGCTCTCCGATGAACAGGTGCGCGCGATGATCGACGACCAGTTGGTGCAGGCGCACCGAACGCGCGCACTGTCTCCGGACCATCCGGTGATGCGCGGCACCGCGCAAAACCCGGATGTTTTCTTCCAGTCCAGGGAGCGTGCGAATTCTTATTATTTTGAGACTCCGCTAATTGTCCAGGAGACAATGGACAGCTTTGCGCAATTAACCGGACGCCAGTACCACCTGTTCGACTATGTAGGCGCGACTGACGCCGAACGCGTACTGGTAATGATGGGCTCCGGCTGCGAGGCGGCAGAAGAAACGGTCGCGGCTCTCTGTGCGGGCGGCGAAAAAGTGGGGTTGTTGAAAGTCCGCCTTTATCGCCCGTTTTCTGTCGAGAGTTTCATTGCCTCACTGCCGAAATCAGTTAAAGCATTGGCCGTTCTTGATCGCACCAAAGAGCCCGGCAGCATTGGCGAGCCTCTGTATCAGGACATTGTCACCGGACTCAGCGAAAATGGAGCTAACGAGTCGGTATCTTTCACCATGCCGCGCGTGGTTGGCGGGCGATACGGTCTATCGTCGAAAGAGTTCACGCCTGCGATGTGCAAGGGTGTGTTTGACGAGTTGAAGAAAGCGAAACCCAAAAACCACTTCACGATCGGAATCAACGATGACGTCACGCACACCAGCCTTTCGTATGATCCGGGTTTCAATACTGAACCTGACAATCAGGTGCGCGCATTGTTCTGGGGGCTCGGTGCTGACGGCACGGTCAGCGCAAACAAAAACTCGATCAAGATAATTGGTGAGGAGACTCCTAATTACGCGCAAGGCTATTTTGTTTACGACTCGAAAAAGTCCGGCGCGATGACGGTGTCGCATTTGCGCTTTGGCGATCGTCCAATCCACAGCACCTACTTAATCCAGCGCGCGAATTTCATAGGCGTACATCAATTCCAGTTTCTCAGCTCCAACGATGTGCTGGGCGCCGCCGAAGATGGCGCCACGTTATTGCTGAACAGTCCCTACGCGACGGCGGAGGTTTGGGACCAACTACCGCGCTCGGTCCAGGAGCAAATCATTCAAAAGAGCATCAAGCTCTACACCATCGATGCCTATCGGGTGGCCAGGGAAAAACAACTCGGCAATCGCATCAATACGATCATGCAGACCTGCTTCTTTGCGATTAGCGGCGTGCTCTCGCCCGATGACGCGATTGCCAGGATCAAGGAATCTATACGTAAGACCTACGGAAAGCGTGGCGAGCCGGTCATCCGGCAAAACTTTGCGGCGGTCGATGCCGCACTTGAGCACCTGCACGAGGTCCCGGTTCCAGCTCACGCCACCAACACTCGCGATCTGCCGCGGACCGTGCCGGAAGGAGCACCCGCATTTGTGCAGAACGTCACAGCCGAGATCATTGCCGGCCGCGGCGACCATCTGCCGGTAAGCGCCTTCCCCGTTGACGGGACGTATCCGGTAGGCACCTCGCAGTGGGAGAAGCGCAACATCGCGCAGGAAGTACCGGTCTGGGAGCCTGATCTTTGTATTGAATGCGGCAAATGCATTCTGGTCTGCCCGCACTCCACCATCCGCGCCAAAGTTTGCGACGCGGAGGATCTGGCCAGTGCGCCGCAGGGCTTTAAGCACATGCCTGCCAAATTCCGCGAGCTGCCGGACAAGCGTTACACGATCCAGGTAGCCGTGGAGGACTGTACCGGTTGCCGCCTCTGCGTTGAAGTATGTCCGGCAAAAGACAAGAGCAACGTTTCCCGCAAAGCTCTCAATATGTATCCGCAGTTGCCGCTGCGTGATAGTGAACGCGTCAACTGGGACTATTTTCTAAAACTGCCTGAGCTAAACCGGCACAATGGACTGTCGTTCGGCTCCGTCAAGAACGTCCAGTTGCTGCAACCGCTCTTTGAGTTTTCTGGAGCCTGCTCAGGCTGTGGCGAAACTCCCTACATCAAGCTATTGACTCAATTGTTTGGCGACCGCGCCATCATTGCCAATGCGACTGGTTGTTCGAGCATTTATGGCGGCAACCTGCCGACGACGCCCTATACCACGAACCCGGAAGGCCGCGGTCCCGCCTGGAGTAACTCGCTTTTTGAAGACAATGCGGAGTTCGGGCTGGGCATGCGGCTCGCCCTGGAGCATCAAAATGCCTACGCCAGAGATCTGGTGAATCGACTGCGCGAAGAGATTGGAGAGTCCCTGGCCAACAGTCTCCTGTCCGGAGGTCAGTCAACCGACTCAGAGATCAACAGTCAACGAGAATTAGTTGCCGCTCTGAGGGCGAAGCTGGAAGGTGGGGCGCTAACCGCCGGAGCGTCGCCAAACGAGGCGCGCGATCTCCTGGGCGTAGCTGACGCGTTGGTGAAGAAGAGTGTCTGGATTGTCGGTGGTGATGGTTGGGCTTATGACATTGGTTACGGGGGGCTGGACCATGTCATGGCCAGCGGCCAGAACGTCAACATCCTGGTGCTGGACACAGAAGTCTATTCCAACACAGGCGGGCAGGCTTCCAAATCGACCCCGATGGGCGCCGTAGCGAAGTTTGCAGCCGGTGGTAAACCCACCGCCAAAAAGGATCTCGGAATGGGCGCCATGCGTTACGGCAATGTCTATGTCGCGCAGGTGGCGATGGGCGCGAACGACACGCACACGGTCAAAGCATTTCTCGAAGCGGAGGCCCATGACGGTCCGTCACTGATCATTGCCTACAGCCAGTGCATCGCACATGGAATCGACATGGCTAAGGGCATGCATCAACAAAAACTTGCCGTCGAATCGGGACACTGGCCGCTCTATCGCTATGTTCCGAAGTTGGCGGCTGAAAACAAAAATCCTTTTCAGCTTGATTCGCACGATCCGAAGATTCCGCTCAAGGACTACATTTATACGGAAGGGCGTTATCGCATGCTGCTGCAGAGCGATCCGGAAGTCGCAAAAGTTTTGTTGGAAAGCGCGCAGCAAGCCGCGAGTCGTCGGTGGAAACAATACAAGCAACTGGCAGCGGGGACCGTCTAGCGGCCGCACTCGTACGGGTGGTCGGGCAAGTCCCGACGCTGAACACTGCAAGGAGCAATCATGAAATTCGTGAAGGTGTTTATCCCCGCTTGCTCCCTCATTCTCTTCTTATCGACGCTCGTGTTCGCGCAAGCAAACGCGAACTTCCCCTTAGTGATCGTCGTGCACGGAATTGCGGGAGGGAACCGAAATTATGGCTGGTCACGCGATATGGCGAACGCCTGGAACGTCGAAACTCACGAGGTCACTTTCCGTTACGAAGGGCGGGACGAACCAACATCGCTGATTGATTTTGTTCCTAAAGCGGGCGACTGGGCTTTGAGCGTGCAGCAGCAAATCAAAGACATCGTGCGCCAAAATCCGGGCCGGCGCGTGATGATCGTTTCGCATTCGTGGGGCACTGTTGTTACCAAGATGGCCCTGGCGGGCGGCGCCGGTGGCGGAAATTCGCCGCAACTAATTGCGCAGGGATACAACATCGATCCGATTCCACCGGGCTCGTTTGACGTTGAAGAGTGGGTCACGATTGGCTCGCCTTTGGGAGACGCGGGCGAGCCGGAACTCGGTCTGGATACGGTGAAATGGCGGCTGACTGTGCCGGAAGGGCGGCCTGCGATCGTCAAGCACTGGACTAATTTTTACGACACGAACGATCTGGTTTCAAGCAAGTCTCAAAACCTGCCCGGCGCCGAAAACAAGGAAATCGTGACGGGCAAGAACCCTTACAGCGCGCATTCACAGATCTGGACCCACCCGACGGTAAACAATCACGTGTGGAATGAAGCGCTGCGCATATCAAACATGGCGCGACTGCCTGCGACCCGTGTTGGGGACGTTACTGCGCCGAGCACACCGAGGACTCAAACGACTGAAGCAAACAGCGACGCCAGGATTGTGGCTGAATATCGCGCCCTGCTGCCTCAGTTATTGCAGAAGAACAAGAAGCCGTGGCACACGCGAATAAACCTCATCGCGAATGCCGACAAACAAGGGGACAAGTATCACGTGAATTACCAAACGTACTGTCTTATCGAAAGCGGGCCCGACGCCGGCAAAGATCACGTGTGCTTTGAATTTGAGACCATGCTGGATCTGGCCGGCATCAAGAGCGCCGTGGCCGATATGAAGCGGCAGCTTGGGCGTTAGCCGGTAGTTTAGCGGCGGGTTTTTTACCCGGGGATATAGGCCGTAGCCGGACTCGAAACAAAGTAGGTGGCATTATGAATCTCGCAACAAACTATCTCGGGCTGCCCCTGAAGAACCCAATCGTCGCTTCTTCTTCTCCGCTTTCGCATTCCGTCGACAGTATTCGCCGCCTGGAAGACGCCGGCGCCAGCGCAGTCGTCATGTACTCGCTTTTCGAAGAGCAACTCACCTTCGACAGCCTGTACGTCGATTATTACCTGCGAAGCGGCACAAACAGCTACGCGGAATCTCTCAGTTACTTTCCCGAGATGGAGGATTACAACGTCGGGCCCGATGAGTACATGAATCTGATTCGACGGGCAAAGGAAGCGGTCGATATACCGATCATTGGCAGTCTCAACGGCGTCTCGACCGGAGGCTGGACCAACTACGCTGCGCTCATTGAAGACGCGGGAGCCGACGCGCTGGAGTTGAATGTCTATTACCTGCCTACAGATGTCGAGCTGAAGGGAGCAGAAGTTGAGAACATTTACCTTGACCTCCTGCGGCAGGTGAAATCCTCAGTCTCAATTCCCATCGCGATGAAGCTGAGTCCGTTCTTCAGCTCTACGGCAAATATGGCAAAGCGCCTCGTCGAAGAAGGCGCGAACGGTTTAGTGTTCTTCAATCGGTTCTACCAGCCCGACCTGAATTTAGAAACCCTCGAAGTCGCGCCGCGTCTTGTGCTCAGCGATTCGAACGAGCTGCGCCTGCCTCTGCGTTGGGTGGCGATTCTATATGGCCGGGTGATCACCGACTTCGCCATCAGCACCGGGATTCACAATGCGCAGGACGTGCTCAAAGGACTGATGGCCGGCGCGAAGGTGACGATGATGGCGTCTGAGCTGTTGCGGAACGGTGTGGGCCGTATCGACGAAATTCTTCAGGCGCTGGCGGGCTGGATTGCTGAACACGAATACGAATCCGTCAATCAGATGATCGGCAGCATGAGCCAGCAGCATTGCACTGAACCCGCCGCTTTTGAGCGGGCTAATTACATGAGGGTTCTTGATTCTTATCGGCCGACCAATTGAAATACCGGCGCAATCCCAGTTCAATTCAGGCGTTGATTGTCGGTGAGAGCGACATCTTTAGCGCAGCCCCGTAGTTATGAGCAGTTGCGATCCACTAAAGATCACGCGCGGAAAACGATCCAGATGATCGGGATCGCCGTCCCAAAATTTCGTGGCCAGAACCTGGCCGCTTCGACCAGCGTAAAACTTAATCCGGCCGCTTGCCGGAATGCGCACCTCGACTCGGCGCGTCTCGCCCGGAGCCAGACGATTGCCGGGATTGAAAGTTTCGCCTTCGACGAAGATGTGCACATTTTCCAGTGACTTGTTTTCGAAGATCGCCGTCACCACTGCACCGGCTGGTCGCGGCGTCAAAGTTGGCTCCGGCGTTCGTCGCGGAGTTGACTGTGGCGTCGGCGGCGGCGTGATCTGAGTGATTTGATCCGGGACTGCCGGATAGCCCATCACCTTGCTGAACCCTCGGCCTTCACTCTGCGAGTTTTGCGACCAGGTTGCCGGATCCGAATCAACCACGGTGTAGGTTCCTGCCGGAATTACCTGGTTTGGTGCGCAACTCCAGACCACGTCCGGCGCGCCGCCTTGCCCGGATGTAGTCGTCACATCCCAGGGGCCATAGACGACTCCGCTGCTGCCGCGCAGTGCGATCGTTCCACCGCGCGCGCCGCGCCCGTAGTTCCAATGATAGTTCTCAACCTTCGAAATAAAGTGCGGCTGATTGATCGTGAACACGGTCGGTTGGCTGGGGCCGTTGCCGACGCCGCCGATGTTTCCGTTCTCAAAGATTACCGACACCTTTGCGGTCTCGATCGCCTTGAGGCGCGCCAGGTTTCGGTTCGCGGTTTCGTTGTCCGGGCTGATGCTGATTGCTTTTTCGTAATCCGCCAACGCCCCCGGTTTATCACCTAATCGCTCTTTGACCAGTCCGCGATTGTTATAGGCGCTGCTGCTGGTTTGATTGGCCGCGATGAATCGGTTCAGATCCTCAAGCGCACCGCGATAATCCTTCAGCTCCAAACGTGAGTTGCCGCGATAAAGATACGAATGAGGATAAGCCGGATTCAGGCGCAACGCCTGATTGAAATCCGCGATGGCGCCGTTGAAGTCTTTCAGGCCGTGCTTTGCCAGGCCGCGAGTCAAATAGGCGCGATAATTGTTTGGCGCGAGTTGCACCGAGCGATTACCGTCCGTCAAGGCTCCCTGAAAGTCGTTCGCGCTGCGTTTGAGCATACTGCGGCCCCGATATGCATCGGCATTGTTCGGATCCAGCTCGAGCGCGCGATTGATGTCGGCCGATGCTCCTGCGTTATCGTTAAGTCCGCGCTTTGCCAGACCGCGCCCAGCGTAGGCTGCGGCGGATTTCGGATCCGCTTCGATCGCACTCGTAAAGCCCGCCACCGCTTCCTTGTACTTGCCGGCTTCGTAGTTTTTTTCCGCGGCCGCAAGCGCCGCAGCAATCGAAGACGAATCGGTCGAGCCGGTATTGCCGTGCACCGCGACGTAACTCTCCCACTCAGCGCCGCCGGCGGTCATCGCTTGTTCCAACTCAGCGAAGGCGACATCCTGTGGCGACGTTTCCCCGCGCATTTGATCAAGCCGGCGATCGACGAAGGCTTTCCACGCTGCATCCCCACCGGCGAGCGCTTTGCGCATCTCTTCGATTTCTTTTCCTTCCGGAGTGTTTTCGTAACCCAGACGCTTCAGCGTGTCTTCTACTTCTTGCCGCCACTTGGCATCGGCGGCGGCTTTGTCGGCAGCGACTTGTTCAGCCGATGGACCAAAGTCACCGGTCACGTAACATCCGCGATGACCTCCGCCCATCGAGTAACGGCCATCCAGGCGGATCGCGAAACCGCCGGTGCGCGCACTCGCGGGAATCGGAACTGAGAGCGTGAAATTCTGTGGATTACCGGCGTTGCCTTTGTTCTCGATGTAAAAGCTTTTTTCCTGCTTCTGATCGCCCGCCCAAACAGCAAGGCTCACATCAGCCCCAAAACCGCCGACGCGAGCCGTTCCCGAAATCGTTAACGTACCTGTCCCCAGAACACCTTTGTAGCTGCGCGTGATCGTGAAGCCTTCGCGATCGACGGGCTCGCTCAGCGTCGCGCCGGAAACGTTGTAGGTCACCTTCAGCCCATTGAAAGGATCTCCGGCAGGGAAAGAATTGCCCGAGGCAGTGCCCGTCGGGCGCAGGTCAAATCCGTAGCCTGCGTACAGATTGTCCATCCAGGGCTCGACGCGGCCGAAGGTGCGCTCGAACCAGTTCCGCGATTGAAACGGACCGGAGTTCAGATATTGCCGAATGCGTTCCAGGTTGGCATTCGGCGGGGTATCGACCGGCACCAGTCCGCGCGATACCAACTGATCGAACATTATGCTTTGAGCAATGTTTAGGTCCGTGGTTGTCTGATTGCGCAGGTAGCGCATGAATGACGCCCAGAACTGGTTGGGCCGGGGCGCTTCCGGCCAGCGACGCGAAGTAATCAGCCAACGAATCGTGGCTTGCTCGGCGGCGCTAAGGGGCACGTTATTGCGCCGCTTCTGCTGGATATAGTCATAAAAACGTTGCTGCACCGGCAGCATCCCGCGATACCGATAGCCGGGCCGGCCACGGTCGCGCGTGCTCCAATCAAATTTGTCGGGATCAGGAATAATTTGGGTCCACGGGCGCCCCGGAATGATTTGATTGGCAGGTAATGAGTAGGGATCCCGTTGTTCTTGTGGCAGGGAACGCGGAGTTAATGTAAGAAGAATTATCGCCATCAGAAACAGCTGGCGAAATGTCGGGTTCATCATTCCTCCTGTCTGAGTAAACGGGCTTAAATTCAGGCAGTAGTTAGCTCCGGGATATCAGCATCTAACCGCACGTCGTCGCGCCGATCGCCAATCCCCACCTCACGAAGGCATCGCTGGATCACTTTCCAGGTGCGCGCGATGTCGTTGTCCAGTCCAACAGAGAAACGAACCAACCCCTCACCCATGCCCATCTTTAAGCGCTCTTCTTCCGGGATCTCGGCAGAGGTACTATGTCCCGGCGCGCTGAAGAGCGTTTTGAAATAGCCGAGACTGACGGCGAGATATCCAACCTTCGCGTCCTGCAAACGCACCATCAACCGGTCGGCCGTCGCTTTGTCGCCGAAATCGACTGCGACCATCCCCCCGTATCCGTAACCAGGGTTCATCTTCTGCGACATCAGCTTGTGCTGAGGATGATGCGCGAGTCCGGGGTAATAAACCGGCAGGCCCGTCCATTCGAATCGTTGCGCGAGATACAGCGCATTGCGGCTGTGGTGGGCCATGCGAATATGCAGACTGTGCAGGTTCTTCAGAATGCTCGCCGCGCGCAGGCTGTCGAGTACGGGTCCCAGCAACATGCAGGGGCCTTGATTCACGTTCGTCAGACGATCGACGAATGCATGCGAGCCGACGATGCACCCCGCCACACAATCGCTGGTGCCGTTAATGAATTTCGTCATGCTGTGTACGACAACGTCCGCGCCCAGCCTGAGCGGGGAAAGAATCAGCGGGCTGAAAGTGTTGTCCACTACCAACTTCACGCCAAACTCGCCGGCGACGCGTGCGAGCATGGGAATGTCCGCCACTTCAAGCAGCGGATTGTTAATGCTTTCGCAATAGAGCACGCGCGTCTTTGGCGTGATGGCTGCACGAACGGTTTTCTCGTCGCGCAGATCGATGAATCGCGTGTTAATCCCGAAGCGGGGCAGCAAGTTCGCCAGTAGTGCGTACGTTCCGCCGTACACCGTTCGCTCAGAAACGATCTCATCGCCAGCCGAGCACATTTCGAGCAAGGTGCAGGCGATCGCCGCCATTCCCGACGAAGTCACTTGCGCGCACTCGCCGTCTTCCATCCGCGCCAGCGCTGCCGCCAGATACTTGTTCGTCGGATTGAACTGTCTTGAATAAAGAAAGCAGCCTTCGATTTCGTGCTCAAAGAGCTCTTCCATCTTCGCGACACTGTGAAAGGTGTACGTCGATGAGTCGCAAATCGAAGGATTCACATCGCCGAACTCGCCAAAGACGAGGTAGTTTTGAATTTCAGTTGCCGGATCGAATGTCATGCAAGCCTCCGAATTGTATTACTGGACACGCACCCAGAACTCGCGATTGCCCCAACTGATGCGGCTGCCGTCCTCCGTCAGCCACCCGCGCAGTCCGCGCGCAAATGGGAAATCGACGACGATGGTTTTTTGATCGACAAAGTACCCGTAGCCCACGACCCCTTTCTCCGTGACTGCCTTCAAACGGTTGTCGCCGGTCAATTCGATTGTGCAGACTGCGTTTGGATAACCGCGAAACAGCCAGGTGCCCGCAAAGCCTTCGAGCTCAGCACAGCGCAGCGACTCGATGCTGTCGCGCAACAGAAAGATCTGGCGTCCGACTTCCGTCTGTCTTTCCTGCGCCGAACTGATCGCCGCCTTTACCCTGCGGACCCAAGTGCTGTTCTGTATATCCGGGTCGCTACCGATGTTTTCGGTTTTCATTGCGGCGTAAAGATCCATCGCCGCGCGATAGACGGCCAGGCGCTTTTCAATGGTTTTCCGCGCTTCCGGGGCGATGCCCGAATTTTCCAAATCCCGCTTAAGCCCTTCCACCTGCCGCACAGCAAAGGCGAGCCGCTCATCAATCTGTTCCTGGCTCAACTTGGGCAGCGCTTCAAGAGATTCTTCATACCTGCTTATAGTGCTTCGCAGATCCACCGCTTCTTGCTCCAGCCTGGCCAGTCCGCTTTTCTTCTCTTTGCACAGTTGTGTGCGCTGAGTGGGAGTCAGCTCCTGAGCAGCGATTTGGGTGTGTACCCCGGACAGAATGAGCGATGCGGCAAACGCGATGCACGACAACACTCTGCCGGTGGTAGAAATTAGAATAGTGTTCATGGTTACCTCCTTTGAGAGCTGCTACTCCAATCCCGTCAGCGTCGCCTGCGGAAAATGATTTCCTCCCCGCGATGCCCGAATTATGGGGTCTGACATCGTCCGTTCCATCCGCCGCTGCTGGTGCCGTTGGCGTTCCACCACGTTCCGGTGAAGCTCTGCCCGTCACTGTTCAGTTCGAACCGGAAACGGCCCCTCTGATAAAGCGGGTCGGGATATGATGGTTGTGAATACTCACCCTCCAAGACGCCACCAGTTAGCGTCCCCCGCAGTGAAGACGCTCCCTGATATTCATAGCTTCCTGTGATCGTGTTGCCCGTTCGGCGAAAAGTTATGGGCGTGTAGTTCGTTGTCCAGACTCCCTCGAACGGGGAGCAACCGCCGCCTGTCCCGCTTGTGCCGGGATTACGAAGACGAGTCCATAAGCGATTATTTTCGGCCTCGAGATTCCCGCCTGTCGCCGCGATGATGACGTTCACTCGCATCAGACCTTCAGGTGTGGGATCGCACAGGATCAGTGCCGTATAAGGCGCTTTGTCGGCGCGGTGTATATCCCCGGCGGTCCAGCGGATGCTGTAACCTTCTGTCTCCAATGCCCATTTTGCCCGCGCCAGGCAGTCCGGCATTGACCAACGTTCGTTGTCGACATAGCGGCTGACTATCGGTGATGGTTGTCCTAACGCAGCCGTGACCGCGAGCAATGTTGCCGCTACAAGCAATGTTGCTCTCCTCAAGTATCTCCAAGACATGTTTTCCTCCGGCCTCCTCCTGGTCTTTTTTCGACTGCGTGCGGCTGCTACTCCAATCCCGTCAGCGTCGCCTGCGGAAATGGGATCGTGCCTGGATTCTTAGGCGGCAGGGTCTTTACCATTCCGGCCGTAACCTCGGTGCTGATCCAGGGTCTTCCGTACAACGTGCCGCTTCGAATCGCATCGGGATTGAAGCGCAGATCAAAGGTGTTCGGATTGGGAAAGTACGTCTCAAGAAAGAAGCGTCCCGGCCCGAGATTCATGAACCCCGGTTTGCTCTTATCCTGTTCCGCGTGCAGCGCAATCTCGCCCTTTGGCAAAACCGTGAAGTGCAACTCGCGGACGACTTGTCCGCCGATCCGAATCTTGAGAATCCATTTGCCCGGATGATCGGCGAACCAAAGCCAGCCGGGTCCTGGGGCACTACTCTTTGGTCCCCAAAGCAGCTTGGGTCGAAATACAACCAGGTAAACGTTGTGTGGATTTACGACGCGATCGTTCTTCGCTTTCACGAAGATCTCCTCGCGCTGGTCCAGGGTGACGATCGATTCGTGATTCTGGTTGGCGTCAAAAGCATCATCCAGAGGAACCGGATTACCGTCAACGGACAACTTGTAACTGATGTCCTTAATCGCGGAATCGTGTTGCAGATTCATCCACGTGTACATCCAGACAAAACCCGGCGCACTGCCCTCAGGCTGACGCTGAACGGCATAACTGAAGCCCAGCAGGTCGTCGTAAAGCGCGCCGTATTTCCAATTGTTCTTTCCTTCGTCATAGTAGACAGTCTTGACGACGTGGAATTGCCGCACGGTCAACGGTGCGGTCTTTTCAGCTGTATCGTCAAAGTATTTGAACGTCGCGGTGACTTTGCCGACGGCCGTTAGTACGTCCTTCTTTTCGTCGCCGCGGATTTCCCAATCTTCGAACCAGGTTTCGCCGCCGTTACCACTTAAGCCTGCCCGCAAAGTCGCCAAAGACTTGCCGTCCTGTGAGAATTCGACCACGACTGCGTCGCCGCGACGCGTGCGGCCGAGCATGCGGCCTCTGATTTTGGGCGTCCAACCCACATACTGGTACGCCCCATTAATCATGTTGCGCACACTGATTACCTGGAATTCCAAAGGCGCGTCAGCCATGGACGGCGCCTGGGCCGCGGTAGCTTTGTAAATGTCCCCCTCCTGACTAAACGCTGAGCCGGACAGCACAGTAATGAGCGCCAATACAGCAGCCAATGGGTAAGAGAGCTTCTTTTTCATCATTGAGGTTCCTCCTGTAGAAAATATCGACCGGGCGTGAACGCCCAACTTATTTGGTTACTCAGTTTGGAACGGTGTGACTATTCACCGGAGTTAGTTTGCGTTTCAGCAGATCAGATCGCGTCCCCGGCAAGGCAACGATCAGCCTCTGGATACCGGGATTTGTTTTTGCGGAGCACGGACGTCCAGGTGCAAACGTAGCCGACAGGAACCGGTACCTTTCGACTGACTGAAAGGGTTTCATTACCTATCCTCGCTTCAGCGCGAAGCGTGTGGTCAGATCCCAAACTAATACACCCAACCGATTCGCAACGTATATGCCAAGTCGAATGCGGGCCCAGCTGGGAAAACACGGCGAGATTGCGCGGTGGGGACAAATTCACAGTGTGGTTTTGCTCAATCCTGTGCGCATGTTTACGCAAACATTGACGCCGCCAAACTGTTTTTGTGAGCAGCCAGGTATTTCCAGTACGGGCACGACTATTGCGCGCTTAAGAATGGAAATCAGTATGCGTTAATCACACAAAAGGAGGGGGCCCATGTCACATAAACAAGTACGCTTTAGATCTGAAGCGCGAGAGAAAATCCTGCACGGCGCTTCAGCAATTGCCGATGCGGTGAGAGTTACGCTTGGGCCAAAATCAAAATCGGTATTGATTGAGAAAAAGTGGGGAAAGCCGCTCGTGTGCAACGACGGGGTGACTATTGCCAAAGAGTTCGAACTGGAAGATCACGAAGAGAACCTGGGCGCACAGATGATGCGCGAGGCTGCGGAACGAACCGGCGACAAAGTTGGTGACGGCACCAGTACCGCAACCATTCTGGCGCACGCGATCTTTGCCGACGGAGTGCGCAACGTAGCAGCGGGCGCCAGCGCCGTCGATCTGAAACGCGGACTTGATCGCGGTTTAGTTGTAGCCGTCGAGAGATTGCGAGAAATATCGCGCCCGGTCAGCAGCCGGAAAGAGAAAGCTCAGGTTGCGACCATCTCCGCACACAATGACACCGCCATTGGCGAGCTGGTCGCAGACGCCGTTGAGAAGGTTGGTCAGGAGGGTGTCATCTCAGTTGAAGAAGCCAAGGGAATCGAAACAGCTTTGGAAGTGGTCGAAGGCATGCAATTCGACCGGGGCTTTCTTTCGCCTTATTTCATTACCGAAGCCGAGAAACTTGAGACGGTGCTTGAAGATCCCTTCATCCTTCTTTACGAGAAGAAGATCACCAACTTGAAGGATTTGCTGCCGCTGCTTGAGCAGGTCGCAAAAGTGAGCGGCTCGCTTTTGATCGTGGCCGAGGATGTGGAAAGCGAAGCGCTCGCCACTTTGGTGGTCAATAAGATTCGCGGCGTCCTTCCCTGCGCCGCGGTGAAAGCGCCGGGCTTTGGTGATCGCCGCAAAGCCATGCTTGAAGACATCGCCATACTGACCGGCGCGAAAGTAATTTCGGAAGATCTGGGATTGAAACTGGAGAGTGTGACAATCAACGAGATGGGAAGGGCAAAGCGGGTCGTGAGCGATCGTGAAAACACCACCATCATCGATGGCGCGGGATCAAAGGAAACAATCAAGGCCCGTTGCGATGAGATTCGCAAGCAAATTAAAGACACCACTTCCGACTACGACCGCGAGAAACTGGAAGAGCGCCTGGCAAAACTAGCCGGTGGCGTGGCCGTGATTCGAGTCGGCGCCGCAACCGAAGCGGAATTGAAGAGCAGGAAAGAAGCGTTCGACGACGCGATCAGTTCGGCAAAAGCGGCGATTGCTGAAGGCATCGTCCCCGGCGGCGGGCTCGCGCTGTTGCGAACAATTCAAGCGGTCGAGAGCGAAGCCGAGAAATGCGAAGGTGACGAACGCACCGGGTTGTTGATCCTGAAACGAGCGCTGGAAGCCCCGACCCGGCAGATTGCCGAGAACTCGTCTGTCGACGGAGGAGTGGTCGTCGATAAGATGCTCAACGGCGCCGGCAACTTCGGCTTCGACGCATCGCGCAATAAATACCTCGATTTGATGGAAGCCGGAATTATCGATCCGACAAAGGTGGTGCGGATCGCTTTGGAGAACGCGGTCTCAGTGGCCAGTATTCTGCTGTTGACTGAAGCCACACTGACCGAAGTACCTGAGCAGAAGGCCGAACACGCCGGAAGTTTTGCTCAACCGGAGTAGAGCATGACGTCGCACGACATCATTGTTATCGGCACTTCGGCGGGCGGGCTCGCGGCGCTTCAGGAGCTCGTGCGCGAGTTACCGCGTGATCTGCCCGCCGCGATTCTGATCGTGCACCACACGGCGCCGTTGACGCCGAGCATTTTGCCGTCAGTCCTGGAGCAAGGCAGCGAACTCGAAGTTGAGCTCGCAGCAGACCAAAGCGAGATTCATAACGGCCGCATCTACATCGCCCCGCCTGATCGTCACTTACGGATCGTAGATGGCCAGCTCAGGCTTTCGCAGGGGCCCAAAGAAAACCTTAACCGGCCGTCGGTCGACACTCTTTTCCGGTCGGCGGCGCTCGCGTTTCGCTCGCGAGTGACTGCGGTTGTATTGACCGGCACACTTGACGACGGGACTGCGGGTCTTTGGGCCGTAAAGCAACTCGGCGGCGTGACCATCATTCAGGATCCCAACGAAGCTGAATACCCGGACATGCCGCAGAGCGCCGGCAAGTATGCGCAAATCGATTACTGCCTGCCGCTGACGGAAATCGGCCCGCTGCTGGTCCGGCTGGCTAACGAGCCGGTTTCAGATAAGTGTAATAGTGCGGCAGTTGCGCCGCTTGAACTCGAAAACGCAATTGCCGGAGGGGACGTGGAGGCTTGCCGCTCCATTGAAAAATTCGGGAAGCTGACCGCCTTCACGTGCCCGAACTGTCGTGGCTCTCTGTGGGAAATCCGCGAAGGTTTTTTCCTGAGGTTTCGCTGTGCTGCGGGCCACGGTTACACGGCCGAATGTCTGATTGCCGCGCGACGACAAAGAATCGAAGATTTACTTCATGAGGCTATTCGAGCAACGGAAGAGAATCCGACCCTCTGTCGATACCTGAGTGAACACGCGCGCGAACACAACAACGGCCTGGCTGCCGATCATTATCTTTGTGAAACGGCCGAGAACGAGCGCCGCGCCCACATGATTCGGCAGTTTCTAAACGAGCATCAGAAATCCGGAGCGCTCAACCAGATGCCGATCGAACTGGATGCCTTAACCCACGGAGGATACAGTTGGCTGAGTCATCGGCGCGAAGCGGGCCGGCGACTGAACCACACGTCCGGCTCTGGCGATGACGTGCTTGTATCGCCGGCGCCGCGCCCGTGATCTAGGATCAGGAGTGGCTGAACGGCTTTTTGAGGTCGCTCGGAATTCCGGAAGCGCAGGGTGCGAATCTCTTCCGGCGTCGGCGTTAACGTCGCGCTGCGGCAATGCTGCAAAAGCCGCTTAGCCCGCACGCGATTTCAGGCTGAGCGAGCCTGCAGTCGCTCGTAATGCGGCTTCCACATCTTCTCCTCTATTCGTTCCTGCAGAAGATCCAGGGTGGCGACATCGGCTAAACCCAATTTCTGAGCTTCGACGCCGACCGACAGCGCCACCGCGCGCGAAATGTTTCTCACCTGCTCAAGAGGTGGATATAGAGCCGCGTCGGGTTGGCTCACCGCCGGCGAGAATTCGCTCAATACTCTGGCGGCGGCCGTGAACATTGCGTCCGTCACGCGGCGCGCGCCGGATGCGATTACGCCGAGCCCCACGCCGGGAAATATGAAAGAGTTGTTGCACTGGCCGATTTCGATTGTGCGGCCGTTGTAAGGCACGGGCGGGAATGGACTGCCGGTCGCGACCAGCGCACGGCCCTCTGTCCAGGCGATCAAATCGGCCGGCGTTGCTTCGCTCTTTGACGTGGGATTGGAAAGCGGGAAAATCAGCGGCCGCTCAACCTGCTTCGCCATCTCGCGAATTATGTTTTCAGTGAAGGCACCCGGTTGCGCCGACGTTCCGATCAGAATCGTCGGCCGCACGTTCTTAACGGTTTCCGCGAACGAGATTCGGGAATGATCCGTGACCGGCCACTCGCGAGTCCGCTCAATCGGCTGGGCGTACTTGTGCTTGAAGGCATCGAGGTTCGGACGTGCGTCATGAACCAACCCCTGGCTGTCAACCAGCCAAACACGTGCGCGTGCTTCGGCCTGCCTGACGCCATCGTTGGCCATGGCGGCGACAATCTGGTCCGAAATCCCGATTGCCGAAGCGCCGGCGCCCAGGATTAGTACGCGCTGCTCTTCCAGGCGCGACCCGATGAGCTTCATAGCTGCGAGCAATCCGCCCACTGTGACTGCGCCCGTGCCCTGAATGTCGTCATTGAAAGTGCACAGCCGGTCACGATAACGCTCCAGCAGTCGCGGCGCATTGTGTTTAGAAAAGTCTTCCCATTGCAGCAGCACGTTCGGATATTTGTCCGTGATCGCCTGCACAAAGGCTTCGACAAACTGATCGTAGTCTGCGCCGCGGACGCGCTCGTGGCGCCAGCCGAGATAAAGCGGATCGTCAAGTAGCTCGCGGTTGTCAGTTCCCACGTCGAGCAAGATCGGCAGGGTAGTGGCCGGATGAATCCCCGCGCAGAGTGTGTAGAGGGAAAGCTTGCCCACCGGAATTCCCATGCCCCCGACACCCAAATCTCCCAGTCCGAGAATGCGCTCACCGTCGGTAACGACAATTACCGCGACGTTCTGTTCGCGAGCATTGTCGAGCAGCAAGGGAATTTCTTCGCGATACGGATATGAAATGTAGAGACCGCGGGGCCGGCGAAAGACGTGGCTGTACCGGCGACAGCCCTCGCCGACCGTGGGTGTGTAAATAATCGGCATCATCTCGGTGACATGATCGTGGAGCAGCTCGTAAAAAAGCGTTTCGTTGCGATCCTGAAGCGCGGTCAGAAAGATGTAGCGCTCGAGATCGTTATCTTTGCGCTTATAGTTTTCGTACACGCGCGTCAACTGTTCTTCGACAGTCGAGCAGTGGTAGGGAAGCAGACCGAGTAGACGCAGACGCCGGCGCTCGGCTTCCGGAAAGGCGCTGCCTTCATTCAGCAACGGATGATCGAGCAGAAGATGACCGGTGAGACCGGCTTCGGTGGCCGCTTTTCCGGTTAGTTCAGGCGCGAACTTAAGCGAACTCATCGGCAGCCTTTACGCCGTGGCGGACTCGCTCTTGCCATTCCGCTGGGACATCGGAATGTAGGCTTGTCCTCGCTGTCCGAGATAGACCTGGCGCGGGCGCGCGATCTTCTGGTCGGCGTCGTCGAGCATCTCCGACCACTGCGCCAACCATCCTGACGTCCGCGGGATCGCAAACAGCACCGGAAACATGTCGACCGGAAAGCGCATTGCCTGATAAATAATCCCGGAATAGAAGTCAACGTTGGGATAGAGTTTTCGTTTCACGAAGTACTCGTCTTCCAGCGCGATGCGTTCGAGTTCGATGGCAATGTCGAGCAGCGGATCCTTCCCGGTAACTTCGAAGACCTCGTAAGCGACTTTCTTGATTATGCGTGCGCGCGGGTCGTAGTTCTTGTACACGCGATGCCCGAATCCCATCAGGCGAAACTCGCCCGCTTTCACGCGCTTGATGTAGTCGGGGACGTTCTTGACTGAGCCGATTTCGTTGAGCATGCGCAGGACCATTTCGTTGGCCCCGCCGTGCAGCGGCCCATATAAAGCGGCGGACGCGCCGGCCAGCGACGAAAAGGGATCTGTGTGCGCGCTGCCGATGCTGCGCATCGCATTTGTGCTGCAATTCTGTTCGTGGTCGGCGTGCAGGATGAAGAGCACGCTTAAGGCGTGTTCCAGGATCGGGTTTGGCTCGTATCTCAGCTCTGTTGTTTTGAACATCATGTTGAGAAAGTTGCCTTCATAGCTGAGATCGTTGTCGGGGTATGCGTAGGGCATCCCGACCCGATGCCGGTAAGCAAATGCGGCAATCGTGGGCACCTTCGCCAGCAGCCGGTAAATCTGTTTGCGACGGGCTTCTTCATTGAAGATGTCCTTCGCGTCCGGATAGAACGTCGAAAGTGCGCCCAGCGTGGCAATCAGAATTCCCATCGGATGCGCGTTGTAATGAAAACCATCCATCACCTTCTTAATGCTCTCGTTGATGATAGTGTGATGTGTGATGTTCCAGGTCCAGTCTTTCAACTCAGCTTCAGTCGGCAGTCTGCCGTGCAACAGCAGGTAAGCGACCTCGAGGTAAGTGCTCTTCTCAGCCAGTTCTTCAATCGGATAGCCGCGGTACTCAAGAATGCCTTTGTCGCCGTCGATGAACGCGATGCGGCTCTTGCACGAGGCCGTGTTCATGAACGCCGGGTCGTAAGTCATCAGGCCAAAGTCATCGTCCGCGACTTTGATCTTGCGCAAGTCGAGCGCTTTGATCGTCTCGTTCTCGATGGGAACCTCGTATTGCTTTCCCGTGCGATTATCTGTGATCGTCAGTGTGTTGGTGCTCATCCTCAAATACCTCTTTCCTGTCTAGAACGCGCGTAGGATCTCGCGCCACGCCCGTGCGATTGAGCGTAACGAACTGCCAGACCCTGGACGTCAAATTGGCGCTCAGAAAGCGATATGCATGTGCGCGGTCGCCTTTGGCACGCCGTGGGCTTCCGTGTCGCCTTTGAACTGATATTCCGTCACTTCAGTGACGCCAGGCGCAACCTGATTCATGCGAACGGCAAAATAGGCCGACTTGGTGCGCTCAAGCGGCACGCAGTGGAACGCCACGACAAGTTTGCTTGAAATTTCGGCGTTGCCTTTGTACACACGCGTGCAAGCTTCGCCGCGCGTCATTGCCGTGTCGTCATGCACGAACAGGTATTCGCCTTTCAACGTCACACCTTGCAACATGACCGGATCGTTGAATTGAACCGTGGCCTTCTGCTTTTTGCCCACGAGAGTCTTACTGCCGGCAGCCGGCGTGCTGATGAGCACGGCTACGGCAACCAGACCCAGGAATAGAACAAAGGTTTTCATGATGTGGACTCCTTATTCGCAATGAAATTCGTCATAGAATCGTCTCTTGGAAAACATGGGAAGCTCTGCAACGTTTGTGCCCCTTTGCCATTGAACATTCATTGAGTGGTTCGCGGTGCCAGGTCCCTGGATTGCGGAAACTTCACCAATGTCTGCGAGAAACCACTCATTTCCAGCATACGGATTCGGATTAATTTCCCCTGAGCGCTTGGAATGCAGGTTGCTCAGTCACCCGCGACCGCGTGGTGTAATTGAAATTATTCTTGAGGTGCATCATGAGTGATTGGGCCTTGCTTGAGAGCGTTGAGGGACTAGAGGAGACGGCCACAAGCGCGCGTTTCGGCGCACTTTGGGAGCTGTTGCAGGGCGAAAAAGAAGCGGCCTGCCGCGAGCTTCAGGCGGCGGGACCATTGGTTCGTTACGATTCAACGGCCGTCAACGAGCGCGAGTTCTCGGAAGAATGGACGGAAGAGCTCGAATGGCGACACCGCGAGCAACTTGAAAGCCGGCTGCGTGAAATTATTGACGCGCAAGACCGTCTGGTTGACGGGATGTACGGGCAATGCGCGGACTGCGGAATTCCGATTGAACCTATGCGTCTGGCCGCCGATCCCACAGCCACCCTGTGCGTTGTGTGTAAAAACAGTACCGAACCTAAATGCACGTTTCACACAATGTAAACGCAGCTGCCGCGAGCCGGCCGGCGAGCGCGAGGCCGTTCAGTTGAGCGTGTTCAAAAGCCGGTTTTTACAGAAGGCTGCTTTGGATGTTGCCGTGATTCGTGCCAAGCCATGAAGAAGGGCGTCGCGAAGAGTCCCAGTCCTGATCGGTCGATAAGAACCGAGAATTTTCATCTGGCGTCGATGCGCTGACGCGAAAGTGTTTTAGGGAGGACAGGTTTCATGTTACTTGATGCTACCCGGACCGTGCGCGAGTTTGCGGTTGAGATGCCGAATGCGACTCGCGTTTTTGAAAAGTTGAAAATTGATTATTGCTGTGGTGGAGATGAGCCGCTCAACAATGCTTGTGCTAAGGCCGGGCTCCCGGTCGAGGAAGTCTTTAGTTTACTAACGCAGGCCGGATCGATGAACGACGAGTCTGAGGTGCTGCACGCTCAGTCACAACCTCTGACACGACTGGCGAATTACATCCTCGAAAAGCACCACGTGTTCACGCGTAATGAAGTGGAGCGGCTGACGGCGTTGCTTGAGAAGGTCTGTTCTGTTCACGGCGCAAACCATCCGGAGCTTTTGCAGATTCAGTCCCAATTCCTGGCGCTCCGGGCCGAGCTTGAACCGCACATGATGAAAGAGGAGCGCATACTTTTTCCCTACATCGTGGGCCTGGAAGCCGCCGCTGCCGATAATCACCCGGCGCCATTTGCGCCGTTTGGCACCGTCGCAAATCCCATCGCGATGATGATGCGTGAGCACGATGGTGCCGGTGAAATGTTACGTGAGATGCGCAAGCTCAGTGCGGACTACAAAGTGCCGGCTGATGTTTGTATCAGCTACCAGACTTTGTATCACGCGCTTGAGGCTTTCGAGCAGGATTTGCATCAACACATTCACCTGGAAAATAACATCCTATTTCCCCGGGCGATCAAGTTGGAGGCCGCCCCGGCGTGACCAGTTTTAACGAGCTGCTCGAATTGCATCGACAGTTCGCCGACGTTTTCTTCGAACATCAACGCGCGCGATTTGGATCGGCGGGCGACCAGGCCGTTCAATTCTCGTCGGCAAACGCTTCGAGGGCGGCCTCGTCAGCGATCGTCACCTGACGACCCTCAATCTCGATTAAACCTTCATGCTGAAGTCGGGTGAAGGCGCGCGAGATGACCTCGCGCACTGAGCCGATGCGCGCCGCGATCTGTTGGTTAGTTTGGGTGAGATTCAACCGAAACCCGTGATCGGCGCGCGCGCCGCTACGGCGGGCCTCGTTGAGAAGAAAGCGGGCCAGGCGCGGCCCCACTTCGCGCAATGAAAGCGCCTCGACCAGGGCCGCGCAACGCCGCAGCCTTTCGGCGAGAACTTTGATCGCAGCGAGCGCGATCTCCGGATGTTGGAGGGAAAGGGCCTTGACGTCCTGCTTGTTTAAGAACAGGACGGTCGTCGGTTGTTCGGCTGCCACCGTTGATGGATAGGAGCCTTCGTCGAACATTGGCAATTCAGCGATCGTCGCGCCGGCACGTTCGATATGTATCACCTGTTCGCGGCCGTCGGGATTTACGCGGAAAGCGCGCACGGCGCCTTCGACTATGACAAACATGCCGCGCGCCTCATCGCCTGCGATGAATAATATTTCGTCCTTCCTGAGGTGTCGCTCGAGGGCGCGATCCGCGAGCCGGCGAAGATTGTCCTCGTCCAGTTGGGCGAACAGCTGGCTTCGCTTCAGCGCGGCAACTTTGTCCAGGGTCATGGAAACGACATCATACGCGGTCAGCGCTTCTGTTCAAGTTGGTGAAGCCCGGCGCCCCATGCGTGTGACAAAAGTCATATCCGATTCGTGGAATCATCCTTTAGTATCCGATTGCCAATGCGCGTCGGCGTAAGCCTTCGCCAGCTTATGAGGTGCCATAATGTTCGCGATAAACCAACCACATGTGCCTGACTTTACCGATCCTTTGGGTTTGCTGGTGCACTGCCACGAACGGATTCAAGGGCAATTAGATACGCTGTGCCGCGCCGCGGAAGTCCTGCGTTCTGGCGATCTGAAATCGATTCCCAGGGCTTTTGCGGCCATTGATGCAGCCTGCAAACACTTCGCAATCGCCGGCGTTAAGCACACCGAAGATGAAGAAGATTCTCTCTTTCCACGCCTGCGAAAACACGGCGGCTCAGGCGGTGAAGAGGCGCTCGCGGCCGTGACCGAGCTTGAATCACAACACCGCACTGCGGAACAGATGCACCAGCAGTTCGATGAGTTTGTTTTGACTTTGCCGCGCGACGGCTCGGCAGACAGCAGAGAGTTGGATTGCTTCAGCGATATGGCGGCGGACCTTACGGCATTCTACCGACCGCACATTTTCATGGAAAACAACATGGTGTTTCCGATCGCCGGCAGAGTACTTCCGGCCGCGGAGATTCGTGCCCTGGGCGAAGAGATGCGCGCGCGGCGTCAGGACATTCTGCAAGGCATCGTGTCAAAGCCGGTTTCAGTTACTACCCAGTCGACCCTGGATTGAGCAAGACAGTCGCCATGTCGGCCGACCCACAACACCTGTTGACGGAGGATCATGTGAGGGCGTTCAGCCCTCATCGTGTAAACAAACAAGTTCGACTGCGTCCGATCGCCCTGCCCGTTGAACATGGGGGTTGGAGTCTTTTGCTTGAGCCGGTCGCTTTGGGCCTCCTGCTTGCTCCCTCACCGGCAGGCATTTTCATATCAGTCGCCGCGGTTGGGCTGTTCCTCGCGCGCCATCCGTACAAACTGGCAGTCAGAGATTGGCAGGCCGGGCGGCGTGGACGGCGGGCGATACTCGCGCAACGATTCGCGTTGTTGTACTTGTCAGTAGCCCTGCTCGCCGGAAGTCTCGCGGTAAAGACAGGTGGCATTGCATTTCTGCTTCCCCTGACGTTCGCTGTTCCCTTTGCGCTTGTTCAATTGGCGCTCGATTCCGTCGGCCGCAGTCGTTCGCTCATAGCCGAATTGGCAGGCGCAGCCGCAACTGGATCGTTGGCCACTGCTGTTGCATTAGGCGGCGGTTGGCCGCGTGCGACGGCTCTCGCTCTGTGGGTAATCATGGCCGCGCGTTCAGTTCCCACGATTCTCTATCTGCGCGCGCGATTAAGACTGATGCGGCAAAAACCCGCGTCGCGTTCGCTGCCGGTGATCCTGCATATAGCCGCTTTGTCTGCCATCGTTGGCTTGTCCGTCCTCGCCCTCGCGCCATGGCTGGCCGGAGTAGCGATGTTATTTCTTCTGGTTCGCGCGTTACGTGGACTTTATTCGTCGGGCAATCAGACGACGCCACAAAGATTAGGCATGGGGGAACTGGGCTATGGCTTGATGACCGTAGTTCTCACGGGCGTGGGTTACGTTTTTAGTTTGTGAGGTTGCCCACCGCGAGTTTCTTCGACAGCGCTAGCCTAATCGGGGATTAATGCCCAACTTCAGTCCAGGCCTGCGTAGCTTTCCGCAGTATCACTATCTTCGCACCTCTCCACTGGTCTTCAGCTAACAATACTAGTGAGATCATCCGGGGCAAATAACGCGCCTTTCAGCGGACGAACCCGTGACAAAAGTCACTGCTCCCGCTTCGGTATTGGCATAGCCTGAGGACGAGTTCCAGCCAGTGCCGTTTTGGAGCAGCGATTGCCTAACAATTCACGAATTGGATTAGCTGACTCTCTATGAGTGTGCCCAAGTACACGACGCTTGTGCCTGACATCGAGTTCTGGATGGACATGATCCCGTGCCAGGCTGCTTGTCCGGTCAAGACCGACGCGGGTAAGTATGTTCAGCTCATCGCCGAAGGTCAGTTCAAAGAATCATATCTCACCGCCCGCTCGCCCAACCCGTTTGCTTCAGTTTGTGGCCGCGTGTGCGCCGCCCCCTGTGAAGACGCATGTCGTCGTGGAAGAATCGATGCGCCAATTACGATTCGCGCGCTCAAACGATTCGTCACGGAAAAGTACGGCGTCGAGTCGATGGAGCCCGATACGCAGGACGAACTGCGCGCCGAAACTCGTGATCAAGGCAACAAGCGCCGCGGGCACCTGCCCGTACTTCAGGAAAGTCGCGCCAACGTCGCTCGCGGACAAAAGGTCGCAGTGATCGGCGCGGGCCCGGCGGGAATTTCGGCCGCGCATGATCTGGCGTTAATGGGTTATCGCGTCACTGTCTTTGAAGCGTCAAATCAGGGTGGCGGCATGATGTACCACGGCATTCCTGAGTTTCGCCTCGCCCGGTCAATCATCGAAAAGGAAATTCAGAAGGTCACGCAACTGGGCGTCGATCTCAAACTCAACTCTCCGCTGAGTGATAAGTTTGGCCTCAAGGAACTAAGAGCCGAAGGTTTCGAATCAGTCTTTCTAAGTGTCGGCGTACAGAAGGGCCGCGACATGAACATCGAGGGTTCAGACCTCGATGGCGTGATCAAGGCAATCGATTACCTGCTCAACATCAACAACGGCTATCGCGTTGAACTTGGCCGGAAGGTCCTGGTAATCGGCGGCGGCTTCGTAGCGTTTGACGCCGCGCGCATGGCGTTACGAGCACGGCTTGAGGCAGCCGAGGTTCCGAAGAAAGACTTGCCGGCGGAAACAAACGAAGGACTGCATACGGCCATCGATGCGGCCCGCACTGCCATGCGCGCCGGCGCCGCCGAAGTTCACATCGCCAGTCTCGAATCATTTGCCGAGATGCCGGTGATGCGCACGACGCAAGGCCGCGAAGAGTTTGAAGAGTCCGAGCGCGAAGGCGTCCACTTCATACCCCAGCGCGGCGCCAGGCGATTCATCGGCGAGAACGGAAGACTCAAGGCAGTCGAGTTCATCGGGGTCACGCGCACCTACGATGAAAATGGCCGATTCAATCCTGTCTATGACCCCGACATCAGCGAAACCTTTGAAGTAGATTCCGTCATTCTCGCCATCGGTCAGCAAGCGGATCTTTCGTTCCTCAGTCCGGACGATCGCGTTGAGTTGACGCCGCAGGGAACCATCAAAGTGAATCCGGAAACGCTGGCGACCTCTGCTCCAGGTTTGTTCGCCGGTGGTGACGTGGCGTTCGGTCCGCGAAACTTGATCGAGGCGGTGGCGAACGGTAAACGCGCGGCGCTTTCGATCGACGATTACCTGCGCGGCGTGAAGACCGATCTTGTCGTCAACCTTCGCATCGAGGAATTGCCCACCCGTTCTTACCGCCGGCCCGACGAATACGAGAAGTGCGAACGCGAAGCGCCGCCGACCATTTCCCTGGATCGGCGCACGGGAATCTCAGAAGTTGAAAGCGGTTACAGCGAAGCGGAAGCAAAGAAGCAGGCCGAGCGCTGCCTCTACTGTCACATTCAAACTATTTACGACGCCGAGAAGTGCGTGCTCTGTAATCGCTGTGTCGATATTTGCCCCGAGTACTGCCTGAAGCTGGTGCCGTTGGAAGAACTCGACCTCGAACCCGAAGTTCGCGATCGGATTGTCGCAAGCGAGGGCGTGTCTTTGACCGGGCCGCTTTCCGCAATGCTCAAGGATGATGAGAAGTGCATTCGTTGCGGGCTGTGTGCGATTCGCTGCCCAACCGACGCGATGACCATGGAGGTTTTTTACTATGAGGAGAAAGAAGTCGCAGCCTGAGACTGCGGCGACGCCTACAGGAAAGCCGGAATCACCTGACCGGGCCGCGAAGGCCACTGGTGTGAACGAGGGCCGGCGCAAATTGATTTCGCGAATTGGGCTCGGCGCAACCTTGCTCGCGATGGGTGGGCAAGCCTTCGCGTTGTTTCGCTCGCTGGTGCCGAACGTTCTGTATGAAGACCCGCAGCGGTTCAAAGTTGGCACTCTCGATCAGTTCGGCGAAGGAGCGAAGTTCCTGGAAGACAAGCGCGTCTTCATCTTTCGCGAGGGAAAAACGATGCACTGCATTTCCGCCGAGTGCACGCATCTGGGTTGCACGGTAAAGATGAATCGCCTGAACCAGCCTAAGAAAGTAAATGTCGGTGGCCGCGAAATTACCGAACAAGTCGAATTCGCCTGTCCCTGCCACGGCTCGAAATATTACGGCGACGGCACCAATTACTCAGGGCCGGCGCCGCGCCCGCTCGAACATTTCAAACTTGAGGTGGCGCCTGAGGATGGACAGTTGGTGGTCGACACTTCGCAGACCGTGAGCCAGGACTTTCGATTGACCGTCTAGCAGATGAGGTTAACCAATGGCGACTAGATTTCCAGCGTGGGCCAGGCTGCCGGACCGCCGCGCAGTCTGGCAAAAGATGAAATGGACGTGGCTGCCGGAAACCAACCGCGAGGCCGGCGACTCAATCGTGCGCAACTTTCTGCTGCACTGGTTTCCGGCGAAGGTAACGCGTCAAAGCGTGTCGTGGAACTATTCATTTTGGCTGGGCACGATGTCGTTCGTGCTGTTTTTGATCCTCGTCATCACCGGTATTCCGCTGATGTTTCTCTATGTGCCCTCGGTCGAGCGTGCCTACCTTTCGGTGAAAGACATCGAGTTCGCCGTGTCTTTCGGCTGGTTCCTGCGCGGGCTGCACCGTATTTCCGCGCACCTGATGGTCGCGGTCGTTTTCCTGCACATGGTGCGCGTGTTCCTGTCCGCCGCGTATAGAAACGGCACCGCGGCAAACCAGAATCGCCCCCTTAACTGGATTATCGGAATAGTGCTGCTGCTGTTGACGTTGTTGTTGTCATTCACCGGCTACCTGTTGCCCTGGGATCAGTTGGCTTACTGGGCGATCACGGTCGGCACGAACATCGCTTCATCGGCGCCGATCGTCGGCGAGCGCATGCGCTTTCTGCTTTTGGGCGGGAACACGATCGATCAAAACACGCTGATACGCTTTTACGTGCTGCACTGCTTCTTCCTGCCTCTGGGCGTGCTGCTGCTTTTCTCGTATCACATGTGGCGCGTGAGAAAAGACGGGGGACTGGCCTGTGTAGATCAACTCTCGCTCGAACAAAAGAAAGAGAACACTGAACCAATCAGGAGCAAGACTTATTCGCTGCTTGGCATAACCAGCGGCCGGACTGTGCACGTCGAAACGGCAATCGTTGATGAAGACAAGCACACGGTCGCTTCGTCGCCTAATCTCACCCGGCGGCTGGTGCTGGTGAGTTTGGCAACGCTCGCAGTGAGCGTCGTGTTGACCATCTTGTTCCGAGCGCCGCTGGAAGCAGCTGCAAATCCGTCCGTCACGCCCAATCCCGCAAAAGCGCCCTGGTACTTTCTCTGGCTTCAGGAGTTGGTGACGCTCACCACATTCACGATTGGCGGTCTCACCATTAACGGCGCGCTCATCGGCGGCATCATCGTGCCGGGCGTGCTCGTCCTCGCCGCGCTCCTTTGGCCCTATCTCGACAAGTCGCCGGTGAGCGCCGTAGGGGTTTGGATGGCGAAAGCGAGACGCAAACAAAATGTCGTCTTCCTCGTCATCGTGGCGGTGATTCTGATCCTGACGGTCGTGGGAACTTATCTCCGCGGCCCGTATTGGGAGATTTATTGGCCGTGGCAAAGCTGGCCGACGATGCCGAGAAAATTCTAAGGAGAGGCGACAGTGTTTAAGAAGGACTCACTTCTGCTTTATTCGTTCGGCGGCGTGACCTTGATCATCACCGCCCTGGTCTTCTGGAATTATTCCACGCCTGAGTGGCAAGACTATCAAAGCGAGTTTCGGGAAATCGTGGCGAAGAAGTTTGGCGCCGACAAAGTCGGCCCGGTGCCGCGCGGCTTGCAGCAGATTTGGGTCGAAGATTTGAATCGCGTAGACCGCTGCACCACTTGTCACCAGGGCATGGAGTGGAAAGGACTGGACAGCGCGGCCCAACCATTTAAATCCCACCCACAAGAGATTCTGAAAAAGCATCCGCTCAATGAATTCGGCTGCACCTCCTGCCACGGCGGGCAGGGCTTTGCGACCGACATGGAATCGGCGCACGGCTTTGTCGAGCATTGGGAAGAGCCCCTGATGGGCAAGCAGGTCAGCGATCTTTACCTGATCAAAGATCGGCGCGCCATGATGCAGATGAACTGCAACGCCTGTCATCGCTACGAGCGCGAGACGAAGGGTGCCGACTACATCAATCAGGCTAAGCAACTGGTACAGGACAAAAATTGTCGCGCCTGCCACGCGATCAATGGTCGCGGTGGGGCCATCGGGCCGGACCTGACCTTCGTCGGCGACAAGTCACCCGAGCAATATGACTACACGCGCATGTTGGGCGTGAAGACCGCGTTCGCGTGGCATGTCGCCCATCTGCAGAATCCGAAATCGCTGGTGCCGGAAACGGTGATGCCGAATTTCGGCTTCAACAGCCGGGAAGCCCAGGCGCTGGGACTTCTGGTCATGAGCTGGAAGAGAAGCAACATTCCGGCTCGCTACCTGCCCGGAGTGAAATTTACCGAACAGCAGTCGCCGGAAGAAATCGAGAAAGAAAAAAGAATGCTCGAAGGCGAAGGCGCTTTCTTTGTGAAGAAGGGCTGCTTTGTCTGCCATTCGGTGAGCACGCTCGGGGTCGAGTCGGCGTCGAAGATCGGTCCCGATCTTTCGGAAGCGGTGACCGATGTGCCGAGCCGTTTCGGCAAGCAACT
>DASUTF010000126.1:0-9361 GCA_036374695.1 Pyrinomonadaceae bacterium
GCATGCTGGCGCACGGGCGTCGCAGTAAATTCAATCAAGCCGGCCAAGCGTGGCAACGAGACTTTTGAAACCATGCAGGTTCGCGGGATCGAGCCCGTCGCGATGTTCGACATTGACGGCGTGTCGATCGATGCCGGCCGATTCTGGACCGAAGGCGAAGGCGCCTCAGGCGGGGACAGCTGCGTCGTCGGCTCGGACGTGGTAACGAATCTTTTTCCGAACGAATCGGCCGATCAGGCGATCGGCCAGGACATCTGGGTCGGCGGCCATCGTTACATCATCATCGGCGTGCTCCAGCCGCTGGGAAAGATCTTCGGCATCTCGCGCGACACGCGCATCTACATTCCGTTCGCGACTTACAAGAAACGCTTCGGCGTTGATTTCAGCGGCGCCGCGTACGCGCCGCAGGGTTCGCTGGTTGTGTTTGTCCAAACTGAATCACCGGCGCAACTGGAGGCGGCGGAAGATCAAGTCCGCGCCATTATGCGTAACCGCCGCGGCAAGAGTTTCAAAGATGATGACGATGGTTTCGCGCTCGAAACGCAAGACGTGTTTCTGGATCTTTATTCGAAAGCCACCTCGAACATTTATCTCGTGACGATTGGCGTTTCCGCGATTTCGCTGGTGGTGGGCGGCATCGTCGTGATGAACATCATGCTGGTGTCCGTCACCGAACGCACGAAAGAAATCGGCATCCGCAAAGCCGTGGGCGCGCGACGAAAGGACATCCTGACGCAGTTTTTAATCGAAGCCGTTACCGTGACGGCTATCGGTGGAACGATGGGCGTGCTGACGGGGTTCGGCGCGGCCTGGCTGATTGCCCTGCTGATCGGGTTTCCGCTTTTGATCAGCGTCTGGTCAGCCGTGCTGGGCGTCAGCGTCTCGTCGATTGTTGGCGTGGTCAGCGGCCTGTGGCCGGCATGGCGGGCGTCGCGACTCGATCCAATCGAAGCGTTGAGGGCGGAATAGCATCCACAGATTACGCAGATTACACAGATGAAACCATGAAGGAAATGTTGACAGCGGTTTTTCTGGAATCTGTGTAATCTGTGTAATCTGCGGATTGTCTTCTGAGTCTATGAACATCGCCGACGTAAAAGAATCTGCCTGGATGGCGCTCGACACGGTGCGCGCTAACAAGCTGCGCTCGACGCTGACGATTCTCGGCGTCAGCGTTGGGGTCGTGACCGTCGTGTTCATGGTGGGAATAATTCAGGGGTTGAATAAAGCATTCGCCGATCAAATCGAGTCGCTCGGTTCAAACACTATTTGGGCGACGAAGTTCGACCCGAGCATTGGCCATCAACCGACGCAGGAAGAAATCCATCGCAAAGAGTTGACGATTGAAGATGCCGACACGATCCGCAACGAAGCGTCGTCGGTCGCCGGCGTGGCGCCGTTTTATCGCAAAGTCGCCGAGACAGTTCAGTACCGCGGTAATCAGAGCGACACTCCGATCCTTATCGGCGCGACGCCTTATCACGAATACACCGTTTCAAGTTACGTAGACCGCGGCCGCTTCATTTCAGAGTTGGACGTAGAGCGGCGCGAAAATGTCTGCGTGCTGGGTATCGATGTCGTCAAGGCACTCTTCGAGTACGAAGATCCTCTCGAAAAGGAAATCAAAATCGCGGGCCACCCGTTCAAGGTGGTGGGCATCATGGAGCCGCTCGGCAGCATCCTCGGCCAATCGCGCGACAACTCAGTCTTTATTCCGATCACGACGTTTGGGAAGTACTATCCGGAGTTCGATTTCCCCGAAATCATCTCAGCCATCATTGTGCGGCCGGTTTCGCGCGCGCACGTTAAAACAGCTATCGACGAGATGACAGACATCCTGCGCCGGCGCCGCGGCGTTAAGCCGGGCCAGCCAAGCAACTTCGGCATCTCTTCGCAAGACGCGCTGCTGGATGTTTACAACCAACTCACCGGCGCGACGTATCTCGTGCTGACGGCGATTTCGTTTGTAGCGCTGATGATTGGCGGTATCGGGGTGATGAACATCATGCTGGTATCAGTCACCGAGCGCACAAAGGAGATCGGATTGCGGAAGGCCGTGGGCGCTACGCGGCTGAACATCCTGTCGCAGTTCTTGATTGAAGCCGTTGTGCTGACGGCCATCGGTGGATTGCTTGGGCTGCTGGTTGGCGAAGTGGCGAGTCTCCTCACCAACAGATATTCGCCGCTGCCCGCATATGTGCCTGCCTGGGCGATTGTGGTCGGCATCGGCATCTCGGCCGGCGTCGGCATCGTGTTCGGCCTCTGGCCCGCCTGGAAGGCAGCGCGGCTGGATCCAATTGAATCGTTGCGGTATGAATAAGTGTCAGAAGCCCGAGCGTGAGCGAGGGCAAGTTTCGTTAGAGATCCGATCGATGTATGCTTGCCCTCCCTGACGATCGGGCTTCTGACCAGCTCGCTAAGTAACCATTCCCCCGCTTGGGACGTATAACCAGCAGTGAAGCTCATCGAAATCCTGAAAGTCGCGATCGCCGCGATCTGGGCGCACAAAATGCGTTCAGCGCTGACTTTGCTCGGCATGATTGTCGGTGTGACGGCCTTCGTAACCGTCGTGTCGCTGATCCAGGGTTTTAACGTCTACATCGACGAAAAGATTGCCGGCATCGGGGCAAAGTCGTTTTCGGTCCAGCGATTCAATCCGTTCGAAGATTTCAAAGACACTGACACCATCGCCGCGGCGCAACGTCGCAACAAAGAGCTGACGCTCGAGGACTACGAGTACCTGAAAGAGAAAGCGACGCTGATCGGCAGGATCGGTGCGAAAGCGCGTGGCACTCCTGCTGAAGTCAAACGCGGCGATCAGGTTCTGCAAGACACTTTTGTCAGCGGCGCCACGGCCAACACGGCCGACATCGACAATCGCAACATTGAGTTCGGGCGCTTCTTTGTAGACGCCGAAGCCGAGGGTGGCGCGCGCGTCGCTTACATCGGGGCGGACATCGCCAGCAAGCTGTTCCCTGCCGGCAATCCGGTCGGCGGCGAGATCTACATTCGCGGCCTGCCTTATCGCGTCGTCGGCGTCGAAGCCGTGAAGGGGACGGTCTTCGGCATTCCGCAGGACGGCTTCATCGTCATTCCCTTGAAGGCGTATCAGCTCGACTTCGGACCCCTGATGCGTCAACGCTCGTTGTATTTCACCGCGACCGCGCGGTCTGATGAAGTGTTCAGTGACGCGGTTGAAGAGGCCCGCTTTCTCATGCGCGCGCGCCGCCATCTCGAACCCAAAGAGAAAGATAACTTTGGCATCGTTACGCCGGACGCGATCACCGGCCTGCGCGACCGCCTCTTTGGCACCATCTTCATCGTGGCGATGTTGGTTCCCGGCATCGCGCTAATCGTTGGCGCGATTGTGATCATGAACATCATGCTGGTGTCGGTCACCGAACGCACCAAGGAAATTGGCATTCGCAAGGCGCTCGGCGCGCGCAAAGCGGACATTCTCAAACAGTTCTTATTTGAAGCGGTGACTCTCGCGACGATGGGCGGCGCGGTGGGAATCTTTTTGGCGTGGGTGATCGGCAAATTAGTGACCGCGGCTATTTTTCCGACCTATCTTTCACTGGCCGCCATCCTCGGAGCGCTGGCGGTTTCAGGTGGCGCCGGCGCGGTTTCGGGACTTTTCCCCGCGTGGAAGGCCGCGCGGCTGGATCCGATTGAAGCACTGCGTGCGGATACTTAATTTGGAGTGCGGCGGCAAGCGTAGCGCAACGCCGCTTTGGATTTGATTAGGTTGCGGCATCCAAACCAAAGCTCCGTCGCCGCTTCGCTCTGCCGGCGCACTCCGAATAGTGAGTCTTTATGAAGCTAATCCGTTCCGACATTCTCGAGAACCTTTGGATGGCGCTGGGCACTTTGCGCGCGAATAAGCTGCGCTCGTTTCTGACGGTCTTTGGCGTCATCATCGGCGTGATCACGGTAATGCTGATCGCCTCGATCATCGCGGGCGTGGACACGGCGGTGACGAAAGAAGTCGAATCGTTCGGAACCCGCTCAATGTACATCAGCAAGTACGATCCCGGCATTCAGGTCGGCCGGCGTTCGCGCGAAGAGCGCATGCGAAAAGAGCTGACCTATGACGACGCGATCGCATTGTCACAATTGCCGGCAGTCGAACTTGCGGTCCCCTTTCTCGACATCACGAGCAACTTCTTTGGCCGCAAGATTAATGTCAGTGGCGGAGGCAAGACCTCGGCGTCGGTTGCGCTTCAGGGCACGCTCCCCGACTTCGAAAAAGCCGGCACGCAGGTCATAACGGAAGGTCGGTTCTTTTCACAGTACGAGAACGACGCGAATCAGAAGGTGTGCGTGATCGGCTCAAAAGTCGCCGACGACTTCTTCCGTTTCCGCTCGCCCGTCGAGGAAAAAATCAAGATCGACGAGGAAGAGTTTCGCGTCGTAGGCGTGCTGCAAAAGCGCGAGCAGTTCTTGTTCAGCGGCGGCAGTGACGATCAGAACAATGTCATCTATCTGCCATATAACGTCGCGCGCAAAGTTAAACCGAACGAGGACGACATCTACATTCTCGCCGTGGCAAAACCCGGCATGATGCAGCAGGCTATGGATCAGGTGGTCGATACGTTGCGCGTGCGGCGCCAGGTGCCGTTCGGCGCCAAAGACAACTTCGGAATTGAGACGACTGAGTCACTCATCCAGACGTTTCGTTCGATCACCGGCGGCGTCGCCATCGCGATGGTCGTGATTTCGTCAGTCGGCCTAATGGTAGGAGGCATTGGCGTGATGAACATCATGCTGGTGTCGGTCACCGAGCGGACGCGCGAAATCGGAGTGCGCAAGGCGATTGGCGCGCGCCGCAAAGACATCATGGTTCAGTTCCTGGTCGAAGCGGCAACGTTGACTGGATTCGGCGGACTGCTGGGACTCCTCATCGGCTGGCTGCTAACGCTTGTGGTGAGATTGATCATGCCGTCGTACGTGCCTTTGTGGGCGCCGATTGCGGGCTTTGCTGCCAGCGTCGGCATTGGCGTGATCTTCGGACTATGGCCGGCGTGGAAGGCCGCCCGGCTTGATCCCATCGAATCGCTCAGATACGAATAAAGTGGCACAGACTTCAGTCTGTGATCAGCCCGACCAAACCCACCCCAAAGACGAATCACAGACTGAAGTCTGCGCCACCGCTTCGCCGCTATCCCAAAAAGCTCGGAAAGATCGCGGCCATAGCCAGCCTTAACACGAGGAACAGAACTGTCAGCGTAATGGTCACTCCCCAGGCGGCCGTCGAGCTGACTTTGTATCCACCCTCGCGCAGTCCGGTCGCCGTTAGCCAGATTCGATACAACGCAAGGATGCCGAATGTCGCCAGGAACGTGTAGAGAATCGGATGGTCTTTCGACGACACGAGTAGCGCCAGGTGGTCATAAACCAGCGACTCCTGGCCCAGCAACGGATGAATGTCTTCCGGCGCCTTCAGGTAAAGCACCAGGAAGCTTATCAACTTCTGTATCAGCATCACCGGCAAGCTGACGTAGGCGGTCACCGAAAACGTCTGCCAGTAATGCATGCGACCGCCAAACGCGAGCACGCCCAGAAGGCTTAACGCCGCCAGAAACGCGACCCCGAAGAATCCCATTGCGATTGTGCTGATGGCATTCATAACTTGCGCCGACGTTGACGATGCTTTTTCCAATTCTGTTCGTCTGGATTCGGCGAGCGCCTCAGGCGGAGGTTTCAGCGGACTTTGCTCGAGCGCGTCGTACGTGAAGTTAACGATTCTTTCCGCACCCAGCCGTTTATAGAAAGCGAACGTGTATGCCGCACTCAAAATTCCAACAAGCAAAATCGCCACCAGCCACTTCGGATGCGCGCGCAAGTTGCGAAACGTGCGGGTCGGTTCGAAAAAGATGCCGACCAGCGTCGCCGGCGTGGACATCGCAGGCGGCGCATCGGGAATGAGGGGCAGACGCATAAAGCTGAAGGCAAAGAAGAGAATGCCCAATGCGCAAACCCCTGCGCCAGAGCCAATGGCGCCCGTCACCACCCCCGCAATGTTGAGCACGATGATGAGAATGCCCACCACGAATACGCCGATTCCTGTCCCCATTAACCAGGTCGGCCGTTGCCGTTCCGGCTCAGTCGGTAGCGATGGCGGCGGCGGTGGCTGAAACTCTTGATTGGGGTCACTCATGCTTGTTTCTCCTCAGGTTGTAAGAGGACGGGGAGGCGGCACCGTCCAATTTTTTCGGGCTGATTGTTCTTACGTGTACAACGCGCGCTAGGTTTCGCGGCAGTCCCGTTTGATTTAGCGCGAGATCACGCTGACCAAAGTCGCCGTACTGACTCGCCAAACTATTCCAACTATCCAGACGAGGGCCACTGTTGTCAGCGCTCCCAGCCATGGCAGCCGGCCGGCTTTACGCAAACCAACAATGGCCAGTGTCAATCCGTAGAACTCGAAAAGATCAAAGGCGCTGAGCGCAACCACATAAACCGGCAGCGGGAGAGTTGTGACGGTAAATATAGTGAGAAGCGATCCCACGCTGCTCGGGAAAACGCCGGCTCCGCCTGTGGCGATACCAACATTTGAGGTCGGTGGCGAAACAAAAAGCGTAACGACGTTTGCAATAAACCACAGCACTGTCGGCGGCAAGGTCGCATACGTCCACACCAGCAATGCCTGCATGTATTTCAGCGGAGCTTTGAAGGCCAATGCGCCCAGCCAGTAGATCAACGCGCCCAGGGGAAGACTGGCCAACAAAATCAGAACCAGCCGGCCAAACGTCATCACGGCATTGATCACGTGAAAGGTGGGATTCTGCGCTATCTGAAGTGTCCGTTCTTTCATTTCGGGTGGAAGATTGGCCATGCGCGGCGAGGCCTCGATCGCGGCGCGTGCAATGTTCCCCGAACCTATGCGTGCAGGATAAATCACGTTGTAAGCAACCACCGCGGCAATGATGATGGGCGCAGCCACGAGGAAACGCACCGCCGCCGGCGTGAAGGCGCCCGCGTCGCGGAACGAAGCGAAGGCGCGTGCCGGAGCAATGAAAATACTCAGCAAGGTTTGCGCCACCGACATCGGCGGCGCAGCCGGCATTTGCAGAGTTGGCGGCTGAGGCGACTGGAATTCGGGTTGCACGGGCATTGTAATTTTGCTTCCAGAATCGCGACTTCGCTTTCGTCGCAGGCTAATCAAGCGGTTCTGGTCGCCAATATTTCGATCGGTTTCGCGTTCGCATAGCCATCAACGCGAATGCACGCCGCGGAATGTCCCGGAGAAATTTCGCGCAACTCTGGATCAATCTGCGAGCATTCGTCAATAGCAATCGGACAGCGCGTCCGAAAGCGACAGCCCGACGGCGGATTGCGGGCCGTCGGCACGTCGCCCTTCAAAATAATGCGGTCGCGCTTCTCCGATGGATCGGGAATCGGAATCGCGGAGAGAAGCGCCGTCGTGTAAGGGTGCAAAGGGTTTGCGTAAAGCTGAGCGGCGGTCGCGATTTCCACGACGCGGCCGAGATACATCACGGCCACGCGCGTTGAGATATGTTCGACAACCGCGAGTCCGTGCGAGATGAAAAGGTAGGTGAGTCCGAATTCTTTTTGCAGGTCCTGAAGCAGGTTTACGACCTGGGCCTGCACCGAAACATCCAGCGCCGACACCGGCTCGTCGGCGAGAATTAGTTTCGGATTCAACGCCAGCGCGCGCGCCACGCCAATTCGCTGTAACTGTCCGCCAGAGAACTCGTGACTGTAGCGACTCGCATAATCAGCATCGAGCCCGACTTTGCCGAGCAGCCAGGCGACGCGCTCGCGCCGGTCTGCTTTGTTGCCAATGCTGTGAATCACCAGGGGCTCGCCGACGATGTCGCCGACTTTCATGCGCGGATTCAGCGACGCCGCCGGGTCCTGAAAGATGATCTGCATCTCGCGCCGCAACCCGCGCAAGTTGCGTTTGTTCATGGCGGTGACATCACGGCCTTCGAACTTCACGTCTCCGCTCGTCGGCTCGATCAAACGCAGGAGGCACCGGCCCGTTGTGGATTTGCCGCAGCCGGACTCGCCCACGAGTCCCAGGGTCTCGCCTCGGAAAATGTCGAACGTAACGCTATCAACGGCGCGGATGGGCCCTTCGTCAGTCGGAAAATGTTTGACGAGTGACTTAACGTTGACGAGCGGTTGGCCGTCTTGGTTTTCAGTCTCCATGCAGACTTTGCGGCTTTGCCGCCGCACAGTGCGGTAAGGCTTGCCTTACCGTGACGGTGAAAAACAAAAAGAGCCTACGCCTCCGCTGCTGAGGCACAGCCTCAGTCTGGTTCGGGATCGCGGCCGGAAAGGCGAAATCTTTCCGCACTGTGCTGCGGCGAACCCGATATTGTCGCCGGATCGTAAAGGACACATCGCACCGTCACGCCTTCGCCTGCCGGATACAAGGGAATCTCTCCTTCGCGGCAACGCGGCATGCGATAGGGACAGCGCGGCTCGAAGTGACAGCCGGGAGGCAACGCCGTCGGTTTCGGCACCACCCCTTCGATTGTCTGCAAGCGCTCCTGTTTGACAACATCTTTCATCGTCAGTTTGGGCACTGAACGCAACAGGCCTTCGGTGTACGGATGCTTGGGCCGGGCAAACAATTCATCGACGGGTGATTCTTCGACGATTCTTCCGGTGTACATCACACAGACGCGATCGGCGACTTCGGCAACTACGCCGAGGTCGTGCGTGATCAGCAGTACTGCGAGATCGCGCGTCTTCCTGAGATTGTCGAGCAGATCGAGAATCTGCGCCTGAATCGTTACGTCGAGCGCAGTGGTCGGTTCGTCCGCAATTAGCAGTTCGGGATCGCACGCGAGCGCCATCGCAATCATCACCCGTTGCCGCATGCCGCCCGAAAGTTGGTGAGGATAATCGTCCGCACGCAATTCAGGATCGGGAATCGCCACTTCGAGCATGGCCTGGACGGCCGCCTGGCGCGCAGCTTTCCGTGAAAGACCGCGATGAAGACGCAGCGCCTCAGCAATCTGCTCGCCGACTGTAAAGACGGGATTGAGCGATGTCATGGGATCCTGGAAGATCATTGCGATGTCGTCGCCACGTATGGCGCGCATCTCGGCATTCGAAAACTTCATCAGATCGCGTTCTTTGAAGAGAATCTCGCCGCCGACGATTTTTCCCGGCGGCGCAATCAGCCGCATGATCGACAGCGCCGTCATCGACTTGCCGCAGCCGCTTTCACCTACCAGCCCCAGCAGCTCGCCGCGATCGATATGGAAGCTGACGTCATCAACCGCGCGCACGATTCCCGCGCGCGTCGGGAAGTGGGTCTTCAGATGTTTGACTTCGAGCAGGTGCATAGTGAGTCAGTGTAACGCAGTTCGGGGCAGTAGCC
>DASUTF010000127.1:0-13384 GCA_036374695.1 Pyrinomonadaceae bacterium
CAGTGTCGTCGCCGATTCCGCGCAGTTCTCTGCCTGCGTCACTGAACTCGGCGATCCGCAATACCTCGGCACGGCGTTAACGATTCAAACATCGATCGGATTCTTGCTAACGACGGTCTCGATCGAATTGATTCCGCATGCTGAGAAGATTGTGGGGTGGCGCTACGCGTTCATGATGCTCGCGCCGGGTCCGGTGTTTGGCGTGATTGCGATGTTGCGTCTGCGCGCGCTGCCGGAGGCGCAGAAGATTGCCCACGGACGGAGGTAGTGAGGTGTCAGAAGCCCGACCGTCAGGGAGGGCAACTCACATCGGTCGAATTTGCATTTCTAAAGTCGCCCTTGCTTACGCGCGGGCTTCTGACACGTTGCAGTCATCGCCGTATCGGCGTTTAATATGCGAAAGAATGATCGGCGCAAAACTTGGGAACTATCGGATCCTGGAGAAGATTGGCGCCGGCGGGCAGGGAACAGTTTACAAGGCGACCGACACGAAGCTTGGTCGCGCGGTTGTCATCAAAGTCCTACCCCCGGAACTCACCGTTAAAGAAGCCAACCTAAAGCGTTTTGAACGCGAGGCGCGACTGGCCTCGGCGCTCGATCACCCGAACATCTGCACAATTTTCGACCTTAATGAAATCGGCGGCGTGCATTTCATCGCGATGCAGTTCGTCGAAGGCAAGAATGTCCGCGAGCTGGTGAATGGCCGTCCGCTCGATCTGCGCAGCGCGCTGTCGATCACGATTCAGGTCGCTGACGCGCTGGCCGCCGCGCACGGACGCGGCATCGTGCATCGCGACATCAAAGCCGGCAACGTCATGGTCACGCCAACCGGCCAGGCCAAGATCCTGGACTTCGGATTGGCGAAGCTTTTGGACAGTGAAGATCTCGGCGGCATACACCACACCGATTTAACGGAAGTCGGAATTCCGTACGGCACCGCGACTTACGCGGCGCCGGAACAAGCGCGGGGCGAACGGGTTGATGCGCGCGCGGACATTTTTTCGACCGGCGTGCTCCTGTACGAGATGCTCACCGGCATGTGGCCGTTCCAGGGCAAGACGAGCATCGATGTGCGCCACGCTGTGCTGCACGACGATCCGGTGCCGCTCGATCAGGCAAGACCGGATCCGACGCCGGCGCGGCTGCAAGCAATCCTCGATCGCGCTATCGCAAAGAACCCGAAAGACCGTTACCAGAAGGCCGACGTACTGCGCGACGAATTGCGCGAAGTGCTGCGTAACGTCGATGACGGCAGTGCGTTCAATGAGCCGCTGACGCCGGTTGCTCCGAAATATCTATCGGGAACAAGTACGGTGGGCCGCGCGATGCGCTGGTTACGCGGGATCACGGGCGATCGCACTTCACAAATGCGCGCGTCAACTTCCGATCGGCCGGCCCACGAAACGCCGGTCACCAGCGTGGGTGAAGGTGATCGCAAGAGTGTCGCGATCCTTCCTTTCAAGAATCTCAGCAGCGATCCGGAATCGAGCTTTTACGAATTTTCTCTCGCGGACGCGGTTATTACTGAGCTCGCGCGCGTGCGTTCGCTGGTCGTGCGGCCTTCTTCGGAAATCGTGAAGTACCAGGGAAAGCAGGTCGATCCGCGCGAAGCCGGCCGCGAAATGACTGTGGCGGCGGTTCTGTCCGCAGGTTTCCTCCGCGCCGGCGATCGCATTCGTGTGACCGCGCAGCTGATCGACGTGAACTCAGGCGAGTTGCTGTGGAGCGACCGCATCGACGCCGACGCGACCGACATCATCAACGTGCAAGACACGATCACGCAGGAGATTTGCGAGGGGCTGCGGCTGGAATTGTCGTCGGACGAAAAAGATCGGCTCGAACAACAGAAGACGGCCAATGCCGAAGCGTACGAGGAATACCTGCGTGGCCGCGACTCGCTCGGGCGGTACATCTATCACACGATTGCCCGTAAAGACATTGACGAGGCGATCGAACGTTTCGAACGCGCCGCAGAAATGGATCCTTCGTTCGCTTTGGCGCACAGCGCACTGGGCGCCGCGTACGCCAGCCGCGTCATGAAAGGATTCGGCGAGGCCGACGATCACGCGGCGGCGCGCGAAGCGTTCGACAAGGCGCTCGCGCTTGACCCGCATCTGCTGGAAGCACGCCTGAACATGATCTTCATTTACCTGTCGCGCGGCGAAAAAGCGAAGGCACGCGCGGCCGTCAATGAGTTGCGCCGCGAAGCGCCGAACGATGCGAGCGTGCATTTTGTGCGCGCGGTGGTGGCGCGGCTCGACGGCGACTACGAGAAAGCGCTGCGGAGTTTGGATCGGATGCTGAAACTGAACCCGAGCGAACGCGTCGTGGTGAGCTACAATCGCTCGCGCATCCTCACGTACCTGTCGCGCTTTGATGAGGCGTTTGCGGAATTAGGCGCCGGCGCCGCAGTCGAACCTGATCACCCCTTGATTAAAACATTTCGCGCGCGGGCGCTGTATTACCACGGCGAGCCCACCAAGGCGGCAGAGATTCTTGAAGCAGTGCTCGAACAGCACCCGCAACTCGACGGCATCCGCCCCATCTATGCGACGTTCCTGAGTGCGCTCGGCTTCAGCGAAGAAGCGCGCGCGCAATTAACCGACGAAGTCATCAAAACGGCAAATACCGATCACGACATCGCGTACTGGCTCGCGTCCGCGTATGCGATGGAAGGCGAGCGCGATCAAGCCTTGCAGTGGTTGCGGCGCGCCATCGAGCTCGGCAACGAAAATCGCCCCTGGTTCGAGCGTGACAAGAATTGGGATTCGCTGCGTGAAGATCAGGAGTACCAGCGGATTCTGAATTCAATCAACGTCCCGACGTCGCAGGACGAAGCGAGTCCGTAATTTGGAGTGCGCTTGCGTTTGGAGTGCGCCGGCAGAGTCCCGATTCGTCGGGACGGCGACGGCGCTTTGGATTTCTTTGCGATCCTTTGCGACTTGGCGCCTTTGCGTGATTAATAGTTCACGCCAGGACACAAAGGGGCAAAGAACCGCAAAGCAGGCGTTCGCAAACTCCATCAGAGTTCCAGGTTAAACTATGCTCACACCCCGGGATTGAAACCCTGGGCTCGAATTAGCGGACGCCTTCGGCGTTATTTCCTATGAAAACATTCGTAGTTGGGGACATTCACGGCCGTTGTGCGCAGATGCTCGGTCTGCTCGACCTGCTCCCGCGTGATGAAGCCACGGACACGCTGGTCTTTCTCGGCGATCTGGTTGATCGCGGCCCGGACGTGCCGGGCTGCGTCGCGCACGTCTCCAAACTCTGTCGTGAAAATCCGGAACGCGTCCGGTGCCTGCGCGGCAATCACGAGCAGATGCTTCTGGATTTTATCGATCGCAAACACACGATCTGGGTAGAGGCCTCGACGGGCGGAGACCAAACCTTCTCGCAGTACACCGGCAAGCCCTGGCGTCTGCGCACGGAAGCGGATTTCTGGGCCGCCAGTGATGCGATCGCAGAGGCGATTCCGGCAGCGCAACTTGCATTCATGCGAGAGTTACCGCTGTATCATGAAGACGAGTTCGCCCTTTACGTTCACGCAGGTCTCGAAGAAGGCAAGCACCCGCGCGACAGTTCGCCTCACGCTCTGCTCTGGACACGCAACAGCAACTTCTACAAGAGCTATCGCGGCAAGCCCTGCGTGTTCGGCCACACGCCAACGCCTTTGCTGCCGCTGCGCGGACGACTCGGCCGCCACGGCATCTACGTCCACAACAGCGCGATTGGCATCGACACAGGCTACAACCTGCAATCGCCGCTATCGTGCCTCTCGCTGCCTGACTTCACTTTGTATCAGACGTTCGCCGACGGCCGCACCGCGGAGCATCACATCACCATGATGATTCCTGAAAGTTTGAAAGAGATGCAGCGGAAAGCTGCGGCTGGTGGTGGCACAGACTTCAGTCTGTGATTACCAGTTGAAACACAGACTGAAGTCTGTGCCTATTCATACCTCAGGCACTCAATCGGGTCGAGGCGGGCGGCTTTGCGCGCGGGCCAGACGCCGAAGACGAGGCCCACGAAAATACTCACCGACAATCCGGATACCACGGCCCAGGTGGGCACAGAAGCCGGCAGGCTGGGAACCAGCAGCATGATCAATTTGCTGATGCCGATGGCTGACACCACGCCAATCATGCCGCCGAGAAATGTCAGCGTCATCGCTTCAAAAAGGAATTGATTGGTGATGTCGCGGCGTCGCGCGCCCAGCGCTTTGCGCACGCCAATCTCCTGCGTGCGCTCAGTGACGCTGACCAGCATGATGTTCATGACGCCGATGCCACCGACAAGCAGCCCCAGACTGGAAATCGCAATCGCGATCAAACCAACCATGGCCGTGATGCTGTCGAACTGCTTGACGAAGTTATCGGCGGTCTTGATGTCAAAGTTGTTTGGATCGCCAAAGTTGACGTTGCGCCGGCGACGCAGGATATCTTCAGCTTGCGTCAATGCTTCGTTGAGTTGGCCTGAACGCCCGCGGATCACAAACAGCAACCAGCCGCGCGCGGGTGCAACCTTTTGCGCGGTGCGCAGCGGAATATAGACAGCATTGTCTTCCTCGTTCTCACCGAAGAAACCCGCTTTGCGCTTTTCCAGGACGCCGACCACCTCGAAGTTATAACCGCCCATCCGAACTTCCTTGCCGGCGATATTGCTTTGCTCTCCCGGAAACAGTGCCTCGGCGGCATTGACGCCGATCACCATGACGTTCCGGCGCTGATCGTTGTCAGCATCCGTTATGAAGCGTCCTTCGCGGACCGTGACGTTCGTGAGGTCGCCATAATTTGCCGTCACGCCGGTCGTGTTTCCCCAGCGATAATTGTTTCCGCGATAAGTGATGTTGTCGTCAAAGGGCCCGCCGCTGTAACCAACGTTCGGCGCCTCGACCGCGACGTCTTCAACCGCGGGTGCCTGGGCTTTGATCGCGTCGGCATCGTCAACGGTCAGAGGCTTGCGCAGGCGCTCGCTGCGATCGGTGTTCGTGCGCGGGCCGGTCGTGAGGTGGAAAGCATAGATATTGTTCGTACCGTACTCTTCGATCATCGCGATCAGACTTTGGCGCATGCCGGTGAGAATTGAAGCCACGACGATCGCCGTGAATACACCGATAACGATGCCGAGCACAGTCAGAAAGCTGCGAAACTTGTTCGAGCGGACGCTGTCCAGCGCCATGCCGAGAACTTCGGTCGGAAAGATTTTGGGAAGTCTAAGTTTCACTTGAAAAAATCAGCCACAGATAAACACTGATCTTCACAGATAAAGACCAAATCCGATCTGTGCCTATCTGTGTTCATCTGTGGCTCGTTCCTACGTAGTCTTTGTCAAAGCAATAATCGGATCCAGCCGCGCCGCCTTGAACGCCGGGTAAATGCCGGCAATCATGCCGACGCCGGTTGAAACGATCAGCGCCAAAAGAATGTAGCCAATAGTAATCGTCATCGTGATGCCCGCCAGCGACGTTATCAAGCTGACAATTCCGTACGCCACCAGCAGCCCAAGCAGCCCGCCCATCGCGCAGAGCATCGCCGACTCGATTTGAAACTGCACGAGAATTTGTTTGCGCGTCGCGCCGACCGCTTTGCGTAGGCCGATTTCAAACGTCCGTTCCGTCACGCTAACCAGCATGATGTTCATCACCACAATGCCGCCCACAATCAGAGTGATGGCCGTGATCGGAATCACCACGGCGGCGATGCTGGCGGTGAATTGATCAATTTGATTGGTGAGCCCTTCGACGTCGACTACACCGAAATCGTCTTCCTCGTTCCCCTTCAGGCGGTGTTTGTTTCGCAGTTCCATGCGCGCGTTTTCGATGGCCGCAGCAAAGGTTTCGCGCGAGCTCGAGCCGCCGTGGATTTGCAGGTTGTTTCGCCCAAACATCTGCATGTGTGTGGTCGCCGGGATGTAAATCTGCCGGTCCATCGAATCGCCAAAAAACGATCCGCGCGTCTCTTCGACACCGACTACGCGCATGGGCAGTCCGCGAATTTTCAAGGTCTTGCCAATCGGGTCCGTGTTCGGGAAATACTTGTCTCTAATATCGTGGCCGAGTACGCAGACCAGCGCGGACCGCGTCACGTCGTCGTTCGAGATGAATCGGCCTTCGCGAATGGTCTTTTGTTCGATCGTCTCCATGTTCGCGGTGACCCCGAACACGGCCGCCCCCGGGAACTCAACTCCGTCCTGACTTAGATCGACTTGCGCGCCCATATTGACGCCGACCTCTGAGCACGATTGGCAGCGGTCGCGCACCCACTCGTAATCGTCCCAGTTGAGCCGTTTGTTGCGCCGGTTGCGGCGCTCGAATTCTTCGTCACTCATCCGCCCGTGAAAGGCCATCCGCGCAATCATGAAGTGGTTCGCGCCCAAAATCTTCGAGACCCGCTCAGTCACGTAGGTGTTCAGGCCGCTAATCGAGGCCCCGACGACCACCACGGCGGCAACGCCGATGATGATGCCGATAAGCGTCAAAAACGCGCGGAGTTTGTGCGCCAGGATAGACTGGAGCGCGATTTTGGCTGAGTCAGAATAAACGGAATACAGGTATCGCATCGGTAAAATCCGGTCTGTTTTCAGTACGAGGACTGCGCGCGAAAAGTTTAGACAAGGAACATCGAGCTGGAGTTCCATCTTAAAGACGTGGGATTGGAGGGGTTATTAACGCGAATTTTGGAGTGCGGCGGCTAGACGCCGCTTTTCGTTACAAGGATGCAGCCCACTTTGCGTTCCTTTGCGACTTGGCGCCTTTGCGTGAACCTCCCTCACGCGAAGCCGCAAAGGCGCAAAGAACCGCCAAAGAAGAAAAAGCGCCGTCAAGCCGGCGCACTCCAAATTATTGAATGAGGCCTTTCCTCACCAGCCACTCCCGCACCACAACCTTCTTGTCCCGCCGCGCGCCATCCACTTCGTAGTTCAATTTGCGCATTTCGCCGGTGGAAATAGCACCGCCTAGTTTTTGCAGGACGCCGGCCAGCGCCGGAACACGCGACAAGGTGTCTCTGCGGGTCATGAACACGGCCTCGTACGGAGGAAAGTAACGCCGGTCGTCCTCGAGCTGCACCAGGTCGAGCGAGGCGATCCGTCCGTCCGTGGAATTCCCCGCAATCATGTCGACCTGACGCGAAGTCAACGCGGTGTAAGTTAAGTCCAGCGCCATCTCGCGAATTGCGCGGAATCTCAAACCGTACGTGCGTGAAAAGCCAGGATAACCATCCTGTCTGCTGATGAAGTCATGTCCGAAGCCGGCTTGCCACTGCGGCGAGTGTCTCGCGGCATCAGAAACTGTTTTCAGGTTTAGTTTGCGCGCGTCGTCGCCGCGCACGAGAATCGCAAACGTGTTTTCGTAGCCGAGAGACGGAGCGACTTCGAGGTTGAATTTTTCAGCGTACTCGCGTTTGACTTGATCGTAAACGGCCTGCGGATCGGTGACCGGTTGATGTTGGAGAATCGCCGTGAAGGCCGTGCCGGTGTATTCAGGATAGAGATCGATTTGGCCCTCCGTCAGTGCCTTGTGCGCCAGGTTTCCTCCCAAATCAAAACGCCGATCGACGGTGACGTTCTGCGCTTCGAGCATCTGCGCGAGAATTTCCGCCAGCAGGACCGATTCCGTGAAGTCTTTCGAGCCGACAATGACATCAGCACGACCTCCGCGGAAACTCTTCACGGCCGCATAACCCATCGCGAGCACGCCCACCGCAAGAACCGTCAATGCTGCCACGCGCAGTGCTTTCGGAAGTCGCCGCTTACGCGACAGGTTGGGATCAAATCGTCTTTCAATCAGCGTAAAGCCGAAGTCTGCCGCCAAAGCCATCAACGCCGAGGGTACGGCTCCGGCAAGCAGCAAACGATCATCGTTCACCCTTAGTCCCCGAAAGATGTATTCACCGAGTCCGCCCGCGCCAACCGCGGCGGCGATAATCGCGACGCCAATCGTGATCACCACCGCGACGCGCACGCCGGTGAGAATGACACTCAACGCAAGCGGCAACTCGACCTGAAACAGCACCTGCAGATCCGTCATGCCCATGGCGACGGCCGCTTCGCGCACGTTCGCGTCAACGCCGAGAATCCCAGTCACCGTGTTACGAATGATGGGCAGCAGTGCGTAGAAAACCAATGCGACGATGGCGGTGCGGGGACCGATGCCGCCGATGAATGGAAGTGGAATCAGAAATCCGAACAACGCCAGACTCGGAATCGTCTGCATCACGTTCGCGATGCTCAGCACCGGAGCGCGCAGACGCTTCTTGCGCGTAATCAGGATCCCGAGCGGCAGCCCGATCGCCACCGCAATCGCAATTGAAATGAAGACCAGCCAGACATGCTGCGCGATGTGCGCCAGAATGTCCGACCAGTTGGATCGCAGAAATTCCATAAGTGAAGATTACTGGGCGGCTTTGCCGCAGCACAGTGCGGTAAGGCTCTGCCTTACCGAGTTGCCGGCTCATGAATTTGAGGCTGCGCCTCTGCTTCACGCCGAGGCGTAGCCTCGGGAAAATAAGGTGACTTCGTCGGGAAAGGCTGGGCCTTTCCGCACTGTGCTGCGGCAAAGCCGCGAAAAGCAGAATGCGTGTCGACGCTCGAAGAACACTTCAACCACCTGCATCCTGCATCCCACGCGGGCTGCCCGCGTGGGGACCCCGCGCCGCAGGTGGTTCTGACAATGTCTCCAAAAGAGCTTGCGCGTATTCATTCGTCGAGCGCCGGAACCCCTCCGGCGTTTCGATCAGCACAATCCTGCCTGCCGACATCAAGGCGATGCGCGACCCAAGCAGCAATGCTTCCCGAACATCATGCGTCACAAAGACAACGGTCTTACCTAAACTGGACTTCAGTTGGGCGAATTCTTTCTGCAAAGATGCGCGCGTCAACGGATCGAGCGCGCCAAACGGCTCGTCCATTAAAAGCAGCGGCGGATCCGCCGCCAAAGCGCGCGCGACTCCGACACGCTGGCGTTGGCCGCCCGACAACTCGCGGGGATAGCGATCCCGAAAGCGAGCCGGCTCGAGTCCAACCAGCGATAACAATTCTTCGACGCGATCGCGGGTTCTGTCTTCGTCCCAATTCTCGAGCGATGGCACCAGCGCCACGTTCTCAGCAACCGTGAAATGCGGAAACAAACCGGCTTCCTGAATCACATAACCCGTCCGTCGTCGTAAACGGATTACGTCCCAGTCTGTTGTTTTCTTCTCTTCGACCAGTACTTCGCCAGAGGTGGGCGTCAGCAAGCGATTCACCAGGCGCAGTGTGGTCGTCTTGCCGCAGCCTGATTCACCGAGCAGCACGAGTGTTTCGCCTGCCGCAACACTGAAACTCAATCGATTGATGATCGGTCCCGACGTGTCGGGTTTGACCGCGAAGGTGACGTCGCGAAATTCAACGAGAGGTGTAATGTCGATAGCTTCCAAGTTGGCGCGAGTCTAACAGAAGGTAACCACAGAGGACACAGAGAAAACCCTGAGAACGGTTCTAGTTAGCCGCACTTTTCGTCCATCTTCTCCGTGTCCTCTGTGGTTCAATCTGCGTTCGCTCTGCAACAAGGTTGATGGTAAAGTTTCAGCCCAACCCATGACCCAAATAGATCGAATTCACGGCCGCGAGATTATGGATTCGCGCGGCAATCCAACTGTGGAAGCGGACGTCATTCTCGTAAGCGGCGCACGCGGGCGCGCGGCGGTCCCCTCAGGGGCTTCCACCGGCGAACACGAAGCCGTTGAGCTGCGCGACGGCGATCCAAAGCGCTATCTCGGCAAAGGTGTTTTAACCGCGGTCCGAAATATCAACGAAGTCATCGCCGGCGAACTAAAAGGAATGGATGTGCTCGATCAAGGCGAAATCGATCGCAAGCTGATCGAGCTCGACGCGACGCCGAACAAATCTAAATTAGGAGCGAACGCTCTGCTGGCGGTGTCGATGGCCGCGTCGCGCGCGGCCGCGAATTCTCGGAAACTTCCGCTGTATCGCCACATCGGTGGAGACGCGGCGAACACCTTGCCCGTGCCAATGATGAACATCATCAATGGCGGCGCGCATGCCGACAACAACGTCGATTTTCAGGAGTTCATGATCGTTCCCGTCGGCGCTGACCAATTCAGCGAGGCGTTGCGTATGGGCGCGGAAATCTTTCACACGCTCAAATCCGTTTTGAAGAAGAAAGGATATGCCACCAGCGTGGGTGACGAAGGCGGCTTTGCCCCGAACCTGAAATCGAACGAAGAAGCCATCGAAACGATCGTCGAAGCGATCGCGCAAGCCGGCTATGAAGCGGGCCGCGATGTTTTGCTCGCGCTCGATCCGGCGTCGAGCGAGTTCTATGACGGCTCGGCTTACGTGTTCAAGAAATCCGACGGGCGGAAGCTTTCGAGTGAACAGATGGTTTCTTTTTGGACGGACTGGACCAGCAGGTATCCGATCATCTCGATTGAAGACGGGATGGCCGAAAACGATTGGGATGGCTGGAAAGCTCTGACGGAAGCGATTGGCGATCGCGTGCAACTCGTCGGTGACGATCTGTTCGTCACGAATACGAAGTTTCTGCAAAAGGGAATCGATCGCGGCGTAGCCAACTCAATTCTGATTAAAGTTAATCAGATTGGCACGTTGACTGAAACGCTGAATTGCATCGAGTTGGCTAAATCAAACGGGCGCACCGCCGTCATTTCGCATCGTTCAGGTGAAACTGAAGATTCGTTCATTGCCGATCTCGCAGTGGCGACCAACGCGGGGCAGATCAAAACAGGGTCGCTATCCCGCAGTGACCGCATCGCGAAATACAATCAATTACTGCGAATTGAAGAGGAACTGGGAAGCGCGGCAAAGTATCGGGGGGCCGCGGTATTTAGTCAAAGGGGTTAGAGGGCCGACTCTAGTCGGGCTTTTGCGACGATGAAAAAGCCCAACTAAAGTTGGTGCTCTGACAGCGCACTCCAAATCATGAATCTTTCAGACATCAAGCGTCTCTTCGATTACACCGAGTGGGCGAACGAACTCGCGATGGACGCCGCCGATCAATTGGTGGAAGAAGATCTCCGTCGCGATGTGGGCATCAGCCATCAATCGATCTTCGGGACGCTTTTGCACATGGCCGGCGTCGAGTGGATTTGGCTTGAGCGCTGGAATGGACGCTCGCCGGCCAAGGCCGAAGCCTGGCCAATGTGGACTCCGGAAGTGTGCGCGGACCTCGCGGCACTGAATGACCGCTGGTCGGAAGTGGTCGATCGGCGCGCGCAGCTCCTGACGAACATCGATGAGGATCGTCTGGCGGCTGAGCTGCCGTTCAAGCTCCTCAGCGGTGATCCGAGTTCCATGCCGCTCATCGATCAGATGCAGCACGTGGTCAACCACTCAACGATGCACCGCGGGCAGGTTGTCGGAATGATTCGACAGCTGGGGATTGAACCTCCTGCGACAGATTTGATCTTCTTTCTGCGGCGAGACATTTCGCCGAGGTAGCAATCGGTACGCGCGCCTCTGGCGCGCTCTATTGAAGGCACGCCGGAGGCGTGCGTACCCCGAAGGCACGCCGGAGGCGTGCGTACCCCTATGACCGACACCTGGCAGCGCGGCGACTACACGATTAGCACGGATCGCTCGCGTCTCAACATCGATCTGATCCACGACTATCTCAGCAATCAGACGTACTGGGCGACCGGCCGCGCCCTCGAAGTTGTCGAGCGTTCAATCGAGAATTCACTTCCGTTCGGCATCTACAAAGGCACTGAGCAGGTTGGCTTCGCGCGTATCGTGACGGATTATGCGACGTTTGCCTGGGTCGCCGACGTTTTCGTTCTGCCGGAGCATCGCGGGCAGGGTTTGTCGAAGTGGCTGATGGAAGTCATTCTCGCGCACCCGCAGTTGCAGGGATTTCGCCGCTGGGTCCTGTCAACAAAAGATGCGCACGGAGTTTACGAGCGCTTTGGTTTTATCAAGCTGCACCGGCCCGAGCGTTGGATGGAACGGCCCGACCCGAACATGAAAGAGAGTCCGGATTATTGGCGGTAAATGCAGGTACGCACGCCTCTGGCGTGCCTGCAGTGGACGTATGAGATAGCACGCCGGAGGCGTGCGTACCGAATGAAAACTCCACTCGCACTCATCATTCTCGACGGCTTTGGCTACCGCGCTGAACGTGAGGGCAACGCGATCGCGCAGGCCCAAATGCCCTTCTATGACGAGCTGCTTGAAAAGTATCCGCACACTTTGCTGCAGGCTTCCGGGGAATGCGTCGGCTTACCGAGCGGCGTGATGGGTAACTCGAACGTCGGTCACTTGTGCATGGGCGCCGGCCGGGTCGTGCGCACGGATCTTGAATACATCAATCACGAAATTCGCACCGGCGCTTTTTCTCACAATCTTGTCCTGAACGCAGCGATTGACAATGCCGTGAAGCACGATCGAGCGCTGCACATCATGGGCTTGACGTCAGACGGCATGGTGCACTCGTCACAGGAACACGCGTTCGCTCTGTTGCGCATGGCCAAAGATCGCGAATTGCGTCGCGTGTACGTTCACTGCTTCCTGGACGGGCGCGACACGCCACCCCAATCGGCGGACAAATACCTCGCGCAGATGAAGACCGCGTGTCGCGACATCGGCGTGGGCGAAATCGCTTCTGTGGTCGGGCGTTACTACGCGATGGATCGAGACAAACGCTGGGAGCGAACTGAACGCGCGTATCGCCTGCTCGTCCATGGCGAAGGCGAGCCGGCGACCGATCCAATCGCAGCGATTAAGAAAAGCTATGAACACGGCATCAAGGATGAGTTCGTCGAGCCAATTGTAATGGCAGGCGCAGACGGACAACCGGTGGCAACGATTCGGGATGGCGATTCAGTAATCTTCTTCAACTTTCGCGCCGATCGCGCGCGCCAGATCACTAGCGCGTTGTCCGTGCCCGGTTTTGATGATTTCCCGACTCCGAACCGGCCGCATACGCACTTTGTTTGCTTCGCCGTTTACGACAAGACCTATCCGCTGCCGGTCGCCTTTCCGCCAGAGTTGCCGCGAAATATCCTGGCGGGAGTCTTTGCGGTTAACGGGATCGACAACTATCGCATGGCGGAAACCGAGAAATACGCGCACGTCACCTACTTTTTCAATGGCGGCACTGAACGCGAGTTTCCCCACGAGAGGCGTCTGCTCGTGCCTTCACCGAAAGTTGCGACTTACGATCTGCAGCCTGAGATGTCGGCATTCAAAGTCACTGACAAATTCCTGCGCGCGATCGAGGAACGCAATACGGACGTATTCATCGTGAACTTCGCCAACCCCGACATGGTCGGCCACACCGGCAAGCTCGACAAGACGATTGAGGCGTGTCAGTACGTTGACACGTGTCTGGGCTGGATTTGGAAAGCGGTTGCGTCCGCGAAAGGCA
>DASUTF010000128.1:0-35308 GCA_036374695.1 Pyrinomonadaceae bacterium
CCGGGCCTTTCCGAGCGCGTGTGCGCAGGGTCATCACGCGCAGCGGTGCTCCATTCGGCAGGCTCGAACGGTTGCCCATCCCGCGTCCCATCCCGCCGCCCCTCATGCCACCCATTCCGACCACGCCGGCGTCAGCTTCGGGAAATGCCTGGCTGTCGAGGTGCACCTCGGTGCCGGCCGCAAGGGCCGTGAGATCCAGCAATAAGTCCGCGCGTTGGCCAGGCGCCAGCGTGAGTACTTGCTGATAGAGCGGGTGTTCCAGGAGGCCACCGTCTCCGCCAATCACGGTCATCTTTAGGTCACTGCTCCATGCCAGCTTATAGATGCGCGCGTTCGAGCCGTTCAATAAACGGACTCGGTGCCATGCTGCGTCCACCTCTGTCGTCGGCTGCGGCTGGCCGTTCACCAGCACGCGGTCGCCGAGAAAACCGTTCATCATCTCCATCATGTTACCGCTGTGAAAGACAAGCTGATTCTGTGCATCGAACCGCCGATCCTGCAGCACGCATAATAGTTCGGCCTCGCCAGAGGGCAGCGCCAGCGCGTCCTCTTCGGCGTCTCGGACGATGAGGAGACCAGCCAGACCCTGGTACACCTGCGCGCCCGTGCGCATGTGCGGGTGCGGGTGGTACCAGTAAGTTCCAGCGCGATTGGTGACCTCGAACTCGACGATATATTCGCGACCGTGGGTGATGGCAAGTCGTGGATGACCGTCGGCTCGCTCGGGCACGTCCAGGCCATGCCAGTGGACGACCGAGCTTTCGGGGATCTGGTTGGCAATACGAACGCGGACTCGCTGGCCGCGGCGCAGGCGAATGACCGGCCCAAGGTAGGAACCGGGAATTGTCTGGAGTGTGTCGGCGGGACCTTTGATCAGTCGGCCCGTGAAACGCCATACGCGCGTGGGCGCGCCGGGCAGCACGACCATTTCGTCGGGCGCGGCGGTCAGAAGCAGATCGACGTCGGCCGCGAACTCGGCGCTCGGTGTGGTCTGCGGCGACAACTCGGTGGGCCGCGAGCCGGCGGACCGCCCTGAGCATCCGGTGGCTCCAGCGATGCTGGACAGGCTTAAGAGAAAAAGGAAGTCGCGGCGATCCATTATTCTATCTCCTAAGGTCCCTTTCGTTATGGGTGACGATAAGTCCTGGCGGTCTGATCTATATTAGCTAGCTCTCCATGTGGTTGGGCGGCTTTTGTATGCGGCTTGGCCCTTACGGCACCCAGTCGAGACTCGACACGGCACGAGTTAGCCATTCAATTCGGGACGCCTTGACGCGGCCTACATGTTCATTTCCGGCTTCGTCTTCATCTCCATCTTTTTCTTACCGGCTTTGCGACCATGCTTCCGCGACATCATCCCGAAGTGCTTAAGGAGCGCATTAGTGTGCGCAGCCACTTGCTTAGAGTCCGGGGCATTGGACTGCACCTCCGTCTCGAGCGCAATCACCTGATCCTTGATCATTGCGCGTTCCTTATCCATCTTCTCCATCATCACCTGCATCTTTGTTTTCATTTCAGCGCTCATCGTCTGCATGTGTTTTTGGTGGATGGCTTCCATCGCATCGAGGTTATGTCTTAGCTCAACAACATTCGCTCGCGCGAATTCAACGTCCAGAGCTCCAGGTTTGACCGCCTGATCACGGAGGGTCCTGGCGAATTCGGACATACTCTTCTTGTGGGCCATCATCAGCATGTGATGCGGCGATTTCATCATCTTAGCCATCTCAGACTTCATGCCTGCCGTGCCGGGCTTCTCAGGCGTGCCCTGTGTGTGCTTGTGTTGCGCCCGGGCTGCGGACGGAATCAACAGCACAAGCATGATGGCGGTAGTTGACAGCAAGGCGCGTGTGTTCAATCTCATATCGTTGTCTTCTCCCTCAAGTTGGTCGACTGGAATTCCGGCGGTAAAACCGCCAGGTATGTTTACCCTCGGATCATCTTGCGCTTTGGTTATTCCCGAACACACAGAGCAAGCTTCGTGCCCCAAACGTTAATTTCGCATTGTGCTTGTCGTCTGGAGGCCTGCCATCTTTGGTGGGGTCCGCGCGCGAAAAAATCCACAGCCCGCAGCGCCAGAATTCCCAAAAACACAAAGATGAAACAGATGCCGTTCACCTGTCCGAAGCAGCTCAATGGCTTTGTGTGTTAGCGCACAGACCGCGATTTGCGTACATGATATAAACCTCACTTAGCTCTGCTTTAGAAATTACTTTCGACACTCGGATCGGGTCAGCGACCTTCTTCTTGAGCCGTCTGTGAATTTCCCGAAAAGGGCTGTAGCGAGAGGAATTTGTCTCCGCGTCTTTCCGTCTGATTCAAGTTACAACAGTCGGTGCAATCAATAATTGAGGCGACGTGTGTGTGGAAAACATTGGTAAGTAGCTATCAAAAGCTGAAAAGGAAAAGATGAAAAATTCAAAACGTATAATGTCAGGATTTATCCTGTTCGCGCTCGCCGTCATCGGCGTCAGCGCACAGGCTCAGCGGCGATCTGGCCGCGTATCTGACCGTCAGGTCAGCAACATACTTCAACGAATAGAGCGGAGCACTAACACGTTCCGTAACAGTCTAAATCTCGCTTTGGTGAACCAGCGCGTTGACCAAACGCGGCCCCAAAACGATATCAACACCTTCGAACCTGATTTGGGATCGGCAATCGATCAATTCAAGAACCGGTTCGCCACCCGCCAGGCCGGAACGGTCGATGTGCAGAACATCCTGCAAAAAGCATCGCTCGTGAATGGCTTCATGGGTCGCCATCGCTTGAACCCTCGAGTGCAGAACAATTGGGCCGCGGTGCGAACCGATCTGAATGCGCTGGCGAACGCCTATGGCGTAACCTGGCAATGGAACCGCGAACAAGTCTCCACCAGTCAGTCGTATCGGATGCGTGACGCCGAACTCAATCAGCTTATTCAGCGAATCGAGTCAGGTGGTAACAGGTTCCAATCGAGTCTCACGAATGCTTTCAACCGGAGCCGTTACGATCAAAGTAATAGCAACGTCAACGTGAATGACGACGTGCGCGACTTCCAGAACGCCACGGCGCAGTTGCGCAACCAGCACAACACCAGACAGCCCGTTGCCGACGATGTCGAACGCGTGCTCGCGCTGGCCCGGCCGATTGACACATTCATGCGCAGCAACCAGCTCACGAACCGGGCACAGAGTGATTGGTCAACTCTGAAGAACGACCTAAACACTTTGGCCGGCGCTTTCAATGTTTCGGCGAATTGGCAAGGTGGCAATCAGCCTTCCCTTCCGCAATACAACTCAAATAGTCGCCTGACCGGAACGTACAGGTTGGATTCGTCGCGCAGCGACAATCCCCGTGACGTTACCGACCGCGCGACGCGGAATCTTTCCAGCAACCAACGTCAGGCTGTCTATGACCGCATGATTGCCCGGCTCGAGTCGCCGCAAATGCTGGCTATTGAGCGAAATAGTTCAACGATGAGCATGGCGTCATCGCTTGCTCAGCGGTCCACTTTTGAAGCGGACGGCGTCGAGCGCCAGGAACAACTCAACGGTAGAACAAACCGTGTAACCGCAACCCTTCGCGGGGAACAGCTAGCGGTGAACTCAACCGGCTACCGGGAAAATGATTTCAACGTCACTTTCGAGCCTATTGAAAACGGCCGCCGGCTGCGGGTCAAACGCGAGATCTACTCAGAGCGGCTGAACCAGCCTGTGATCGTTAACAGCATCTACGACCGGACTTCAGATGTTGCGCAATGGAATATCTATAACGGTTCGGGCCCGGTTCTCAACACCGGTAGGAACAACGCCGAATTCATCCTGCGTGACGGTGAAACCGTAGTGGCGGTCCTGAACAATGACCTGACCACAAAGAGCACCAGGCAGGGCGACCGCTTTACTATGACGGTGCGCGAACCCGGTCAGTACGAAGGCGCTGTCATCGAAGGCACGGTTGCCAGTGTTACCCAAAGTGGAACGCTGACTGGCCGATCTGGAATGACGCTTAACTTCGACACGATCCGGTTGCGCAACGGTCAAACCTACAGATTCGCCGGAGCTCTTTCTGGTGTCAGAAACGCGAATGGCGACACGGTTCGCGTGGACAACGAAGGAAGCGCCCAGGGCGACAACCAGACCACGCAAACTGTCACTCGGACAGGCATTGGTACGGCCATTGGGGCGATCATCGGCGCAGTTGCCGGCGGCGGCAAAGGCGCGGCGATTGGCGCAGCCATCGGCGCGGCAGGCGGAGCCGGTTCAGTATTTGTAACCGGCAAGGAAAGCCTCGACCTTCCGCAAGGCACGGAACTAACGATTCGTGCAGGTTCGCCGAGATAACTTAGGAGTGAAGTAGCCTCAGTCGGTGATCCCGACGAGGTTCTTCGCCCTATCCATAGCGAGTCGGGGAGGGTTCCACGGTCGAGCGCGATCGTGAACCCTCCTCTTCTCTTTTCCAGCATCACATTTCATAACGGCCCAAACGGCTTGGGAGGCCGCGCCAGACAATCTACTATTTACCAAACCATGCCGTCCCGGAAGCTGAGTCAACCCAAGTTCTCCGACAAGAAGCTCGAGACGCTCCAGCGCGTTACCTTCGACTATTTCCTCAAAGAAACAAATCCACAAAATGGTTTAGTGCCGGACAGCACCCGTCAGGGATCACCGTGCAGTATCACTCCCACGGGATTTGCACTCGCTGCTTATCCGGTTGGTGTTGAGCGCGGATTCATCACGCGACGGGACGCGATCAAGCGAACGCTCACGACGCTGCGTTTCTTTTGGAATAGCCCGCACGGGCCGGAACCGGACGCGACCGGATACAAAGGTTTCTACTATCACTTCCTGGATATGAAAACCGGGCGCCGCACGTGGGACTGCGAGCTATCAACAATCGATTCGACGTTCCTGATCGCCGGAGCACTGACGGCCGCTGAGTATTTCAAGCGCGACACGAAAGATGAGCGCGAGATTCGCACGCTTGCCGAAGCCATCTACCGCCGGGCCGACTGGCAATGGGCGCAGAACCGCGGAATGACGGTCACGCACGGATGGAAACCAGAAAGCGGCTTCATCAAGTATCGTTGGTTCGGGTACAGCGAAGCGCTGATTCTTTACGTACTCGGTCTCGCATCGCCGACCTACCCACTGGCCGCAAAGAGTTACCGCGAATGGACAGAGACTTATAAGTGGAAGAAGCTTTACGGCCGCGAGTTTCTTTACGGCGGGCCGCTCTTCCTCCATCAGCTCTCGCACATGTGGATCGATTTTCGAGGCATTCAGGACGACTACATGCGAAAACATGAGAGCGATTATTTCGAGAACAGCCGCCGCGCCACCTACCTTCAGCAGCAGTACGCGATTCGCAATCCGCGAGGCTTCAAAGGGTATGGTGAATACATTTGGGGGCTCACCGCGAGTGATGGTCCCGGACCCGCACGCAAGAAGATCAAAGGCAAGTTGCTCCGCTTCTACGACTACATAAACCGCGGCGTTCCGAACGGTCCCGATGACGGCACGCTTGCGCCGTGGGCGGTGGTCGCTTCACTTCCCTTCGCCCCCGAGATCGTTCTGCCGTCGATCGAACATTTCGACAAGACGTTTCCTGAGATGACCAGCAAGTACGGATTCAAATGCAGTTTCAATCCCACGTTTTCGACGGGGTCGAGCAAGGAATGGATCTCGAAAGGCTACTACGGTCTGGATCAGGGCCCGATCGTCTTGATGATTGAGAACTACAGGTCAGAATTTCTCTGGCAGTTGATGCGCGGCTGTCCTTACATCATCGAGGGGTTGCGTCGCGCAGGTTTTGCGGGCGGGTGGATGGGTTAGCAACAGTTGCTTGACACTGGTCATCCCGAACTCTCGGATTAAGATAACGAAGCGCTCCTCTTTCCACTATATGATTAGAGCCCACGTGAGGCTCGTCTCCTGAAAACAATAAACATGAGGGCTAAAATTGCGACACCTGCCGAAATATACCTGGCAGGCCAATCCCTCTCTCGAATAAAGATCACGAGTGCGATTATGAAACAGCTTAGGCTGGCAAGAATCCCAAGCGCAATTGCCACCTTGCCCCGCCGACTAAAATTTGGCTTCATCAGCTGCCTTGTCAATTTGAGAATTCAGGAAGACGCCCAGCGGATGAGAAGTTGACCGGGGCGGAACGAATTCAATCAAGCATCGCCGGACCAATCAACTTACGAAATACGCTCCCGCCGCCCGCATCCAACGATTTGTTGGATGGCGTCGCATGAACAAGCGAGTTACCCCCACCATTGATACATCGTGACAGCACCGATTGCCGCGACTGCGTGTAGGACCAAAAGGACCACCGAGGCCACAAGCCATTTTCGCCATCCGTTAGCGAGAGCAATTATGACCGCGTAAACGAGAAACTGAAGAATCGTCACCAAGCCACCGGTAGTCTCCCAACTCGTGCGCATGGTAATAAACGTTCCGTAAGGAAAAAGAATACTGGCCGGTGTCAGGCAATGACATGCTCCGCCAGCGAAGCCGCTCGCCAAAAAGAGTATCACTGTCACCACCGCGCTGATTGGGAGCGCGATCAAAAGTGAGAGCACGATTCGTTTCGTCAAAGGACGGTTCACCGGCCCGAAATTTACGAAGCCATCCAACGTCTGATTGACCGGGCGGCGCGAATTCAATCAAGCATCGCCGGACGAATTAACTTGCGAAACACGCTGCCGCCGCTTGCGTCCAACGATTTGTTCGGTGACATGCCCAGGAGTATTAGCGAACAGGAACCTTATCGAGAATATCCACAGACCTGTTGAGCGTTTCTTCAGAACAATCGACAAACTTGGTCTTCGATTTGTTGCACCTTGAAACGGCTTCTGTCATATAACGATTCTCATCCGAACCGTGGTTCTTCCGTTCCAATCTGGCTAAACGCACGTATGAAAAGATGGCGTCAGCGGTGCAGGTATTGTCGAGACTGGGCTCGGCAATTGCCAAGCGATCCAGAAAGGTTATGTAATCTAACAAAGCGGCTTTCGCTGTTGCGTAATCAGAGGTTTTATACTGCTTGTACGACTTTTCGCCACGGATAGCGGCCTCGGCAAGGTTCGACGCCGAGGACTCGCACCCAACAAGTAGTGCCGACACCGAAACGATCAATGAAATAGATTTCGCCAGTTGCATTGCCACGCAAGCCACAACGTAAGTCACCGAACGGTTGAGTTGACCGGGCGGCGCGACTTCACTCATTACTCATTACTCATCACGCATCACTGTATTAAGGCTCCCGCCGCTCCGGTCCGGGCGAGTTGTTATGCGGCGACCCTTTCGATGAATGGGCCTGATTGTACAAGAAAACACTGTCGGTAGATTGCGCACAGTTCGGGCAACGGTTGTTCTTCGTAGTTGGCGTCGATAGCACCAAGTTCAAGATCGATGTCGAGAGCTTCGGTAAAGTGAAGCCGCACACCGTTCGGAATGATTTGGATTTCTTCGAAACTGTAGCGACCGATCCGTGCGTTGTCAGCGACGACGCATTTGTTGACACCTCCAACGTTGAGTGTTGCCTCAACAACAGGTAGCTGAGTGCGAACAGAGAATATTGAAATACGGCGTTGTTCGACACGCGGATCGTCCCAAAGCGGCCGAAGAAAGAAGCCAGTCCATGTGTGCGTGGCTTCGTCGAATGTTGCCCGGTCCAAATCGAAAGGGCAGTCGTGAAGCTCCGACATAACCTTATCAAGTTGTTCTATGGACGAGATGTGCACTTACCGAAACCTCAAGAGCCGCATAACGTCAGAGTTGACTGGGCGGCGCGAATTCACGCAACCTTCGCCGCACCAAGCAAGTTGCGAAACACGCTATCGCCGCTCGCGTCCAACGATTTGTTGGGCGTCGCGCCATGAACAGAAGCAATGTTTATGACGCATAGATTGATACCTCAAGAGCCAAGGCATATTCAGCCGCGAGCGAAATTAGTTCCGGTGGAAAGAGGTGACGTTGCAAGAAACCGTTTGTCCCGGACACGCCGAAGTCCAAGCTAAGACCGTCAATTCCGACGCTGGATTTCAAGCGTTGGAGTTCAAGGCGGTTCGAAGTCAGGAATTCAATTGCGTCGTTTACCTGATGCTTGAAATTGTCAGAGTCATCACTGACGAGGACCGTTAGTCCCGATGTGTCCCAAGTGCGGCCCTCGGATTTGCGAGTACCCCTGGTGAACACATTGCATGGTTCGAGTGGGCTTCCGGCGAGAAAAGATTCCGGTTGGAAGTCATCGCCCCACGCTCGTAGTACGCAACCACCCATTGGTTTTTAGAAGATGCCGAACGATTTGTTATACGCCGCCAGCAAATTGAGCGCGCATCAGCGGTTTGAGTTCAATAAAGTAAATAACAACCTCCGTCGCACCGGCCGAACAACCATCGATTTTACACGCGTCGAAGTTAATGCGGATACCCTCGGGCACAATGTTCCAACTGGCGAAGTTCTTCGGTACAGGAGCAACTTCGTCGCGGAAAACGGGATCGTTCATGGCCCAAGAATGATCCTTTGACAATTTGTCAATACAGTATTTTGAAATGAACTGGAGCGGTTTCGTCCCCGGTTTGAACAGCGAGTCCAGAGTGAGCAGCGTCTTCGAAGTCATATCGAAGTTGATGGTAAAGCTCTCTTGGACGGAATGCGCCGCACCGATACCGTAACTGTACACTTCAAAGTACATGCTGAGAAATCTGTTGGTTGCGAGAACAACGTAGTAGTCAAGGTCGACTGAGTTGTAGACTCCCGGCCATTTTTGGTAGTAGCGGAGATCGTCTTTTGTTGGCGGGGCCAACGGCCACGAATATTGGTTGGCGACAAGATTGCGAATACGATGGTTTAGATTCAAGAATACTGGATCTTTGGTTCCCGCGATTTGTGGGAACGTCACGTTGATTTCATAACGTCGCCGTTCGTTTTTGAGAGTAATCGTTTTCGGAACAATCTTCAGCCCGTTCGCCAAAGACATCTCAGGATTCGGAATGGGACTTGGCCCAGGAGTTGGAATGGACGCAGGAGAGGTTGTCGGTGTTGGGTGGTCGATTACCGCGACCGAAGGCTGCGGAGTTTGAGGGCGCGAACAGGCAGCGAGCAGTAAACCAACAAACAAAACGAGGGAGGATATTGAGTTCATGGTGTCACGCGACGGCGTATAACGTCAGAGTTAACCGGGAGCGGCGATTCCATACAACCTTCGCCGAGCCAAACTAGTTGAGAAAGAGGCTCTCCGCGCTCCGGTCCAACGAGTTGTTGGGCGCGTCAGTTTTTTGACGGCAGTTTTCCAAGGTACACCTTCGCTTCGGTCGAATTGGTTCCGTCAATCTTCAGCGTCTCGCAAGTGGCGTTGAAATCGGCAACAACTCTTTCCACCCATTTGGTGTCACCGTTTTCAAAGAGCGGAAACCCAACAACGAATTCAACTGCGACATGATTTACCAACCCAAAGCGATTGAGCATGAGATAAGGCACACCTTCAGTTCGTGCCGTCCAGACAATAGTACGCCAGTTTTTTCCGTCGGGAATATCATTGATGATTGCCATACCGGGATACTGCTGCTTGGCGATTCGATCACCGATATCTTTTACGGTCACATTATCAGGGACATTGTTCGCGATAATTGCCGCGTTCGCACTGTGTGGGGTGTTGTCAGTGAGCGCATATGGAATAAGAATCTGTGTGCGACCCATCGTCTTTGAATCTTCTTGAGATTGGATTTGCCAATTACTTGGAATCGCAAACGTCACGCGTTTTTCCAGAAATGAAGTAGGTGCTTTTTGGCCGGCTGCAGAGACGAAGATGATTAGAAGGACGAAGAGTGTTGATGGAAGTTTGGTCATTATTACCTCTCAAAGTATGCGGAAGCGCCAACGTCTGAGTTGACCGGGCGGCGCGAAATCAAATCCGCAATTCGCAATCCGCATTCCGCAATTCAGAAGCTCCCGCCGCTCCGGTCCAACGAGTTGTTATGCTTCGTCTGGCTTGGAACCACATGCCAACTTTGACCGTAATCTTTCGTCAAAACATCCAACGACACGGCATCTCTTTTCTGTTCGTCATAGTTCCACAGCTTAGCTTTGCCTGTTCCGTCTCCGTCAACATACGCCTCTGTAATGGCGTAATAAACGCGATCACCATTGGGCTGCGTCAAAGTAGGTGGCCGCCAAATCGACCAATTACGCCCCGCATCAAGGGTGACTAAGAAATCATCCGCCGTGTAGAAGTATGCGGTTTGGTTATTGACGAAGCGGAAGCGACCATTCAAGCGACTAAGAGGAATAGCGTCGTCCCCTCGAAAAGCTTTGAACTCTCGCCACTCATCAGAGCCAACCTGGGCAGACTCGCACGTGTAAAAGGCTCCCGGCATGTAAATCCCGACTTCATAATATGCCGCCATTCTTACCCTAAAAATTCCGTTTGCAGTTTCCCACGTGTCGTAAACCGCACCCCTATCACCGGGGAAGCGGAACGCGCGGGAAAGGGCATAGCAACTGTACGAAATAATCCCGACCGTCCCTATGACCGTTATCAAAACAATGTGCTTCGATTTCACAAGCCTAACCTGGAAAGAAGAAGCATAACGTCTGAGTTGACCGGGCGGCGCGAATCAAAGCACCTCCGCCGGGTCATTCTAGTTGAGAAACACGCTCCCGCCACTCGCGTCCAACGATTTGTTATGCGCGCCGACGCCGGGGGTGGACACGTTGACGCAGCGGATTTGAGCCGCAGTCTTTGATCACATGTTGCGCCGTCGAGCGCTCGTAGACGGGAACGGACATCGGCGGCTTGCCACGCGGAGCGAGCCAGATTGAAACCTGAAATTCGTCGCCATAACCAATATCCCGCCAGATGATCCGATTCCAGTCTGAGTGGCGCACTTTCATCATGTAGTTCTTTGCCCGCACGGCGCGAGCCTGCGCTTCTCCTTTGCATGAGATTGGACCGGCCATAACGTAATAATACCCGATTAGATTTGGGTCGTTCATTAGTTGAATCGCGAAGTTATCCAAGCGCGCCTTCTCGTCGTTCCAGGCGATGTTGCCATATTTGTCGAGCCAGAAAACATCAGGCGCCGGTTCGCTATGTGGCCGCGAAAGAGAAAGCGGCGCAAAGAAAAGCAGCGTTAGCAATCGAAGCGGTTTCATTGAGTGGGACAAGCGCATAACGGTTGAGAAGTTGACGCGGCCGCGCGGTAGCTCCAACTTTAATCTACAAACACTTCATGAGAAGCACGCTATCGCGGCTCGCGTCCAACGATTTGTTATGTTGCGCCACTGGTTCACACGATGGCCACCCGAAGAATTTCGACAGTGTATGGTGACGTGCCGCATTCGGGTTTTTCTTTCGGAGCAACATAGTCAACCGGGCGAAATATGAAGTTCAACGGTATGGACTGCGCACCGTTAGCAGTCGGTCGAAATGTCCAGCGCAACGCCGCGTCTTTCGCAGCGTCGGAGAGTATTTTGTCGCCAGAAATTACGCGTGCGGCGGTGACCGTACCGTTTGGATTGATGTCAACATCAACACGGACGGGACCACTGATTCGTCGCGCGGCGGCAATCGCGGGATAAGCAGGGATTACCGATTTGACCACACCAGGCCAATCCAGTTGAATTAGCAATTCACGAGTTATGGGACATTTGAGATGAACTTCCTGATCCTGCCCGTTAGCGAGCAACGCGATTGAAAATAGAATCGTCGTGGCCAAGACAAGTCGAATCACGTTTGTAGGATGAAGCAACATAACGTCTGAGTTGACCGGGCGGCGCGTTTTCATTCAACCTTCGCCGCATCAGGTTTGATGCGAAACACGCTACCGCTGCTCCGGTCCAACTAGTTGTTATGCCGTCGTCAGGGTAAAGATTCAATCCATATAGCCACCATGAACAATAAGGCACCGCGCGTCGTTGCGATTAACAATAATGTAGGTAAAGCCAAATGCGATGTAATCGTACAATTCATCCGTGCTTTGCCAGTCAGGAACATACTCCCACAAGTTAGAGTTCTCAAGGTCGATACATGACTGGAGCGCGCTGAGAAATGCACCCGCCACCGCAGAAGAACTACGCCCGTCAAAGTCTTTGACATGAGAGAAGAATTGGTTGATGGCCGTCTCAAGTTCCCAGTTGAAGGGCTGATTAATGTGCGCTCTGTCGACCTCAGTTTCCGGGTATGCGAACGTAATGATTGACGGCGGGTCATCCGATGATTCCATTAGTAGGAACTTCGCATCAAAAAAGGGACTCAGGTTTCCAAACCTATTCTCGTTGTAGTATTGGAGTTGCTGAAGGAACTGCTCAAATTCGGGAGTGGAAAATTCTCTCATGTCTGTGGCGAGCAAGACGGCATAACTTATAGTAGAAGCCACATTTGGTGGTCAAAAAACTACCCCACTTTTGGTGTCTAATTCATGATTGCCTGATCAAGCGAGCCTTCCGTTCCTAGTCAGAGCAGAGAGCATTATTACCGCCGGCAACGCCCGCCAACAAGGCTTGCATATGTTGCCCAGCCTTCCACGCGCCGGTACGCGCCGCAGCTTCAATGCCATCTCTCCACGCCTCTTGTGCCGCGGCAAGGTCATCCGATTTAGCCAGGACGGTGCCCAGCATCTGATAGGCGGCCGTATAGTCCGGGTTGAGACTCACGACCTGACGCAAAGACTTTGCTGCCTCGGCCCAGTTCTCCAGCTTGAATTGCTCACTGGCCAAGCCGTACCAGATCATGGCGTTTTCCGGCTGCTCAGTGAGCATTGCGGTGAAGACTTCGATTTTCGATTGACCCATAAGTTCGACTCAAACTCCCGGATTCAATGACCCTTTGCGGTTTTTCTCCGTGTCTCTGTCGTGCTCTGTGCCTCGGTGGTGAATAATCTCGCGACAAGACCCACCACAGAGACACGAAGAATACTCTGAGACACGGAGCAAGCGAAGAGATTCTCTAATGCATATTGAACGGACCGCCGCGCGGTTCAGGCGGCAGGTCGGGCCGAGAAGAATCCTGCAGTACCTCGTGCAACTCCAACACGTTCGTCTTGAAGTACGCATCCTTCGGCAGAGTGCCTGACTGGGCGTGACCTTTCACGAAGGCGTCAGAGCGCACCCAATTGAGAAAATCCTGCCGGCTATTCCACATCGTAAAGACTACGTAAGGATCTCCATCATTTACCGGGCGCAGTATCTGATTGGAGATGAACCCATCCATCTTATCCACCAGGCCGGCTCGCTCTCGGAACACCTTCTCAAAGGCGTCCGCGTACTCCGGCTTCACGTAAAGTCGATTGGCAACAGTTATCATTTTCGCGTGTATCTCCCGATTCTGCTCGCACTATACCAAAACAATTTTCACTCAGATGGTTTAGAAGGAATCCGGTGGTCTTACTTTGCGTGTTCTTTGCGGGCTCCGCGCCTTTGCGTGAAGTGTCCTTCGCAAGAAGCTATTTCACGCGAAGTCGCAAAGACGCAAAGACGCGCAAAGCGAAATCAAGAACTTCGAAGAATCCATTCCATTACGGGATCGCGTCCGGCACGGAACTCAGCCCACGTTGGCTCTATCTGCCGATCCGGGACGACTGCGGAATCAGTTTCGACGCCGAACCGATAGTACTGCGTCGAATATGAGACTCGAAATCCCGAGTTGGGTAGCCGGAACTCTGCGTGCTCGCCGTAGTGAGTCGGTCTCATCCCTGTCGGGCTGCCGGCCAGAATCGCGTTCGCTTCGTTGCGCAGATCGAGAGCATTCACCGTCGCCGCAGAAAACGTTCCCGGTCCGGTGATCACAAACAAACCGCCCTTTCGATTGATTGCGGGCCGACTCTTGATGATAGGGAGAAGTACCTGACGAAAGCGCGTAAAGTCTCCGCCTTGATTACGCCGCAGATCGATCACCAATCGACGCGCCCGGGATTGGTCGAGTTGTTGACCGAGCGCCAGCGCACGTTCCCGGAACTCGGCTTCCGGCGGATACCGAGGGAATGAGAAATAAAGCGTCTGGGTGTCAGGCAGAAACTCTGTCCACCAGGCTTCATTCAATCGCCGCAAATAGAGCGGCGGCTTCTCTACCGCTGCCAAACGCCAACTCGAAAAATTCCCCATCCCTGCCGGCGAGAACATAATCGTGGCGCGCTCACCGGTGGCCAGCTCTAAAGCAAAGGGCGCATTCTCTCGATTCGCAACTAAACCTAGTCCGTGAAGCACTTCGGGCGAAGTGAGTTGCATTGTGGCGAGGAGGCGTGTTCGTCCGTCATTCTCGCTGCGGGGAACAAGCTGCATTGCACGTGTCATGACGTCTTGAATCGGCGTGGCGCCTACTGCAAGTACGCGCGCCCCCACCGCGTGATGATAAGGAGCCGCCACCGCAACCACGCGCAGCTCATCCCCAAACCACTGCAACTCCATTGGGTAACGAAGAGAGCCCGGCGGCAAATCCAAATGCGTGTGTCCGTCGCCGACCAGTGCAACGATCCGCATGAGCCCGACGAGCACTTCGTCACCATTCATGCCCGGAATAGCTGCATCCAGACGCGCTACTTCGCCGGCAAAGGCTTCGCGGCCCACAGTGTGAAAAGCATTGATGTGGCGGCTGGGGAGTTCGCGCGCGAGATAGCGAAGATCGTCACGCCATGCTGCCGAGGTGATCTCAGTGGTGGCGTTTTGTGACGCGCACGAGCTTAGAAGTATAAGAAACGTCAGGCCAAGGCTTAGTAACCTATTCATGTTCGAGTTCAGTTATATATCCCGGCGCATGGACAGACTATTCCGTGCTTTTATCTTTCTCGTCCTGGGCATCACCGCCCAATGTATCTTTGACGAATAGCGGCGTGTCAGGTTCCTTCTTGATGGGTTCTTTGACCGGTGCTTTGACCAGTTCCTTGGTGTCTTTGTCGCTCAACCCCTGGCCGAGTTCGTAACCGGCTTGCCAGTACTTCGTGTCTTCAGAATTGAGCCCCGCTTCCACGCCCCGCGTGAACTCGCGCGAATTCGCATCCACATCTGTCTTTTGGTTTTCGCTCATTTATGGCTCCTTTGAGTTTCGTTGGACGGCTAAGGGTTTCTTAAGTTCATTAAGTACGTCCAGTTTTTGTAATGCAGAATCGGTTGTTCCGAATCAGTTAGTGTTCAACTCGACAAAGCTAACGCCTGCCGGACATCAATATGCCGCTCCTTGTATTAAGTATGGGCCCCCGACCTGTCGGAGGAGCAGAGTTGAAACGCGACTGCCGGGTAGTCACTTCGTTTTGTAGCCGGCCGTTACCTCGTCCTTGTGCGCTGCGAAAGCGGAAAGGACTTCTGCCTTCTCACGCGGAGGCACTTTGGCGAAGTCAAGCGAACGGCCCAGCTCGGCCGCGACCTCGTCGAATTCTGCCGGAGAGATTTTGAGGTCACGATGCGCCTCTTCAAGACCCAACGCAGTCTTTCCCGGTTTCGTTGGCGAGAATTTGAATGGCCCTCCCGTGACCTCGCAGACCCACAATGTTCGCATGAACTTGAGGCCCGGTAACCTGTTGAGGTTCTCCCTGTGCCATCGCCTGAGGGCTGGGTTCTTCGAATTCTTTCCGACGATCGGGTTCTTCACCAGCGCGTCGCTAAAGTGGTCAACCACCGCCGCGATGGCGAAGACGCCGCCAAGCCGTTCGTAAAGACTCTTTTCGCTCTGCGGAGCGGCTTGCACGGAAGTCGCGACGAGAAGAGCTGTTAGAGTCATTGCTATACCGAGTGACTTAACGGTTGAAATGTGTGTTTTCATGATTTTATTACCTCGTGTTTGCCTTTGAGTTATCCGCCCCGCCACCATGACACGCGGCTTTTGGCGCGACGGCAAAGGCGTCAGCCGACTCACAACTGTATGCTTTGGATAGCGGCGCTAACCTGGTTCATAACGCGTGAGACAATCGTAAACACTACCGCGCCAACCGCCGGCACCATCCAGAATTCAACGCGCGAACCGGTGGCTTCCCAGCAGGGTTGGATAGTCGTCGACTACCGCCCCGACAATACCGATTAGCCCATCGCGCATCAGCCGTGACCCATGGTAGGACGATGAAGAAGCCCGGGTCTGTGCGCCAGCACACAGAGACCGAAGGCATCGAGGAATTACGACTGCGCATGCCGGAGAGAGGCCGTCTGGGGCCCGGAAATGTTCGGATATGTGTGTTAACGCACAGACGATTATCCCAGCCCGATCAAGACTAGCCCACGACTAAAAATAATCCCGGAAGCAGGAAGTCAAACAATGCCACCCAAAGCCCGACTCAGGGTTCTCTGTGTCGATGACGATGAGGACTCGCGCGTGATGTTAACCACGCTATTAAAGCTCGCATTCATTGAAGCCAAAGCCGTCGGAACCGGCGCGGAGGCGCTGTCGTCGATTGAAGCCGAGCCTTTCGACCTTTATATGCTGGACTCGCGCTTACCCGATGTGGATGGCTTTGAATTGTGCCGTCGGCTGCGCGCCATCGATCCGCACGCACCGATTCTTTTCTTTTCCGGCGCAGCTTTTGAAGCTGACAGGAAGAAAGGCATCGAGGCCGGCGCAAATGCGTACGTCATTAAGCCCGACCTTGCCGGCCTGGTCAGCAGTATTAGGCAGTTCGCTTCGAAGGCACAGCGCCCGACGGCCAGGATCATACCGTTTAAGCGAAAGAGGAGGGGCTCGTCGCCTTTCACGTTTGAGCCCGCCGCAGCCTGATCTGAATCAGAAGCATTTCGATTAGACCGACCTAAAAGATGAATAGAAAATCGATAAGACTGATCAAGCGACACGAACGAGTGCCGCTGCGACAGGCGCCGGTCCCGCCAGCCAGCAACCCAAACAGCTGCTCCACGGCAGTTCGCTCATGGATCCTCGAGTTTCAACAACGTGATCGAGAAGAATCGCTTCCCGCCTTCGACAGCTTGTTCAAAGACGCGCTGCCAGAGCCGGCACCCGCTGAATAAGACGTATATAACCGAAATGGAAAATATGAAATTAGCTAGCCTGAAAATCGTTACAAAGGAACCATCAATTCAAAGGTCTGTGCCAGCGACAGTAGAAGACACGCCCCCTCCCGCGATTTACGCGGCGGCCCCGCAGCCGATGCCGCCTCGCGTTGTGCGACGCCTGGACGTAGATGGCGTTTTGGCTCGATCGGTACCAAATACCGTAGTCGAAGATCATACGGATCAACGATGAACAGACTCTCTCGCGAACTTAGAACACAGTACCGCCGGTTAAGCGACGGAGAACGGGCTCAATGCCGGAAGAAACAGTAGTACTTAAAGTCTTTGCCACGGACATCGATGCCAAAATGGCTCGAGACGTGCTTAAAGACGAAGGAATTACAGCGTTTGTTTTTAAGGACGACGGTGGTGGAATGGAACCTCATCTTCAGCGCACCAGGGGAGTTCGTTTGGTAGTTAAACCGGTTGATGCCGAACGTGCCCACAAGATACTGGAACCTTTGCTCTCAATCTGATTCGATTCCCTGTTTCAATGCCCGACCGGTATTCTCTGAAAACGCGCCTTGCCTTCGCCATTTTCCCATGAGATATCCAGCACATACGGCTTGAGTTCCCCCGCAATGACTCTAAGGCGTTCCAGCTGGTCAAGCGCATCAGTGGCGGGCTTTCCGTTGATCCAGGTGCGGTGGAAAGGAACCGATGCCTGTTGTGGAAACATAGACTTTATTTCGTCGAACTTTATGTGGGATTGCGTCAGCAAACCGTCGGCGGTTTCCTCAGCTTTTAAGAAGATGGTCAGAATTTCGACGGATCTGACCACCTCATCCGTTACGTTCGTCAATTCCAGGAGCATTCTCGGTTTCGTATCCAGGAGTCTAAAGGTAAAGGGTTGCTGTGAGTTGTTTTTCATGGTGACGAGATCCTATTCGGTGGCGGTTCTATTACTTCCACCTTAAGCGGCGCTTGAATCGGATTGAGCAGCCGGGCGATAAACTTTCTCAACTGATTGAAGTTGTCCGGCCGCGTGACATAGACATTCTCTTCAATCTCAGCTTCCTGGCCTTCATCGAGACCTTCAATACAAAAAACTACCACTGGCACGTGTTCTCCGACCTTGGCACGCTGGCGAATACTGCGCGCGCTAAGAACAACGTCGAGCGGCAATCCGGCGAGGCTAACGAGAATCAAGTCTGGTCGTGTTCGGTGCGCGCTTTCAATAGCGTCGCGTTCATCTCTGGCCAGGGCAACGCGATAGCCGTCTGCTTTCAGCAATTTCTCAATGCCGTCGCGGGTCTCATGAACATCCTCCACCACCAGAATGATGGGTGCCAAATCGCGTTCTGTCGTCGTTATGATCGGGGGCAATGTATTCATGCTTGCGCCATGTCTTGCTGCGCGCCGGCCCCGGCACGCTTCGCAATCCTTACAAACTTCACCCCTTTCGCCAGTCGCAGAAATTGCATGACGCGAATACCCCACCAGTTGAGATCGATTTCGTACCAGGCCAGTCCATGACGGGCGGAACGTGGGTGTGCATGGTGATTGTTGTGCCAGCCCTCGCCAAAGGTCAGCAGTGCAACCCACCAGTTATTTTTTGAGTCATCCTTGGTGGCGAACCGTCGTTTGCCCCACATATGTGTGGCCGAATTGACCAGCCAGGTGGCGTGCAAGTTGAACGTGACGCGGAAGAAAATGCCCCACATCAGATATGGCCAGCCCCCGACGGCAAGCAATGCCAGCCCGAGGACGACCAGCGGTACCCAGTAAAACCGATTGAGCAACACGTGGAATCTGTCCTTCACGAGGTCAGGCGCATAGCGTGCTACCACCAACGGGTCATGCGCCTGAGCCTTGCCTTTTAGCATCCATCCGATATGCGACCACCAGCCACCATCGCGCGGCGTGTGTGGATCACCGGGGGCATCTGTATGAGCGTGATGAATGCGATGTGTGACGACCCACTGGATATGGCCGCCTTCGAGTGCGAGTGAGCCGCAGATGCTCAGAAGATACTCGACTATTTTGGGCGTTTTATATCCCCGATGCGTTAACAACCGGTGAAAACCCATGCCGACACCGAGGCTCGCGGTAATCCACCAGAGCACGATGGCGGCGACTATTGCTCGCCAATTAAACATAAAGAGCGCGGCCACAGCGCCAACATGAAACAGGCCAATGAAAATGGCGGTGTCCCAGTTAATGCCCTTTGCTTGGTCTTTAGTTGTCGTTTCGCTACTCATTCCCAATCCTCATTCTTCCCATTAGACCAAACGACAAGCTTTCACTGAGCTTTCACTGCGTTAGTTTTGACTGTGTCCGGTCGGATAATTCTGTCTCTTAGCAAGATACGACTTTCGCGCCGTGCCGTCCGTGCGACAACACACATATGGCGTGAACAAGCGTACTGTTCGAAGCCGTCTACGTTGCGGTTTTGTTGCCGCAACCGGTTCTGATGAACGTTAAGCTCACTCCCGTTCTATAAGCGGTCTATCGCACAGACGCTTTAACTCGGGGAGCCTAATGTTGGATGTTGGCAAATTCAGTGAATACAGAGCTAGTCGCTGAAAAAACTATTGGAGAAAAGCGTGTATCAAAGAAAAGTGACTTCACCACTCATCGCGAAAACAATCGCGAAGGACATAATATGAGCAACATCTATGCCATGCGACGAGCAAACGGCGATTGGTTTGCGTTCGAGGGTTGCGGCCGCCTTCGCGTGCCGCTGTTTCAGAGCAGCCATGACGCGAAGATGGCCAGTTTGCGTAACGCTGGAATGCTGCTTTTTAGACCGGTGGCGCTCGACGCGGGCCTACTCAATGAAATGGTTCCCGCAGGCGGCTCAGGTTATGTCGACTTTTGTATGGTGAAGGATCCGCTTGTCAGTCTGCGCCGTGGTAAACCGGTAGAACAAGACGACCTTGTTTTGCTCCTGAACACATTCGGCGAACGCTCGATCGTTTCCCGGAAGGGTAACGGTCGCCGGAATCCCGGCCATCTTTCCCTACTTCAAAGTGAATGGTGGAATTGAGAAAGAATTTAGGTTTGTGCATGAGTAATCTGACGAAGTTTGTAATGTCTCTTGTTGGTTTGGTGGTGATACTCCTCGTTGCCAGCCGGCAGCTGTTTTTGTTCGTTGTAATGAAAGATCCATCGGGCCTAACTATGTTCGGCGGAAATTCTCATCTATGGTTGGCCGCAATCGCGGGAGTCATTGGATGCGTTGCGGGTGGCTTAATGTTTTTCTTCTTCGGTCGTCATGAAAATAATAAGTGGTCCAAAGTTGTAATGACTCCCACTGGGCCACTACTTACTCCTTTAGCGGTCAACCTGGCGACTTCGCCGGGATGGGTTCCGTTTAACGCCAGACGATGGGCGCTGGCTAATTCGTGGCTCGTAAAACAGCCCGACGACAGAACCCCAATGGACGGTTCTGCCAGTGACAGTGGGCAAACATCCCCAGGGCAACGGTCGTTCGCCCGGCGGAGGCATCAGTTAATGTTTAAGAAATGGTCGCAAGATCGGCACGATTCATGAGCACATCGATGTCCACTATAAGCTCAGAGCAATTCGGAGAACTTTGCAACGGTGTGTGGCGCGACCGGGCCTCAATCCTCAGAGGACAAGGCATCTTGAGCGGCGAGGCCACCCTGGTGCGCGCGGTGTTCTGGCGCCTCTGTAAAGCAGGAATTAAAACTAAAGGTTGCGCTGACAGTGATGGTTCAAAGATTCCTCTGGACGCGTATCAATTGGTAGTCGGCCGCATGCTTGCCTTGAGCGGTCGCCCGGCCTTTGACAGCGCGCCAATCATAACGGACCTCGTGACTCGTTATCAGAATGAAAACGGCCAGGGCGACTAAAAGCAGAGTCATTGTTTTTTTCATTCCCTTCCCAACGATCTGAATACAACTTAGGGAACAAGTTAACAGCAAGACTCACTGTCGACGCGGTTGCGACCTCCGCCCATAAGCGCCTTCGGCACTGTTCTTTTTCTGATGCTGATGGCTCTCTCGTCACGATTCGGATTCAAAGATTGCGGTGGCCTACAACTTCAATCCAAGATCTTTCTGACTCGGTTCTGTACCCGAATACTGGAACGCTTCTCCAATCGCCATACCGTGGTACCTGGGTTCGTCCTGGGTCGCTAAGAATGTGATCAGATATTCGCCTTCGCGATACATAAAGATCGGTCCCCACACCGGATTCGATTTAATCGGATTCACATTCGTCTTCCAGCGAAATTCCAGCCGATACCAACCGGCGCCTACGTTGGCGAAAGCATACTTCCCTTGCGCGTCGGTGGTTGTGGCACCTGCTTCACGCGAGCAACCTTTATATTGCTGTTCCTGTTCTGCCGAGAGTTTGCCTTTGGTCTGAGAAAGCTTGACGCAGTTCTCATCCCTATAGGTCATCAACTTAACCTCGGCATTTTGAAAAGGGCCTTCAGTGCCTGATAAGGTTCCGCTAATGGTCTTTGCCCCTGGCGCAGCAGACGATAAGTTACTTCCTGGTTGGCGACCGCAACCGATTGCGAGCACGGCCAGAAGAAAACCGAGCACGATTGGTTTGCTCATGTCATCCTTTCGCGAGTGCGCAGGTCATCAGTGGCTGACTCTTTTTTCGCTTCGCCGGGACAAAGCTCTTCGTGAGAAGGAATACGACACTTGAAGCCCATCGGTGATCTCCCGCAAAGAAATCCGCTTGGATTAACCCTGGACTGGCTTAAACGCTAGTTTGAAATATCGCAGGGGTTTACCATCGTCCTGCCGCAGCGTCAGATCCCAAACGTGCCCACCGTTCTGGGCAATCTCGATGACCACCACCAAAGGAGCTTTGGAATTTCGAAATGCAATGGTCGTCTCGCCCTTGAGCGTTCCATCCTCTGCTGGCGACAGTCGGAGCTGCTTTAGGCTGAGCCAACTTCTCGACTCGATCGAGAGAGAGTAATCGGTCAACGTCGCCCTTTCGAACACGAAGGTGAAATCCTCGAAGATAGGCGCGCCATGCGAACTCTGCCCGGTTTGAAGGCGAGTGCTCAACGTCAATTTGTCGCCATCCCGCTTAACCTCAGTCGCTGGAGTGTTCGGTCCGGGAAAACTCGAGCCCAGAAACCCGTCGCCAAGGACCTTGGTTTCGAGAATCCAACTGCCGGCTAACCGCTCAAGGACATCCTTTTGACCTGCCTGGCTGTTCAGATTTGCAGGTGTTTTCACCGCGAATCGTTCTCGCGCTTGCCCATGCGCTTCGCTGAGCAGCACCAGCAGACTTAAAGCGACGACCGCGGCTCTGTACATTGATGCCTTCTCCCTTTCAGCCAGGCAATTTGCCCACCTGCTCCACGACTAGATAAGTTTGTGACTCTTTAGCCAACCGATAATGTATTCATCGGCACGACTCCGTTTTCCGCATTCCTCCCAGTTGAGCCATGCCGGGCGAGCGAACTGAGCGCCAGGTCGGGGCATTCGGGTGACGGCGCAGTGTGTCGTGGGCAGTCACCTCTTTCAGCCGTTTTGCTTTTTCTTCAGCGTGGCCGACCAAAGCTTAAACACCACTTCATAGAGTTCTCTCGTTTTTTCGCTGGCCACCTTGACCGGGTCGTCAGGAGTGTCTTTGAAAGCAAAGAAGCCGTAAGAACGGCCCGACGTTTCAATCCGGAACGCCATCAAGTCCGTAGGAGCGCGAATGCCCATCGGCGCCAACCCGGCGACCGGACCCCAGGAACGGGACACAGACTTGATGCCGGCGATTGGAATGTGAAATCGATCCGAATCATTGATTGCCTTGTAATCCAGCGCCTCTGCTGAAACTGTTAAAGTTCCAACACATGTCCCGGTGCGGTGTTGATGTATGGCCTTGAACTCAGCGGGCAGGGCCGGCAACTTGAGGGTCGACGGTTTCATCACCACAAAGATCGAATTTGCCTGGCTGGGTAGGACTTCGATCTCCTGCTGGTGGTCCTCATATCCATCTTTCATCAGCGCCAGCCGATGTTTCCCGCTCGCCACAGCTCTAAGAGTCAGCGGCGTGCGGCCGACCTCTTCGCCATCCAGCCAAACCTGCACGTCGCTGGTGTCAGTCTTGAGACGCAGCACGCCCGTAGTTTGAGGATCTCGAGGCAACGAAAACACGATCGCGAAGCTAATAAGTATTAACCCCACAGCTAACGATGGTGCCGCTAGTTTCGCTTGTTGCATTTGTGTTAATGGTGGCATGGAATTACGGAAAAGAGTCCTCACGCGATGGGGATGTCATCTTAAATTCTCGCCCGGCGCATATCGGCCACAACCTTGCGCGTGACTTTCTCCAGCACCTTATTGATACCGATCTTCAGGCCCCTCTGGTTTTCGGCCTGCATATCTTTTAGTTTTCCGTCAAAGTCTTCGCGTTCAAACACATTCTTCTCCCAGAGCTTCTTGCCGGTTGCGCGATCAATGAGCTTGAATTTTGCGCGAATATAAAACTTATCTGAGGCGAGGTCGGCCAGCAGAGCGCCAAAATCTTCCACGCCAACCAGCAACACGCGGTCCGATTCCAACGGCGGCAAAGGCGCCTTCTTTTTTTGCACCCCAAAAACGTCTATGGTTTCCTTTTCGGAGGGCAGCCGCCATCTCATGCGCGAGTCTTCGCTTAGTGCATTCATCAACTCGTCAGTCAAAGCAGCTTTAAAGTCATAATCGATAAGAGGGATTTTCTTTATTTCGGTCTTGTTAAAAAAGACCCGGTACTTCATTTCAATCACGCTGAAGTCAGGCGATTGCAACTGCACCGCCACGACTGTTTTTGGCTGCTGGGCGGCGCCGGCATTAAAAGCGGCGAAGAAAAACAGTATCACGCTTAAGGCACGGATTATTCTCATCGCGATCTCCCTTCTGCGAGTTCCAAAGTCGAAGCCGTAGTGTTTACCGTCAACCTGAACCGAACGATTGTGGCAAGGCCGGCGGCTATCATGGGTGTGGCACCCTTCTGTGAATTGTGTATGCCTTTGCACGCCGGTCGAAGCCCGGGCTCGAAAAATTCAGCCTCGAACAGGCTATGGGCAATCCCGCGCATCTGGCGCTGGTTTGCCAAGCCTCATTACTATAGGCGCGTTTTCTGAAAGATTTGGCGGGTGCGATGAAAACTTTTCCTCAACTTTTGGATGGCCGATCACTTCCCATGCGGGAAACTCGACTTCTGCCTTCGGCTTCAGCTTTGTTATTTCCGCCGATGACTCAGAAGGTATTGCTTCTGCTTGTTGAGCGACGATGTCACAGGCTGGATCGCCTCACGGTATCGGGTCCGATTTCCCGGATTTCAGATTCGTGCACATAATCTTCGTGGCACCCGTAACATTGGCCCCACCAGTTATCAGCGAATTTGAGTCGCAAAAGATATCCTGCGCGGTGTTTCCGCTGACAGTGTTTGTCCCGAATTTTCCTGAAGCTAGCTCAAGCACTGAGGAACTTATCACGACAACTCCGTTCCGCTGGTTGTTGCTGATGCTGATCCCGCCTTTAAAAAGGCCGGTAGAATTGCTTATTAGGAGGACGCCGTTTTTCGTGTTGTTAATGACCTCTACAAGATTGGCTAACTCCAGAAAGCCCCCGTTCTCGATGACGATCCCGCCGGAGTAAGGGCTGTCGCCGTTTCCCGTGACTCTGGTGTGTCCGTGAAACCTTATGATGCCGCCCGCACTCCGGACACCCGCACTTTGATTGTTCTCGATCAGAGGGAAATCAGGATCGGTCAGGTTCGGGCTACCGAAAATGTCGACGCCGCCGCCGGTGTTGGCTTCGATGCCCCGGCCGAAGCCGCGAAACGTGGAGCCGACGTTCACCCTCGCATAACTATTCCCCGTAACATGGAGTCCGATGGATCCGGTATCCGGAGTGCCTGCGTGTTCGATCAGGTTTCTGGCCAGAATGGCTCTGGAAACCTGTGCCGCTTCGACGCCGACTTCTGACGCGTTAATTGTGTTGACACTCACATCAACGCTGCTGTTTAAGGTCGCTGACACGCCGTTGGCGACCCCACTTATTGTGTTATTACTGACAACACAATTGACGCAGCGGGAAAGCGAAATGCCCTTGAGTGCTCCCGAGCCGTTAATTGTGAATCCTATGAGGCGGAACCGGATGGCCACGTTGACGAAAACGACCTCGTCAACCTCTGGGTCGGGGATGAGAACCGCGCCCGGCTGCCCGACGATTGCAAGGTCGTTGTAGTTGAAGACATCTATCGACTCCGTGCATGTGCCCGAGACGACCACGAAATTGGGTTCTCTTCGGTTGAGCTTGGCTAAAGCGCCGTTGATAGTGTCGCCCTTGTCACAATCCACCTTCGTCTCTTTTACCGTTTGGGCGTGTGCCGTGATTATCGAAAATACGCCAAGAACAAGAGAGGTAAGAATGATCTGGGGTGAGACTCTGTATTTCATTGTGAACTCCTTTCAGCCGGTTTGGGCATTCCCGGACGACGGCGAGGCACGAGGTAGGAAGATGCGGGCCAGGGAACGCCAATATGCGAGCTTCATCGTGGCATATGCACATGCTGTATCGGGGTAAATAGTTTTCGGCTGACCACGACTACCGGGCACACCGGAAGCCGATACCGTTGGGCGCGAAATCAGGGGTGACGTTTGCGCGCACCGCGAAGACCCCCGCGTGCGTGCCGCCGCCCAGCTCGAAGAGACCGAAGAAGCCGCCGCGAAGCATCGCGCCCGGTTTGTTACCGACAGGTGACGCCTGCCCGGGTCCGCCGACGCAGCTAAGGTCGCCGCCGAAGGTCGCCGACTGGGTCACACAACCGTCCGCAAAATCCGCCCAATCCGCGACCCGCTCCCAGACATTCCCCACCATGTCGAAGGCCCCCACGTCCGAGACGCAGCCCGGAGCGCTCCCCGTGCTCGCGACGGTCCCCCCCGGGCCTACGTTACAGGGGGCGCCATCCGGCGTTCCCAAAGCCGCCACCTGCCACTCCTGGTTGGTCGGCAGCCGCTTTAGAGAGTTGCGGGCCGCCGCCGCAGCCTGGAACCAAGTGACGAACCCCGCGGGCGTCACGCCGGCGATCGACACGGCATAGACGTTCGCGCAGCCGTTGCCGTTGACCGGGCAACCATTGGCAGCCAAGTCGCCGCTCGCGATCCCAAGTTGAACCGCACCAGCATCCATCAAGTCCGCGAGCTTCACCTCGCCCTTCTGGATCTTATTGATCAGGGCCTTCTCCTCGGGCGGCACGTACCAAATACTCGCTTCGTACTTGTCAATGCAGGCTGTCCCCGAAGCCACGGAGTCGTCGGGACACGCCGACGCCTCCGACGCTGTAACTACAGTTGTCCCGGTGAAGAAGGCCGCGAAGCCGGTAATTAGTGTCATCAACACAAGCTTGGACATAAGGTCTCTCCTCTCAGAGATGAGGATGATATTTCTCTTTGCCCGGCGGCCGATGGAGGTGATAGATTGCCGTTCTGTTCTGGAATGGAAAGAATTCCTCACCTGCTATCGGCCTTTATCGGGTCTCATTACCATAGGCGCGTTTTCTGGAACATTTGGCGGGCGCCAGGGGAAACTTTTTCTAATTAAGTGGCATTAAAGTCTTAAAGTCGATACATGCGACCGTACGAATGCTTACCGGCTACCGAGCGAGAATACTGAGTTGACTGGAGACATCACAGGCCTGCTACTGCAATGGAGGGCCGGGGATGAGTCGGCCCTGAACCAGCTTATTCCCCTCGTCTACGAGGAATTGCGCCGGCTCGCTCGCCAGTGCATGCGTCGTGAGCGTGGCGGGCTTACGCTGCAGACCACCGCTCTGGTCAACGAGGCTTATCTGCGGATGGTTAAGTCGAGTCAGGTGAACTGGCACGACCGGGCCCACTTTTTCGCCGTCGCCGCGCAGTTGATGCGGCGCGTCCTGGTGGACGAAGCGCGCAAGCGCCATTACCAGAAGCGCGGCGGTGAATTCACCCGTATCACACTGGATGAGGCATCGATGCCCGCGCATCAACGCGAGGTTGATTTGTTGGCGCTGGACCAGGCGCTCGATCGATTAGCACAGTTCGCCGTGCGCAAGGCTCGCGTGGTCGAGCTCCGTTTTTTTGGCGGTCTGAATATCACCGAGACGGCAGCCGTCCTGGGCGTATCCACCGACATCGTTAAGCGCGAGTGGCGTACGGCAAAACTGTGGTTGCTGAATGAGCTGAGCGGCGCTCAGCAACCCATTTTATCCAACTCGAACTAACTTCCGGTAAGTTCAGCCCATGGAACAGGAGCGTTGGCAACAAATCGAGGACTTGTTGCAGCGCGTGCTCGATCTTGAGCCGCGCGAACGCGCCGCTTTTCTGGAGCGGAGCTGTGCCGGTGATCCTGAGCTGCGCTCCGGGATTGAAGCCCTGCTGGCCAGGGAGGCCGACGCTAGAAGTTTCCTGGAGTCTCCCGCCGTCGCTCACCTGGCAGAACAATTGATTGATCGCCCGGAGGCGCTACCTTCACAGATCGGCCGTTATCGAATCGAAGCGCGAATTGGTGAAGGCGGTATGGGTGAAATCTATCGCGCCCGCGATGAGGCCTTGCACCGCACCGTCGCTATCAAGACGTTGCCGGCTGAGTTTACTTCCGATCGCGAGCGCATACTGCGCTTCGAGCAGGAGGCCTTTGCCGCGTCCAGACTCAATCATCCAAATATCATCACCATCTTTGAGATTACTCACTCTGAGGGCGCTCACTTCATCGTCGAGGAATACGTTGAAGGCCAAACCTTGCGCGAGCTTTTGACCGATCCACAAACGCAGAAACCGCGAAAACTTGATGTGGAAACGGCTCTCGAAATTTCCATTCAAATCGCCGAGGCGCTCAAAGCCGCCCACACAGCGTGGATAATTCACCGCGACGTAAAGCCCGAGAACATCATGATCCGTGATGATCGTCTGGTTAAGGTGCTGGATTTTGGCATTGCCAAACTAGGCGAACGAGACTTCAGAGCGGTGGCTGCGCCGGAACCTTCGCTCTCAGCGGCGGTCTCGCAGGACGGTGCGCAAAATCTGACAATCCCCGGTGCGATTATGGGAACCGCGAGTTACATGTCACCCGAACAGGCCCGCGGAGAACAACTCGACGGACGCACTGACCTTTTTTCGTTGGGCCTGGTGCTTTATGAGATGGTCGTCGGCGAACGGCTGCTTAGCGGACGAACGCGCGCTGAAGCTCTGAAAGCGACCGAAGACGCCGCTGAAATTGCGCCGGCAGCTGTCCGGCTCGGCCGCACGCCGAAAGAGCTACAACGAATTATTCGCAAGTTGCTGAGACATCAGCGCGATGAGCGCTACGCCTCGGCAAGTGATCTGCTGGACGACTTGAAGACTTTAAAACGGCGGCTGGAGAGTCGTTCGGCGCGCAGGATCATTGGCGTCAGCGCCGTGGCAGCATTGATAACCATGTCGCTTCTGGTCGTGGCAGCTTTTCTTTCGGTCACCGAGGTCTGGGAAGAAAAGATCCTGCGGGATGGTCACACCGCGGCGGTGCGGCGCGCCGTATTTTCACCGGATGGCCGTCTGTTGGTTTCCGCGGGTGAAGACAAACAAGTGATCGTCTGGGATTTCAAGCGGCGCGAGCGGCTGGCGACTTTCCAGGACCACTCGGATTGGGTTGCAGCTTTGGCCTTCTCGCCGGACGGGAAATGGTTTGCGTCGGCCGGCTATGATCGCACCGTAATTGTCTGGGATGCACTCAACTTGCGAAAAGAGACGGTGCTGCGCAGCCATCAAAGCAAGATTACTGCCCTGGCTTTTTCGCCCGACAGCAAAATACTGGTTTCGGCCGAACGCGACCGGCCCGTCACATTGCTTTGGCGGGTGGCAGGGTGGGAGCAATTCGCGCAGATTCCCGTTGGGGCGGCTGAGATTCAAACGCTTCTATTTCCAGAGGGGAACAGTCGGATGATCTATCACCTGGACCATGCGGCTAATACCTGGGATGTGCAATCTGGACAGCCGTTGAGCAATCAATTTGATCCCGCCTGGTCCAGTCAAAATGCCGCGTTTTCACCCGATGGGTCGCAATTGGTTGGGGTAACCGGCGAGGGTGAGGTCATCTTTGCCGATTACGAACGACGACGCACTCTCAGTCGCGAAAAGGTGCACCAGGACAATGGTCGCGCCGTTGCTTTCTCACCTGACGGTAGTCTGGTCGCCACCGGGGCGGAGAATGTCATCCTGTGGGATGCTAAGACGCGCCGAAAAATTACAACCATCGATTACCCGTCCATTATTTGGACTGTGGCGTTTTCACCCGACGGCCACTGGCTCGTGACGACTCACGGTGACGGCGCGATTCGAGTTTGGGATGTGATCGAACGCCAACGCACCGTAGGGTTTAGCGAACATGACGCCGCTGTGCGCGCTGTCGCCTGGTCGCCTGACGGAAAGTACCTCGCTTCAGCGGGGGAAGATCGGGTGGTAATGATCTGGAACTCGGAAACGGGCCGTAAAGAGACCCTTTTGGCCGGACATGACACCCGCATTACCGGCGTTGCCTTTGGTCGCGACAGTCAGACGTTGGCCTCAGTTGACCGAGATGGAACGATCATCATCTGGGAATTGGCTCAGCGGCGAGAGAAGCTTCGCTTCGGCGCTGCGGGCAACATTGGCTATTGCCTGGCGCTTTCGCACGATGGCCAGTTGGTGGCAACCTCTCACGGCGTTTTCAAAACCGCTACCGGTCAGCCGGTTTTTCCGTTAACTCGCGACTTCAACATTTCGTTCAACCCCAGCGCGACCTACGGCCTTGCTTTTTCCCCGGATGACAAGCAACTGGCCATTGCTCATGCCGACGGATTTCAATTCTTATCTGACAGCTTGACGGGGCAGGTGCTTGAGCGGGTAGATCTAAGGCCGCGCCAGTTCATTAGCGTGAGCTTCGCGCCCGATGCACAACACCTGGTAACCGGCGAGGATGGAGGAGTCGTGCAGCTTTGGGGTACGCATCCGCTCAAGCCGACGGCAGTACTCGGCCAACACGCCGCCCGCATCAAGTCCGTCGCTTTCTCGCCTGATGGTCAGCAAGTCGCTTCAGCAGGCGACGACAAGATGATCGCGCTTTGGGATGTCAGCCGTCGCAAACTCGTCACAACCATCGGCACTCATACTTCTCCGATTTACGCCATTGCCTTCTCTCCTGATGGCCAGCACCTTACCTCAGGTGAACATGATCACTCAGTGCGCATTTATACGCGTCATCGCGAGCTTTGGGGATTTCGATTCAAATAACTCGGTCACCTGTGGTGTCAATGTTTGAGGATCCGCAGCGAAGGGGTTCGAAATAGCTCGCGATTCTGTTTCGGGTCGGTCTGTCTCAGTGCCTCTCAGGACGTTTGTTCCTCTAACCGTTAATGGAAAGCCCTCCCCGAAAAACACTATTCCCAGAGCAGATAATCAACGCGCTTCAGCCGGCGCGGTGGAAACCCGCCAACAGTGCTAAACTTTCTTGAGACTACGTCGCACAAGGCATTCAAGAAAAAGCATCAAGGTGACAAATCCCACGGCACGCGAGGTCACGCAGTCGCTCGCAGAGTGGAGCAGCGGCGACGAGTCGGCGCTCAGCGAGTTGATTCCGCTGGTTGAGAAGGAATTGCGCCGTTTGGCCCACCACCACCTGAGCCGCGAACGCGCGGGACACACGCTTCAGACCACCGCGCTGAGCAGGAGGCGTCATGAAGGCTGAACGCTTCCTGCAAATTTCACCAATCTTTCGTCAGGCAGTCGAGATCCCTCCCGACGAGCGCGGGGCTTTCCTTGAAACCGCCTGCTGTGGCGACGCGGCGCTACGTCAGGACGTGGAACTGCTTATCTCCGCGCACGACCAGGCTGGTAGCTTTATCGAATCGCCCGCCCATGAAGACGCCGCCAGGTTGCTGACCGAGACACCAACCATTTTCAGCGTGGGCCAACTTGTGGACCACTACAGCATCGTCGCGCCTCTGGGTAAGGGCGGAATGGGAGAAGTTTACCTGGCTCGCGATACGACATTGGAGCGTTCCGTCGCCTTGAAGTTTCTGCCGTCTAGCGTCGCGTCTGACGCAGACAGGATGCGCCGGTTCACTCAGGAAGCTAAAGCCGCAGCGGCGCTGAACCATCCGCATATCGGACATATCTACGAAATCGGGAACACAGGCGGCACTCACTACATTGCGATGGAGTACGTTGACGGCGTTACGCTCGGCGACAAGATTCACGGCGAACGAACTCCACTGAAAAAACTTTTGAAGTATTTGACGCAAGTGGCAGACGGGTTGGCCAAGGCGCATGCAGCGGGCATCGTGCACCGGGACTTGAAGCCGGACAACATCATGATCACCCGCGACGACTACGTCAAAATTTTGGATTTCGGGTTAGCGAAACTGATCGAGCCGCAGCAGCCAGCCGGATCTCAAGGTCACATCGCAGGTGAGGCGGACACGGCCATTCTTATGAACCACTCAGCGCCGGGCTTGATCATGGGAACCGCCGGTTACATGTCGCCCGAACAGGCGCTGGGCAAAGTTAGGGAACTTGATCACCGCTCCGACATCTTCTCTTTTGGCTGCATTATTTTTGAAGCGGCTACGCGGCAGAAGGCGTTCGCAGGCAAAGATCCGCTCGATTCGTTGCATAAGATAGTGCATACGTCGACGCCGCGGATGGCAGACATCGATCCTTCGGTGCCCGATGAGCTGCAGAGAATTGTCCGCCGGTGTTTGGCGAAAGAACCTGACAAGCGCTACCAGTCGATCAAAGACGTGTCGATCGAGCTGGAGGAGTTGGGCCAAGATCTAAAGGTGAGGGCAGAAATAGATTCACCAACTACCTTTGGATCCTTGAGCAGCTCACCAGGTGCAATGCGCACTCAGCTACCGACAGCTACGACAACGCAACCAGGGGTCGCTCACTCGACTTCGAGCGCCGAGTATTTAGTGAGTGGAATCAAGAGTCATAAGACCGGCCTTTTGCTTGCCCTATTAGGCGTGGCGATCACGATCGCCGCGGGCATCGGGTTGTACAAATATTATTTGTCACGCATGACAAAGCCGGCGCCTTTTCAGGACATGAAGATCACGAAGTTGACGTTCAACAGCAAGGCAACGTCAGCTGTGATCTCGCCAGATGGCAAGCAGGTCGTTTTCGTGGTTGATGATGGCGGGAAGCGGAGCCTCTGGCTCAGGCACGTTGCGACTGGAACTGACGTTCAACTGAATGCGCCAGAGGATATTTATTACTTCAGCCTGACCATCTCGCCCGACGGCAACTTTCTTTATTACGCCTACGCAGGCACAACCATTCAAAACCGTGTGCTTTACCGGATGCCGGTTCTCGGGGGGAGTCCCAAGAAAGTAGTCGACGACATCGGCAGCCCCATCGGGTTCTCGCCCGACGGTAAGCAGATCGCTTTTGTGCGCAGCAGACTGCGAGACGCGGGCCGACGCAGCGGAGAGCGTGGCGGCGGTGTCGCGGCGGGAGAAAGCGCACTGATGGTCGCCAACGCGGACGGCACGGAAGAACGAAAGATCGCCACGCGTCAGGGAGGACCAAACCGTTTTGGGAATTTCTTCAATGGCGGGGTCGTGTGGTCGCCCGACGGCAAGAGGATCGCAACGGTGGCTCGCGCCGTAGATTCCGCCGGCAGATTCAACAATGTGGTTGAGGTTCCGGTAGAGGGCGGGGCAGAACGCATCCTGACTTCGCAGCGCTGGTATCAAATCCAGCGGATCGCATGGCTTGCGGACGGTAGCGGGCTGCTAATGACGGCGGCGGAGAAAGCGTCGGACCTTCGCACCCAACAGATATGGCATATCTCCTACCCGCGTGGCGAGGCGAAAAAAATCACGAACGACCTGAATAATTACCAGGACATCAGCCTCAACGCGGACTCCAGCGTTCTAGTTACGATACAGCAAAATCAGGCTATGGATATCTGGGTCGCGCCGGACGGCGACGCCGGCCGCGCCACACAAATTAAATCCGTCTCAAGCAACCGGGACGGGTTCGACGGGGTGAGGTGGACACCCGACGGCAAGATTGTTTTCAACTCAATGGCGGGGGGCAACGAAGGCATCTGGATCATGGAGGGCGATGGAAAGAATCGAAGACAATTATCAACCGCCGAGTCCGTAGATTATGGTGCCTCGATTACGACAGATGGACGTTACATCGTTTTCACTTCAGAGCGCACTGGCACGCCATCGACCTGGAGAATGGATATCGACGGGGGCAATCCAAAACCACTAAACCGGAGCGGCGCCGTGGCCGGTGATGGTTGGGTGGTCTACACGGATAGACAATCTCTCTGGAAGGAGCCGATCGGCGGCGCCGAGCCCATACTACTCAGTGAAAAGTTTCTGGTGCGGTGTGCCGTTTCACACGACGCAAAGATGATCGCTTGTTCGTTGGAAGAATCAGGTTCGCCCGCAAAGCTGGCCATCTTGCCGATCGATGGCGGTTCACTCAAGGTCTTCGACGCCAAGTTTCAGCTCCCGGTACGTATGCGTTGGACGCCCGATGGTAGGGCGGTAACTTATATCGGACGCCAGCATGGTCTTGCCGACATCTGGAGTCAATCGATTGACGGTGGCGAACCAAAAAAGATCACTAACTTTAAATCCGATGAAATATTTTCCTTCGATTGGTCGCGCGACAACAAACTCGTCATCACGCGTGGCACTTCCGTATCAGACGTCGTCTTAATCAGAAACGCCAGGTAACAGCCATGACCCCCTTCCGGCCTCGCCAGTAGTTGACGAACCTCTTAAGCCTTGAAAATAAAAGAACTTGTTGTTTATATTACGTTACCAAAAAGAATCGCCCGCTTGGCTCAGTAATAGTGCACTCTGTCTCTATGTTGCGTGGATAAAGAACTTATCGATTTTCAAGATTGGCCGTGGGCACTTTTCACACACCCGCCCCACAATCACATCTAAACAATAGAACCGACAAAGCTTGGTTAGAACGAGATTTTCCTTACTTTCCCCGCAACCCCCGCAACCTCGAACTGGCCTCCTTTGATCGTGCTGGGATTTAACAGCACCCAGTCGAAGTTCCGAGTTGCCGGGATTCACGAAGAGCGGACTCGGCATGACGTGAGTGCAGCAACAGGCGCAACTTTTGATCCATAAACCTTTTCCTGTGCCTCGCGCAGGGGCGATCCACTCCCAGCCCCTTATAAACTCACATCCATTCGTTTGGTTAACAGAACTAAGTAAGTTGTAGGTGGACGCTCTAGAGGCTTGACAACGGTCACTCATACCTAGATACTCTATGTATGCCAGTCGCCAAATCGAATCCGCGCCATAGCGTCGGCCTGGATGCGCTTATCCTAGCCGTGCTCGGGCGTGAACCTGCGCATGGCTACGCCATTCTCAATTCGCTACATCTCACCAGCGACGGCGTTTTCGATCTTCCCGAAGGGACGCTGTATCCAATCCTTCATCGCCTGGAAGGGCAGGGCCTAGTGCGAGCCCGGTGGCAGTCGGTCGCCGGCCGCGAGCGCAAAGTCTATGCGCTCACCAAAGCCGGCCACGCGGCAGTCAAGGCCGAGCGCGCCGACTGGCGAAGATACGCCCAGGCAGTGAATCAGATTCTCGGAGGTGCCACATGACCACCGACGTCGACGCGTACGTGGCGGAGCTGCAGCGGCTCCTCGGCAGGAGTGCGGCGGCCGATTCCGTGATCCGCGAAGCCCGCAGCCATTTGGATGACAAAGTCGCTGCGCTGGTGCGCGGCGGCATGACGCCGGCAGAGGCAGCGCGCGAAGCCGTCGTGGCTTTCGGCGATGCCGGCGAATTCGCGTTCGCGGCGCTGGCCAACGGCAGTCTCGATGCCGTGCCGCCGGCATTTCTCCGCTGGATCATGCTGGCAGGGACCGTACTGACGGGCCTCGGGGCAGGGGTTGCCCTGATAGCCATCCTCCTCACGGCCATGTTCGGCGGGGAGGGAGAATCCCCGGTTGCGCTCGCGGTCATCGGCGGCGGCGCGGCGGTGCTCATCCTGTATGCGTTTGCTTTCGGACGCCTGCTGATGGGCCGCCGGCAACAATGGTGGCTCCGCGGTGCAGTGTTTCTCGGCGGGATCGGCCTGCTTGCGGTCAGCGGCGCGGCGATCCTCTGGGCCGAGCTGGATGACGCGCCAGGCGGCGTGCTGGCAGGACTGCTTCTCGCCGCCCAGGGAGGCGCGGCGGTGCTGACCGTGGCATTTCCGCATCTGGTCCCACAACGCCCGTTGCGAGCGTAAGAGTCAGGCGGGACCGTTTTGCCGGCCGAGATCATTTCGTGGCGTTGCAAGATCGATTCTTCGATTCTGTGCCTCCGCCGCTACGAACTGCGGTCTGGCTGTGCTGGGGTTTCGGCTTGACCTCTCGTCGCCCTGTCGGCCGACCGTTTCCGA
>DASUTF010000129.1:0-10657 GCA_036374695.1 Pyrinomonadaceae bacterium
GATTTGCAGGCCGTGCTTTCGACCGACTCGAATTAGCGTTTCTCGCCATTAAGACTCATCAGAAAAAACCGTCGACAAACCGGATGCGTGAGGTTGCGCATCCGCGCCAGCTGCCGTTCGCGAATAATCTCAAAGCCGGCCGACTCAAAAACATTTAGCCAATCCAATTCACTCCGAAATGTGCAGTCGCCCGTGCGCTTACGCCATTTCAAATCGTGCGTCCAGCAGATAAAGCGGTCCCAAAGCGTTTCTGGAATGTCTTCATAGATAATTGCGACACCGCCCGGCCGCAGCACGCGCTTCATTTCTTCCAACATCGAATGAACGTCTTGCGCGTGATGCAGCACGTACGCGGACACGACCGCGTCGAAGGAAGAGTCGGGCGCCGGAAATTCGCGGCCATCGTATTGCCGATAATCAATCGGCGCTTCCGTTGAATCCGCGACGTCGATTCCTGTCACCGTTGTTCCCAGCATCGCCGAAAGATGATGCGCGATATAGCCGTTGCCGCAACCGACGTCAAGCACTTCCGCTCCGCGCGGAACGACACGCGCGATCTCTAAAGCCATGTCGTACGCGCGGCCAACCTTTCGCCGCCGGCGTTCGCGCAGCCAACGGCGCTTTACGCCATTACCGATAGTTGATAACGGGCCGACGGCAAGATCGAAAACGGTTTTTGGCCGAGTGACTACCGGCCCAACAGAGTAGGGAGTCGAAGATTGCGAGAGTCTTAGCTGCGGTAACATCTCGCCGAAGGCTCAGCAACCGCGATGCCGATCACAAACCATCCATGTTTTCAGCGGATTCGTGAGTGAAGAATTATCCGGCGCGAGAATTCCCTGACTGTTGCCTGCAAGAGATCGCTGACAGGAGTATGACGAGTGGTGGCGGCGCATTAAAGTGGCACAGACTTCAGTCTGTGATTTCAACGAGCAAAACACAGACTAAAGTCTGTGCCACTTCCAAGACACAGACTAAAGTCTGTGCCACTATCCTACCCCTTCAACAACTCATCCGCGATGTGATGCGCGTCGAAGATCTTCCGTAGAATCTCCTGCATCGCACGCACATCGACGGAAATTGCCCGGTTCACCGTCTCGTCATAGTGGAAATCGCCAATCAGCGATTGGATGTTGCCGTCGAAAATCAGGCCGACGATTTCACCATTCTTGTTGATGGTCGGCGAACCCGAGTTGCCGCCGATGATGTCATCGGTCGAGACGAAATTGAACGGCGTCGTGAGATTCACCGCCGACTTTTTCTCGGTCCAGCGCGGCGGCAGGTTGTAGGGAAACTTCGCACTGAACTTTGCGGAGCGATCGTACAAACCGCCGAGCGTGGTAAACGGCGCGATGCGCTTGCCTTTTTCCATGTAACCCTTCACCGCGCCGTACGCCAGACGGAGCGTGAAGGTCGCATCGGGATAAACCTTGTTGCCTTCACGTTCAAACCGCGCGCGGGCAATCTTTGCGTAGTTCGTGCGTTCGACGCCGGTGACTTCGCTTTCATAACGCTTGCGCATTTCGCGGGCTTTCGGATCGACCAGACGCGCCAAAACGATCATCGGATCCTTCGACGAGTCGATCGCGGTTTTGCCGCCTTTGGCAAGTTCCTTGCGGTAATCAACGTCTTTCAATTTCGTGCCGTCGATTAACTCAGCCGCTCGAGCTTCAGGCGTTTTCCCATTCAAGATCTGTTTGACGAGCGCATGATCGGCGCCCAGCAACTCGATCATGAAACCAAGCGAGTCCGCCAGCTTCAGCTTGTCAAAGTCGTCGTGAATTGGCGCGGGAGAATACAGTCCCAGTTCGAGCGAAGCACGTCGCGCGTCGGTGAACTCCGGCAGACGCTCGGCGTTCGGCTTCGCGTTTTCTTCCGCCAGCCTTACCAGGGTGCGCGCGATTCCAAACAAGCTGGTGTTGAAGCCGCTGGCCTGATCGAAGATTCGCCGCTCGCGAACGTAGGTCGGCAGCGTCTGGTGAGCTTTTGCGATCGCGTCCCACGCGTCGCCGTATTTTGCCTTTCGATCCGGATTCAGCGCGGCCCAGCGACGCAGCGCAGTTTCGGCGGCTTGTTTGCGAGACATCAAAGCTCGTCCCTTCAAGCCAGCGAGTTGTCCGCGATAAACCTTCAAGCTGTTCTGAATGCTGTTGAGTTCACTTTGCGCGCGTCGAGTTTGCTCTTCTCCCAACGCCATGTACTTCTTGAGCATCGCCTCGCGGCGCTCAAGCAGGCGAAGAACGATCGGAATGCTCGTGTCGCGCAATTGGGTCAAGTGGGCGACGGTATTCAAACGCGAAGTCGATCCCGGATGGCCAGTAACGAAGACCAGGTCGCCTTCCTTCGCCCCGGTCTTTGACCATTTCAAATAGCTGGGCGGATTGATCGGCTTGTCATTTTCGTAAACGCGCACCAGCGCCATGTCGATGTTGAAGCGCGGGAAGTTGAAGTTGTCCGGATCTCCGCCAAAGAAAGCTGCCTGAAACTCCGGCACGAACACCAGGCGTACATCGGTGTACTTCTTGTAGCGATAGAGATTGTATTGCGCGCCTTGATACAGCGTGACGACGTCGGATCGCAGGCCGGTTGCCTTCGTCGATTCGGCTTCAATTTTTGAGATCTCGGCGCGCCGCGCGGTGAACGCATCAGCGTCGGACATGCCGGCTGTGACGGCGCCGTGCACGCGCGCGGTCACATCTTCGATCGACATCAGCACGTTCAATTCCAGGCTGGGCGCTTTGATTTCATCACCGCGTGTGCGCGCGACGAAACCTTCTTTCGCCAGATCTTTTTCGGGGGTGCTGACTTCGCCGACGATGTCTTCGACGATGTGATAGTTGGTCAGCACCAGGCCGTCCGCCGACACGAACGAACCTGAGCCGCCGTTGTTGAAGCGCACCGAAGCGAGCTGCACCTTGCGCAGCCACTCGTCGGTCACATCGAACCCGTACCGTCGTTTGATCTCGGCGCGCGGGACGTTGTTGAACGTCCACATGCCCTCGTCCGCGATCGCGAGCGGTGCAAACGTCTGTAAGCTGAACAGCGCCAGAAACAGCGCACACAGGAATGTTTTGAATCTCATCATGACCTCTTAAAGCGGTGTCTTTGGGAGAAACAATTAGACCGCGTAATTACCGAATTGGATGCCTCTACGGAGTGAATAGTAAATCGTAAATCGTGAATAGAAAAGTTTGGAAATTAGCGCGCGTCTCGACCCCGGGGCTAGTGCCCGATGAGCGCCGCGCATTAATACCCAACCATCCGCTGGAACTCGATTTACTATTTACGAATCAGGATTTACGATTCACCAGCCAATGACCAACGAACAGATTGCCCGTCGGTTTAATCGCATGGCTTCACTAATGGAAGTGCGCGGCGAAGACACGTTTCGCATTCGTTCGTATCGGATGGCCGCCGAGGCTATCGAGACCTGGCCGACTCCAATGAAAGAGATCGCGGCGGAGGGCGGCATTGCCGGTTTGCAGGAAATTCCGGGCGTCGGCAAGGCGATTGCCGGCAAAATTGTCGAACTGCTGGAGAAGGGTACCTTCGACGCGTGGGACAGATTAACGGCTGAAACGCCGGAAACGGTGCTCGACCTCCTGGAGCTGCCGGGCGTCGGCCCGAAGACCGCGGCGACGTTTCATCAGAAGTTCAAGATTGCTTCGCTCGAGGATCTGAGGAAGTTCATCGATGGCGGGGGATTGGACATGGTGGACGGCATCGGGCCCAAGACGGCGGAACGAATCAAACGGAACCTGGAGCGGCTCCGCTGAACCGCGAGCAGCCCGTCGTCCGGAGCTGTCAGAAATCCCATCTTGCGCGTGGGCGACTGCTCGTCCTACAATGCGTCGCATCAGCCGACTGTCCTGGCAATCGCGCAGCGTCTCCCCGCAGCGTTCTTTCGGGTGAAGTTGCGCCTGGACCTTTTCAAGGCAGCGCAAACTCTTTAAAGTGGAATAGCTCAAACCGAATCTCGTTTCGTTTGAAGCGGCATCTCTGGTTTCCCCACACGCAACTGATCGCGTCCTGCCGCTCATCGAAGCGAATGCCGGAAAGCATATCCGAGGTCGGGGGTTTGTTCATGAAGCCGCGTCGTCAGTCAGCACTCGCCGTCGTCTCTCTATTCGCTCTCTTCTGTCTCTCTGCTTTCCTCGCATCGCACGACGGAAAAGCCCAGAAAAAGCCGGATGCGAAGCCTTCGCCGACACCGGCAAAAGAGTTGTTGACGGTCGAGCCGGTGCTGCCGCCTGCGCCCGTGAAAGAAACCGGGCCCGCAAAAGAAACGCCGAAAGCGCAAAGCGGTGATGCCCAGCAGAAGCCAGGAACTGAAGTTGACGACAAGATTCCAGTCATTACCAACACCGACCTGATCACTTTCACCGTTACGGTCACGGACCTTTACGGCCGATTTGTTTCAGGACTTTCGAAGAACGCGTTCACGATCTTCGACAATAAAGAGCCGCAGGAGATAGCGTATTTCAGCGATGACGATTCGCCCGTTTCCGTCGGGGTACTCTTCGACGTTTCCGGATCGATGAGTGGTGACAAAGTCCGCCGCGCGCGAGATGCTCTGGCCCACTTCATTCAGACCAGTCACGACCGGGACGAATATTTTCTGATTGGCTTCAATTCGCGCGCGCAACTTTTAATGGATAGGACGCGCGACGGGAACGCCGTGCTCGACAAACTGACCTTTGTACAGACGAAGAACAACACCGCCCTGTACGATGCCTGTTATCTCGGCGTCGAACGCGTACAACGCGGCGCTCATTCGAAGCGCGCGCTGCTGCTGATTAGCGACGGACAGGACAACAACTCGCGCTACACCTTCAATGAATTGCGGCGCGTGCTGAAGGAATCGGATGTCGTGCTTTACTCAGTTGGCATTCTGGGCGGCAGCGACGTGGGCAGTTCGCTCGGTATGGAAGGCCAGAGCATTCTCGACGAACTGGCCGGCGTCTCCGGCGGCAAAGCCTTCTACCCGCGCAGCCCGGCCGAGATGGACGACATCTTCGAGCAGATCGCGCTCGAGTTGCGTCATCAATATTCCATCGGCTACCGCCCGAAGAATTTCGTCAATGACGGCAAATGGCACCGGATTAAGGTCAAGGTGAATGCGCCGCGCGGCTTGCCGCGCTTGTTCGTCCGCAGCCGTGAGGGGTATTACGCCATCGCGAACCCGAAGTAATTTGGAGTGCGGCGGCAAAGTCCCGGCTTGTTGGGACACCGACGCCGCTTTGGATTCTGATTGAGCCTGTTCCAGATCCATCCAAAGCGCCGTCCCTGCCGGCGCACTCCAAATCCAGTTCAGCCAACGCAGACTCGCCATTTCCGCATCTTTACATTCTCCTCCTGCGCCCGAAAGTGGTTTGACATTGGTCTTTTATTCAAACAAGGTATTCATTGATGCGTCTTAAGGTTTTTGAGGGTTTTGGCTCCCGTCGCGGCACGCTGGTCGTTTGGTTAAGCGCGCTCGCGACCCTGTCTGTAATTGTGGCCGGCATCACGACTGCGCAGGAGCGGCCGCGGACGACGACGGCGTCACCGACTCCGACGCCGGTGTCACCCGCGCCGACGCCCACCCAGACGGGCCCAGGCACTCGGATCGCTCCGCAACTTGGCGCGCCGCCACCGCCGCCAATCCTGAGACCGAAACCGACGCCTACACCTGACGCTTCGACCGCGGAAATCGACGAAGGCAGCACGCTCAGGATTAACGCTGACCTGGTGACGCTCAACGTGCGCGTTATCGATCGCAACAACCGGCCGATCAACGGCATTCGGCAGGACGAATTCAAAGTTTTTGAAGACGGCGTACAGCAGCCGATTTTCTCGTTCACGCAGGAAGAAGTGCCGGTCATTTACGGCATGGCCGTGGACACGTCCGGGTCTCTCCGCGGCGTGTTCGATCAGGTGATTACCGCTGCCAAGACAATCATCGACAGCAACAAGCCGGGCGACGAAACTTTCATCGAGCGCTTCATCAGCAGCGACAAAATCGAAACCGTCCAGGATTTCACTTCCAGCAAAGACGCGCTGATGGATGGCCTCGACACCTTGTACATTGAAGGTGGGCAGACGGCCGTCATCGACGGCGTGTATCTCGCGGCCGAACATGTCGCGAATTACAAAAAAACCAGAGACGACGATCGCCGCCGTCGCGCGCTGATCGTAGTGACGGACGGCGAAGACCGCGCCAGCTACTATGCGCAGGAACAGTTGTTCAGGCAATTGCGCGAACAGGACGTGCAAATCTACGTGATTGGATTTGTGAATGACCTTGAAGCCGAACGCGGTCTGATTCGCAAGAGCCCGCGCGGCAAGGCCGTGGATCTCATCAACAAGCTCGCGACCGAAACCGGCGGGCGGGCCTTCTTTCCACAATCAATTTCTGAGTTGCCCCAGATTGCCAACGAAATCGTGCGCGACCTGCGCACGCAGTACGTGATTAGCTACGATCCGTCGAACAAGACTCACGATGGGACGTATCGCGCGATCAAGGTCGTCGTGAATCAACCCACGGGCGCCGAGAAGCGCATCGCACTGACGCGCTCGGGCAGAACGGCCAACCCTCCCGGCAGCGCCGCGCGGCCGCCGACTCCCGCGAACATTCGGCAACCGACACCGCGCCGTCCACCGCAGTAAACGCGTGGGTAGTGGGTCAGTTTGAGGTAGCACGCGCATCTTGCGCGTGATTTCAGGGGCGGGACGCCCGTGCCACTCTTTCAACTGAGCCACTACCAAACGCGTACCCGCGTTTGACTCGCAATCCGCAAAACCAGTATTGTCCGAACGAACGTTGGGTACGCACGCCTCCGTCGTGCCTTGTCAAAAAAGTGGGCACGCCAGAGGCGTGCGTACCGAGCATAGGAGGGTTCACAAGCATCCTCGTCGTCCCGCCGAGAACATGCTGTAAGCAGCTACATGCCATCAATCGAAACCGACCGATTGCGGCTGCGCATGATCAGGGCAGACGATCTGGATCATCTCGCGTCATTGCTGAGCGATCCTGACGTAGTCAAGTACGTGGGTGACGGCAAACCTACCGATCGAGAAGAAGCCGCGCGCGCGCTCGAAAGCATCATCAAACATTGGGACACGCACGGCTTCGGACGTTGGGCCGTGGTGGACAAAAGCTCCGGTGAGTTTATCGGCTTTGGGGGGTTGCGTTCGCTCTTCGGCACGCCGGAAGTCGTTTACCACCTCGCGAAAGCGCATTGGGGAAAGGGCTACGCGACTGAACTGGCCCGCGCCGCGCTGTGGTTCGGATTCCACGAGCGTGGCTTTGATCGAATCGTCGCGATTACCAAACCGCAGAACGCGGGGTCGATTCACGTGATGGACAAACTTGGCCTGCGCTTCGAGAAGCAGGCGCGTTACTACGATCTGGACGTCGTGCAGTACGAGATTAACCGCGAGGAATTTACGCCGGGTGATTCTCAGTTCAAGGTCCTGAGCGACGAATAATGTTGAGATGGGTGCTCACCCAACCGCGTAGCGGTGGATCAGTTTAGAAAAAGATTTTACGCGCCCACTGCCCCCGCTCTTCCTCCTTTCGTGCACAGCTCAATGGCAAAAAAATAGAGGCGGGAAGAGTCCCGCCTCTAAACCTTTGTCGCGATCGGAGTCTTACTGCTGTTCCTGGGTCGCGACATTCCGCCGGGCGCCGCCGAGTTGCTTCAGAAGCTCCTCAACCGCAACCTCCAATTGCCGATCGCGCCCCGCGAGATTGTCCGCCGGTGGGTTGTCGACCAGGATGTCGGGCTGCACGCCATAGTTTTCCATGTTCGTGCGTTTCGCATCCGCCAGGTAGACACCGACGCCGGGCGTCCGCACGGTCGAACCGTCAATGAGGCTGTAGCTGCCCGTGCCGATCACCGCGCCCATGGTGGGCGTGCCGATCACTTTGCCTAAGCCCAATGCGCGGAAACCTGCCGGAAACATCTCGGCATTAGAAGCCGAACGCCAGTTTTGCAAGACGACCTTCGGCCCGAAGTATCCGGCGAAGGGACGGCCCGCAGCTTCGACGCCGCGCGGTTGCCACACCTGATACTGTCGCTGGACCAGGATAGCGAGCAGTTCCTGTTCGATGTTACCGCCGCCGTTCCAACGCTGGTCGATGATCAGCGCTTCCTTGTTGCGGAATTCGCGAATCTCTTTTTCGAACTTCCGCAAAGACGGCTGGTTCATTGCCTGGATGTGAACGTAACCAATACGGCCGTTAGACAGCTCATCAACTTTCTGCCGCCGCTCTCGCACCCAACGATCGTAACGGAGTGCGCTGAACCCCTGCGTCGAGATCGTTTCGATGCGCGTCTTCCAGGCGCCTTCTTCTGAACCCTTGCTGTTGAACGTGACTTCGACCTTGCGATTTAAACGGTTGTTCAGCAATTCCCAGTAATTGTCTCCGGCTTTGACCGGCTTGCCGCCGATCGCGATCAGGTAATCGCCGACTTTCACTTTCACCCAATCCTTGTCGGCCGGGCCGTTTTCGTAAATGTAGTTGACGCGATAACGGCCGGCCGATGCGTCGGGCTCGAGTTCTATCCCGAGGTTGCCGGTTGAAACTCCGCCGCCTCCCGGACCACGAGGTGGCGCACCGGCGCCGGTGTGCGAGGCGTTCAACTCGCCGATCATCTCGTTGATGATGTTCAGAAGTTCCTGCCGATCGCCGACGTATTGCACGAGGGGTTCGTACTTCGCCTTCATCGCGTTCCAATCCGTGCCGTGCATGGCCGTGTCGTAGAAGCGGTACTTCATGGTGCGCCACGCGTCGCCAAACATCTCAGCCCATTCGTCAGGACGATTGATCTTCACGCGCACGTTAAAGTTGATGCGGCGTCGAGCGGCATCGCCGCCGCCCGTCGCTGGTCCCCGGCCGGCAGTTGCGGCCGACGCGGCGCCCGCAGCCAGCGGCACTGAATAGATTCCGTTACGTTCGCTGAAGAAGAGCGTGCGGCCATCGCGCGACACGTTCAAATTCGAAATGCCGCCGCCAAAGCCACCCCCGCCTCCCGGCGGTCCGTCACCGCCCTGCGGCGGGGCGCCGGAAGCGACGCGCGTCAAACGCCGGCCGTCGTCCTGAATTGAATAGACGACGGGCAGCGACGCGGTCGCTGACGGTTCAGAGGTCACAAAGATCAGGGTGCGGCTGTCAGGCGCAACCGTGAACTGCGAAATCGGGAAGGGCATACGCGTGATTTGCCGCGTGCGCCGCTTCATGCCGGCCCAATCCATCTTTGTTTCATGCGGCGGACGCGGACCCATGGGACGACGCTGCGGCCCAGTGCCTTGACCGGGGCCTTCGCCGCCTTCACCGGCGCCGGGTTGGGCGCTTTCGGCTTCGGCGCGCTCTTCCGGATCGTCAGGATCGCGATCGAGTTTTTCCAAACCCACGGAATAAATCTGCACCGACGGGTTCGTGAATCCCTGAGCACCGCCGATCGCGTCGGAACGAATGAAGAAAAGTTTCCGGCCGTCGGGACTGAAATGCGGCGTGCGCTCGTCATATGAATCGAACGTCACCTTGTGCGCTTCTTTCTCCGCGCCCGAAGCGGCGATCACGTAAATATCGGAGGTGCGACTGGCGTCGGATTTCGAATACGCGAGCCACTTGCCGTCCGGTGACCACTCAGGCGTCGAGATGTTGCCGAAGCGCGAAGAGTCAATTTCGACAACCTGTTTCGTCGCGACGTTCACTTTGCGCAACTTGCTGTCGGACGACGTGAACGCAATTTCTTTCGAATCGGGCGACCAGTTATAGCCGGCCTTCAGCGCGTCGATGTCCGTGAGCTTCACTGCTTCGGCGGCGCCATCGATGGGCGCCACGTACAACTCTTCCCGGCCGCTGCGATCCGAAACGAAGGCCACTGACTTGCCGTCGGGCGAGTAATCCACGAAACGATCGCGTGCCGGACCGTCGGTTAACTGGCGAATGTCGCCTTCTTCAACCGGCACGGTGAAAAGTTCGCCGTGCACGGAAACGACCAGCCGGCGCGAATTCGGGGCGAGATCGTAGTCATCCGCTTCTGAAGCGAACGCGCGCATCTCGACGTCGTTCTCCTGGGTCTCGGCATCGATGTCGAGTTTGATCGGCGTCGCGCGCTTGCTGGCGACGTCGAGTTTCCAAATCCCAAAGTCATGCTCGAAAACGATCGTGCGGCCGTCCGCACTGATCGACGGAAAGCGCACGTCGCCGTTGCGGAAGCTCGTTACTTTTTCAGCTTTGCCGCCACTGTCCGCGACCCGCCAGATGTTCGTTTGGCCGTTGCCGTCGCGGTCGCTCACGAAATAGATGTCGCTGCCGCTAAACATTGGCCACGAGTCCATGCCTTCGAAGTCGGTCACCTGCGTGAACTTCTTCGCGGCGATGTCAGCCACCCAAACGTCGGTCTGATATGAACCCCGATAGAACTTGCGCCAGTAGGCCTGGCCCTTCGGCGTGTATGCGATACGCTGGCCGTTCGAAGAGAAACTCGCCGCATTACCCATGTCGGTTCCTGCTCTGCGCGGCAGCCCGCCGTCAACACTGACGATGTAAAGCTGCGCCATGAAATCTTCACCACGGCTGCTGCTGAACAGGACGCCGCGTCCATCAGGGGTCCAGCCGAGCACCGTATCGTCGGCTGAGTGAAACGTCAGTTGCTTTGCCGTT
>DASUTF010000130.1:0-3318 GCA_036374695.1 Pyrinomonadaceae bacterium
AGAGACACGAAGCTCCACAGAGTTTCACAAAGATTCTGGAATTAGCACCCTGCCAGCCGCGTAGCTGACTTGCGATGTTCCCGCCCTTAAGTGAAGATATTGCTTCTCGAAAAACCCAGATGACTGACAAAACAGACGCAGGCCTGCGCAAGATTCGTCGTGCGCTGATTAGTGTTTCCGATAAGATTGGCATTGTGGATTTCGCGCAGGAGCTGAGAAGCTTTGGCGTGGAGATCATCAGCACCGGCGGCACCGCAAAAGCCTTGCGTGAAGCAGGTATCGACGTGCTCGACGTGGCGGACATCACCGGCTTTCCCGAGATGATGGACGGTCGAGTCAAGACGCTGCATCCGAAAATACACGGGGCACTTCTCGGCGTCCGCGACAATCCCGAGCACATGGCCGCCATGGAGCAGCACGGGATCGCGCCCGTCGACATGGTCGTAATTAATCTCTATCCCTTCGAACAGACCGTCGCCCGCGAGGACATTACACTCGCCGAGGCCATCGAGCAGATCGACATCGGCGGGCCGGCCTTGATTCGTTCGGCGGCGAAGAACTATCGCGACGTCGCCGTGGTCACTTCACCCGAGCTGTATCGCCAAATCCGGACAGAAATGATTCTGGACGAAGGGGCACTAACGCTTGCGACACGCGAGGCCCTGGCTCGGCTCGCGTTCATGCGCACGGCCTTCTACGATTCGGCGATTTTTCCGTATCTCAGCGCGAATCTCGAAGGGGCGAAAAGCTCGCAGATGTTTCCGCCAGTTCCGGAAATCCTCGACAAGATGTCGACGTACATGAACTTGTTCTCGAGCACGATGAAGTCGCTGCACGGGGATCAGTTCGAAGCAGCCGAGGATGAACAATTCGCGGAACATCAACAGCTTTCGCTCAACAAGATTTCTGATTTGCGGTATGGCGAAAATCCGCATCAGGCCGCCGCGTTGTACGACCTGGGGGCCCGCGGTGGTTCGGTGGAACAAGACGGCGTAGCTTCGGCGGAACAACTCGGTGGAAAGGAGATGTCCTTCAACAACTACGTCGACGCAGACGCGGCGTGGCAGCTCGTGTGTGATTTTGATGATACGGCGTGCGCAATTATCAAGCACACGAATCCCGCAGGCGCCGCAACCGGCGCAACTGCTGAAGAAGCTTATCGGCGCGCACTCGCCTGCGATCCGGTTTCCGCATTTGGTGGAATTGTCGCTTTCAATCGCACTGTTGACTCAGCTGCCGCCGAGGCGGTCGGCGGGATCTTCGTGGAAGTGGTCATTGCCCCGGATTTCGACGAGGCAGCGCTGGAGGTGCTGACCGCGAAGAAGAATCTGCGCGTGCTGCGTGCCGGCGCGGCCAAAACCCCTGACGGTTTCGAGTACAAACAGATCTCGGGCGGCATGCTGGTGCAAACAAGCGACACGCATCGATTGACGCGTGAAGGGTTGAAAATTGTCAGCAATCGCGTGCCATCCGACAAAGAGATCGACGATCTACTCTTCGCGTGGACCGTCTGCAAGCACACCAAATCGAACGCCATAGTTTACGCGCGCGACAAGCAAACCGTCGGCGTTGGCGCCGGCCAGATGTCTCGCGTTGACTCTGTAAAAATCGGGGCGATGCGGGCCCAACTGCCTGTGGCGGGATCGGTGCTGGCCTCGGACGCTTTCTTTCCGTTTCGTGACGGTATCGACGAAGCCGCAAAGCACGGCATCACCGCTGTGATCCAGCCTGGCGGCTCCGTGCGTGACGAAGAGGTAATCGCCGCGGCGAACGAACACAATGTGGCGATGGTTTTGACTGGGATTCGGCACTTTAAGCATTGACTTATTCTCAGGGATAAGTCCTCAAGTTCTCGCTTTGTGTCTTTTTGAATGGTCTGTTCTCTATGGTGAGTTTTTGCCTGGATCTCTTCACCGCAGAGTCACAGAGATCACACTGAGACACTGAGAAAAGCGCGAACCAGAACACTTCCGTTCCGAGTCGCTCGCTTCGCGGCATCGCGCTGGGCTAAACTCATCCGCCTGCTTTGCAGGCTCATCGAGCTAAACTGCTGAGAAGGCAGTAATCGGAGGCGATAACTGAATGAAACTGTGGACTGTTTGCGCGCTCGGTTTGATGTTAGTTGGCGCCGCCCTGGCCCAGGATCAAAAGAAAGATCCCTGTGCCGAGGCCCAGACTCAGACCGATATGAACATTTGCTGGGGCAACGAGTACAAAGCCGCCGACGCCCAGCTTAATGCCGCCTACCGCGAGTTCGCTTCCAAGCTCAGTCCGGAAGAGACCGCGCAACTCAAAACCGCGCAGCTCGCCTGGATCAAATTTCGCGATGCCAACTGCGAGTTTGTGGCGGACGCTTACAAAGGCGGAACCATACGGCCAATGATCGCGGCGATGTGCCTCGCGGATGTGACCAGGGCGCGGACGAGCGAACTCAAAGCTCAAATGAAAGAACGGGAAGACCCGTAGAATCCATCATGCTCGAAAACAAGAACGGAATTATTTTCGGCGTCGCCAACAAGCGCTCGATCGCATGGGCGACAGCGCAGGCGTTGCACGAAGCCGGTGCGAAGCTCGCGTTTGCCTACCAGGGTGAACGGCTTAAAGACAACGTCGAGGGTCTGACCAAAGCCGAGATGCCTGACGCGCCGCTGTTTTCGTGCGATGTAACTAAGCAGGAAGAAGTGAATGCGACATTTCAACGTCTCGGCGAGGAATTCGGCCGGCTCGACTTTGTCATCCACAGCATCGCCTTCGCGCCGCGCGAAGCGCTGGAAGGCGAATTCATGAAGGTAGATCGCGACGGCTTTCTGACGGCGATGGAGATTAGTGCTTACTCTTTGACCCAGCTCGCTCGGGCGGCGGCGCCCTTGATGACCGACGGTGGCAGCATCGTCACAATGAGCTTTCACGGCGCGGAAAAGGTTTATCAGGGCTACAACGTGATGGGCGTGGCAAAGGCCGCATTGGAAGCAAGCGTGCGTTATCTCGCCAGCGATCTCGGCCCGAAGAACATTCGCGTGAACGCCGTCAGCGCTGGCCCGATTCAAACACTGTCGGCGCGCGGCGTCGCCGGTCTCAGCACAATGTTGAAGCATCACGCGGAGCGTGCGCCGTTGAAGCGCAATGTGGAAGTTCGCGAAGTCGGCAACACTGCGCTTTTCCTGTGCAGTCCCCTCTCCTCGGGCATCACCGGCGAAACAATTTACGTCGATTGTGGCTACAACATCATGGGACTATAGTGACGCAAGTTGATAACTTGCGATGGGGCGCAAGATGGCATCTTGCGTTATCGCAATGAAGAACGACGACTACAGAGAT
>DASUTF010000131.1:0-6645 GCA_036374695.1 Pyrinomonadaceae bacterium
TTCCAGGTGGTGATGTTGTCGGCGAGTTTGAATTGCAACTGTGCGCGGCCACGCTTGTCGGTCTTGAGCGACGGCTGCCACACGAGCGTTTCGGGAAAGTATTCGCGCAGGCGCGGGGTGGAAAGTTGTTGTGAGACTCCCGGCGCCAACAGCGCCAGCGCCGACATGTTCCTTTGCCCGCTTATCATCATCGAAGTGGTCGAGTTACTCACATCTACCACCGCGGACTCGCCGGTGACGGTAACAGTTTGCGAAACAGTTCCCACCTCCAACGTCACATTCAGTTGCGTGATATTCGACGACCGGACAACGACGTTAGTGACAACGGCGCGGTTGAAAGCCGGCGCGTCGAATATTACTTCATAGGTCCCTGCGGACAGGTTCTTGATGAGGTACAAACCATTTTCATTCGTCTCGGCGGTGCGCTCGATGGAATTGCGGAGATTCTTCGCAGTGACTTTTGCCCCGGGTATGACCGCACCCTGCGGATCTGTTACGGTTCCGGTGATGGCTCCGGTCGATCCCGGCAAAATCACCTCCCGCTGTTGCGGCTGAGGCGCACTCTCGCTGCCGGCTTGTTCGGCGTTCAATCGGGAGAACGTCGCGACGTTAAAGTCATCCGCCGTTCCTTCCTTCCCGTCTTCACCAGCGCTTCGAAAATGGATTTGGCTCAGATACCGGGTAACGGGCGTCACATCTACCTTCTGCTGCGGCTTCTCGCCATAATTCGCGTAGCTGTAAACCCTCACGTTGTCGCCATAGACAGACACTTGTTTGAACGTCACGTAATAAGGATGCCCCCATGGATCGAGCAAATCATCGCGGGCAATCCCAGACTGCTGAAGCGCCAATCTGAAATCCGAATCGTTCTGCGGGAGCTGCGATGACTTGTTGACGTGCGTCACCAGCGCGGCGTCGATCTTTGCCTGCAGGTCAATCGAGTAATCGATCGATGAAGTCCAGAGCGGAACGTCATCATTGCTTTTCGTGGCGAATCGCCTGTCGCGCCCGCTGCTGGTGACGAAGACCTGAAACCTTGTCTGACTAACGCCAAAGTCGAGCCGGTACGGTTCGCCCCAGGGGTCGCGCAGCGAATCAAAATCAATGGCTTCCTGCCGTAGTTCGGTCTTTAGCGTCGCCGCGTCGCGAATGAATTTGCCGGTGCGCCGGTGATAACGAGCGACGGCGCGGTTTATCGCTTCGCCGGCGAAATGAAAGTAAGGCCGCTCAAGGCGCAGCACCGTGAAATCGTCGTCCGTCTCGAACTGCTTGTCGGGACCTGCGCTTTTCATCTGCAAAACATCCGACGCATGTTGCGCGAAAAAGTCTGCGCGATATGGCATCTCCCACGGGTCGCGCAAACCATCGAACGGAAGGCCCGCAATCAACGCAACCCGCCGCAGCGCTTCTTCATTTGTCGGATAGCTCCAGTTCTCTTTGTATTCCGCGTCGAGACGGCCTTTCAGTGGATCGATCTGGTATTCGAAGAAATCTCTGAAGATCGCCGCTGCGTCGGATTCGTAACGGTCGCCCTGAAAAAAGCGCGGCTCGAAAACGTAATTCGTAAGCATCACCTCAGCCACCAGATCAATTCCCTCAGGCAAAGGTTTTGACAAGTCCAGCCGATCAAGATCCTTTCGGCTTAAGCCGGCAATACTTCCAAGATCGTTGCTGAGGTAACGATATGGGCCATAGAAATTGTCGCCACCGAACTCTCGATCGGTGCGCGCGCGTTCTTCGACAGCCTTGTCGAAAATCACCACGCCCAGCGAGCTTTCGGCCGACGCACCGGTGGCGGAACGCGTCAGAAATCTCGCAATTGCGTTCTGTCCCGGCCGGTAACTGTCCTGGTCCAGGGTAAGGTTCAACTTCAAGTCTCGATCGTGCGGATAAAGAACCGTGCGGGTGTGGTAGACGAATTCATCCTGGTCTTCTGTTTCCGATGGGGCGTACGCGGCGAGCGTGACCGCACCGGTAAACTCACGACGGAACGGAATCTCTATGGAAGCACGCCCATTCGTCAGCGTAACCAACTTAGACTGCACGACCTTTTCGTCGGTGATGGCGTCCAACGCCAGCATCAAATCAGCCTTGTTGGAGACGATTTGGGCGCGGATCGGCTCACCGTCGCGAAACAGCGGTTTGTTGGTCGTGATGTGAATCCTGGTGCGCGCGCTGAGACTCAGCGACTCAACCTGGACGCCGGTTGCGTTTCGATCGTCACGCGCGCGAAATTGCAACTGCGCTTCGCTTTCATCGTCGTCGCCCTTTGGCAGCATCAGCGCGCTCATCTTCGCCAGGCCGTAACGGTTTGTCCTAACGGTGCGGAGCGCAACTGCCGGCCGCCGCTCGTCTTCATTCCACACGCGGCTAATTGCGACTTCGCACGATGCGGGCGTGCCATCCGCGTAAGACGCCGAGACGTAAAAATCCAGCGGAAGATCAGGGGCCTGGCGCGATCCTGAAATTATCGGGTAGATGTGAATCGCGTCTTTTGTGAGCCGCAAATCGAAACGCCGCTGCTCAGTGCGGTTTGTCGTTGGATCGGTGAAGTACGCGGCGAAAGTGAGGTCTGTATACCGCGAGTAGTCTTCTTCCTTCAGCTTCTTATGCTCTTCCGAAAGATTGATTCGGGCAACGAATTTTCCCTCGCTGTCCGTGTCGCCTTCATACTTATCGCCTTCTTCCGTTTCATATTTCTGCTCACGATAGTTCCAGTGCCGCTCAGTTTCACGGACGACGCGGACATGGCCACGCTTCACCGGTTGGCCAAATAGATAGTCCGCGCGCACCTCAACGTCGGCGTTCTGACCGGAAAGATAGAACGGACGATTGGGGGTCACATTGACCGTAAAGTTCGGCAGATCGTAACGACTGATCTTCACGGTCATGCCGCCGTACGCGTCTTCGTATTTGTCGCTGTCGAGCTCGACTTCGACGCGGTAGTCGCCTAGTCGGGCGTTTTCCGGAATCTGCCAATCGGCGCTTGCCACCCCAAAGCGTGAAGAGGTTAGCTGCGCGCGAAATGTGGTTGAGGATTCAGGATCTAAGACCTTCAGAGATACTTTTTGGTCCGCCAGCGCCCGCCGCGATGAATCGAACATCAGCACGCGCAGGTGAAGCATCTGCCCGGGTTGGTACAGCGGCTTGTCGCTGGTGACCATGATCTGCGTATCGCGATTGATTTCAACATCAGACTCAGCGCTTACGTTCAGAATTCCGCGCTGCCCCGTGACGGTGAGATCGCCTTCGTCGTCCTCAACGTCACGCGGAATCTGAAAATCGAGCGTGGCGAAACCGGCGCTATCGGAGCGCGCCGACTGCTTCAGCACGATGTCATCGCGGTCATAGCCATCGAATTTCAGCTCGGCGCTGATGGCTACGGCGGCTACAGGTCTGGAATTGAGTGGGTGGGCAGTCCTGACGCGCAAACGATAGGCTGAGCCTTCGCGCGCTTTTCGCGAAGTGGCGACGTTAAGCTTAAAAATGTCAGGCGTGATTTCGGAAAGCGAGATGACGTTACTTACTGTGTCGAACTGTGACGACAGTCTTGGCGTGATTTCATAACGCAATCGGTACCAAAGCAGTTCGCTGGTGTCGGTCGCTGCTTTGCCTGACAGCCACAGCGCCAACGGAATTGTTAGTTCATTCCTTCCCGATTTTAGCTGGTAGTCGTGCGCGACTGGGGCACGGATGGCGCCGTCGGTTTCCAGCAGTTCCAGCTTTACACGCGCGTCGAGTGTTTGTGGCAACGCGTTTTCGACGGGCAGGACAACACGCGTTCCCTGCTCATCAAACCTTACTGTAATCGCCGCATCATCGATCCGCACGCTTAAGTTGGCGCGCGACAACGGGGCGACCAAACTCAAAAGCGAAAGGCAAAACAGGAAGAGAAGCCATCTGCGGCTCATGTTGCCTCCTTCGAGAGTTCGTTTAGAAGGCGGACTGATCCGCCAGGGCGGGGACACGTCCCAGCTCTAAACGAGCGAACTTTTGAAAATTCATTTACGAGCCTGGAGAGATGCTCGACTTAAGACCACCGTCATCGGCAAACTTGAGTCTGCCGATTGCCTGCTCGCAAGCTGGCGAGCACTTCGAGGAGTTGCGCGTGAGATGAAATCGTTCTGACGTTGGTTGTCATGTCGCGAGAAAAATTTTTGTGGCGGTCATCCAAAAAATCGGATCGGAAATTTTGGAGAGAGGTACGCACGCCTCGAAGGTACGCACGCCTCTGGCGTGCCTGCACGCGTGACGCGTGCGTACCGAACTAAAGGGCGCGCGCGATTTGCGCCGCAACACGCGCGTTGTTTTCCAGCAAAGCGATGTTCGCGCGCAAGGTCGCGCCCGCGCTTTGCTCAGCCATGCGCGCGAGCAGGAACGGTGTGAGATCGCGGCCGCCAATCCGCTGACGTTCGGCTTCAACTAACGAATGGGCGAGCACGCGCTGCAAAAGATCAGAGTCTACTTCGGCTTCCGCGGGGACCGGCACCGTCACGAGCAGCGCTGATTCCCTCCCCAGTTCACGCTGCGCTTTGAAAATTTCGACGACTTCCGCTGGCGAATCGCAGCGGACATCAACCGGCAAGCTGCTGCGACGCGAATAGAAGGCGGGCATTTCATCGCACTCATAACCGGCGACCGTAACGCTGTTCGTTTCCAGCCATTCGCGCGTTGCCGGCAAATCCAAAACAATCTTCGCGCCCGAGCAGACGACGATCATCGCCGTGCGCGCAAGCTCCGGCAGATCCGCGGACACGTCCGGCAACGATCCGCGATGAACCCCGCCGATTCCGCCGGTTGCAAACACGCGAATGCCGGCACGATGTGCAATCCACATCGTTGAGGCCACGGTTGTCGCTCCGTGCCAACGGTGCGCCACGGCGATGGGCAGATCGCGCGTGCTGACTTTCTTAATGTCACTTTCGTTGGCGATCAGTTCGCGTTGCGCAGCGTCTAATCCGACGCACAGCTTTCCGTCAATTACGCCGATCGTTGCCGGAGTCGAATCTTCCGCCCGCACAATCTCTTCCAGGCGCAGCGCCGTTTTCAGGTTCTGCGGCCGCGGCAAACCGTGGGCGATGACGGTGGATTCGAGGGCGACGACAGGCCGGTTGGCGTGCATCGCTAAGGCCACTTCGCGTTCCAGATTGATTAGATCGTTAATCATGCTACGGAGTCAGTACCAGCTGCGTAAGCAGCTGGGATCATGATTCAGCTTACGTTGAGCAATTGATCCATCCGCTGACGCGGACGGTACTGACTTCATGCCATTCCCTTACCGTCATTCTTGCGCAGCGAGAACACCGTCCCGCCGCCGTTGCGCTTGGCCCAGGATACATCGGCGTCAATCATGCTGGCGCGCGTGCGAATGTTGGCGACGCCCCGGCCGGAATTTTTGCGCGCGTCCGCTTCATCATAGCCGCGCCCGTCATCTTCAATCTGCAACTCGAACTGATTTCCGGCCGCGATGCCCGCGCTCATCTTCACTCGCTTTGCATTGGCGTGACGACAGATGTTGCTCAAAGCTTCCTGCGCGATTCGATAGATCTGAATCTGCGTGCTCTGCGACAACTGAAGTTTTTCCTCAATCGCGTCGTCACAGACAAAATCGTATTCAAACTTACTTTCCGGCGCTGCTTGCTCAACTGCATGCGCAAGCGCGAACTGCAACGCCGCCGACAGCCCGACATTTTCGAGCGCCGATGGACTAAGGTCTTCGCAAATGCGCCGGACCTCGTGTGAAATCGATTCGATCTCCGCGCGCAAAGCATTTGGAGCTGAGGGCGCACGATTCGGGCGCGGCGTCGCTGCGTTGGACGGTATCTGGTCGACGAGCAACGCGAGATGCCGCAAATCCGCCAGCGTCTGGTCGTGCAGGTCGCGCGCGATGCGCCGCCGCTCAGCTTCCGTTTCGTTCGCGAGTCGCAGGCGCGCGTCGGCCAACTCTCGATTGGCGCCCGCGAGTTCCGCACTCGTCCGGTGAATGCGCCGGTTCTGCGCGTAACCCCACACCAGCGCAATCAGGGCCAACAGCAGGAGAACCCCAAGCGCCGTCGAGGTCCAGGGAAAGGGCGCGCGGGCGACGGTAAATTCAAACGACAGAGGAACGGCCGGCGTCAGATCTTTTGTAAAAGCGCGCGCGATTACTTTGTATTTGCCCGCGCTGAGCTGCTCCATCGGAAATTGTGAATCGTGCGAAAGCTTCTGCCGGATAATCTTTCCCGTGTTGTCGTACAAAGCGAACGCGTACTGAAACTGCTCGGGAAAAGTGCGGCTGCTGATCGCCGTGACATCTAGCAGCAGACTGTTCTGCGGATAATCGAGATGCAACCCGGCCGCGAGTTCGTGCTGCTGATGGATCCTCTGGCTAATGACCCGTGACGGCAGAACGGTCGGCGTGCCGCGGCTCGGTTGATAGCGCACTACGCCGCGGTTCGTCGCCGCGATCACCTGTTCGCTGCCATTTTCGCCGCGGGTACTGACCACCCCGAACACACGTTGCGACGCCAGTCCTTGCTCGATGTCGAAACGCGAAACGACGGCGCCGAACTGATCGTCCAGCGAGACGCGCAGGAGCCCGTTGCCCACTGTCGCGCACCAGACTTGACCCGCCCGGGAATTGTCTGCGCTCGGAAAGAGAGCGCG
>DASUTF010000132.1:0-4089 GCA_036374695.1 Pyrinomonadaceae bacterium
TCAGCGCTTGCCTCGGTGGCTTTGCGTCTGCTGACGGGAAAATTCTCGCGTCAGAAGCAAAGCCACAAATCTCCTTTTCAAAACGCCGGCGTGGCGCAAATTGGTAATCTGCGCGCTCGCAAGTTACCAACTTGCGCTACCGAACAGCTTCAACTGCGGCAGAGATCCATCGCCAAACGCACTCGTAACCGGCGCATGCTTCGGCGCACAATTCGTATTGCGGCGGTCGTTTCCGCCATCGCCACAATTTCGCTCTCGATTCTCCTGATAAGGTCTTACCGCTCGTACGCGCGACTGGTTGATGAACGCCTGACGCATGGTTATCTCACCAGCCGCGCCGGAATCTACGCCGCGCCCAGAACGCTTCGACCCGGGCAAAAACTCACGCGCGACGGCCTTGCCGTGGCTTTGCGTCGCGCGGGGTACGTTGAAAGCGAGGCGGTGAGCGAAGTTTGGAACGGTAGCTTTCAAGTTGAAGACGCCGCGGTCGAGATCAAGCCGAGCGGACGCGAAACGGTTCCGTCAGCAATTCGAGTGACTTTCGATCGCGAGGGCCGCATCAAGGAGCTGACCGCAGACGGCGTGACGCTCGATTCTTTTACGCTGGCGCCTGAGTCACTCACGAACGACGTTTTCACGAAAGGCGCCGCGCGCCGGCAACTGACTTTCCAGGACATTCCGCCGGTGCTGGTGCACGCGATTACCTCGATTGAGGACCGCCGTTTCTTTGATCATCACGGCCTGGACATCTTCGGCGTTGGGCGCGCGCTGATTCGAAACGCGGGTGAAGAACGCATCGGCCAGGGCGGCTCGAGCATTACGCAACAGCTCATCAAGAACACTTACCTGACTCCGGAACGCACCTTTCGCCGGAAGTACGCCGAAGCAATGTTGTCATTCAGCCTGGAACGGCGGCTGTCCAAGCATGACATCTTCGCGCTGTACTGCAACGAAGTTTACCTGGGACAAAGGAATGTCGTTGGAGTGCGCGGTGTCGATCAAGCAGCGCGCGTCTATTTCGGAAAAGACTTGAAGGATCTGAGCGTAGCGGAAGCCGCGACGCTGGCGGGAATGATCCAAAGCCCTGCGCGTTATTCACCCGTGCGCGCTCCCGACGAAACCCGCATGCGACGCAACACGGTCCTGGGGACGATGGTGCGCGACGGTCACATCACTCTCGCGCAGGCGGCTGCGGCTGCGAAGGAACCATTGTCGCTGGCGAACTTCGATCCGGCACGCGAATCGTCGGCGCCATACTTTGTCGATTACGCAAACCGGCTTAGTAGCACGGGCGTCCCGCCCGTTAACCAAGCTCAGGATGCGCATGCCACGATCACCACCATCGATCTCGATCTGCAAAGCCTGGCCGAACAAGCAATCAGGAAACAGCTCGCGCGGCAGGACGAGACTTACAAAGCGCGCGGCGTAACTCCACAGGTGGCGCTGGTCGCCCTCGATCCCAACACGGGCGAGGTTTTGGCGATGGTCGGCGGGCGAGACTATGCCGAATCGCAGCTCAATCGCGCGACCGACGCCAGGCGACAGCCGGGTTCGGTATTCAAACCATTTGTTTATGCGGCGGCGCTGGAAAGCGGCATCTCGCCGCTCGCAAAGTTTACCGACGCGCCGCGATCGTTCACCTATGACCGCACCGCGAAATATCGTCCGGCGAATTTCGGCGGCGGCTTTTCGATGCGCGACGTGCCGATGCGCGACGGGCTCATCAACTCGCTGAATGTTGTCACTGTGGATGTCGCGATGCGGACGGGCCTCGCGCGCACGGCAAACATCGCAAGCGACTTTGGCCTGCCACGTCCTGAGCCGTTTCCGGCGCTGGCACTCGGAACAACCGAAGTTACGCCGCTGCAAATGGCTGCGGCCTACGCCGTGTTCGCGAACGGCGGACGCCGCATTCAACCGCGTATTGTGAAATCCTCCGGCGAAGTTCAGCCGGGCGCCCAAGCCATCCAGCCGAGCACGGCGTTCATCGTTACCAACATGCTCGAAGGCGTCATCGACCACGGCACCGCCGCGCGTGCGCGCGCGTTGGTTAAGAACACTGCGCTGGCCGGCAAAACGGGCACGTCACGCGATGGCTGGTTCGTAGGCTACACGCCGAACCTGGTCGTCGCAGTTTGGGTTGGCTTTGACGACAACGAACAGCTGGGAATGACGGGCGGAGAAGCGGCGCTGCCGATCTGGATGGATTTCATGAAGGCCGCCGTCGATCTAAAACCTGAGCTCGGCGGCAAAACGTTTGATAAGCCGGAAGACGTCGCGATCGTTGATGTCGATCCGAACACGAACCAGATCACTATGGGCTCATGCCCTCAACACGAGCGCGTCGCGATCCTGCTCTCGCAACAACCTACCTCAGAATGTTTCCGGCACAATCCGTCTTTCGATTTCGCTGAGTCGTACGAGACCTCGGAACCCTTGCTGACGAGGAACGAGCGACGTTTTGTGCATCCTGCGAAACCTCCAATCGAGAAGTTCACTCGTCCCGGTGAAACTCGAGTTGATACCGACGCTTCGGGACGACGCGTGCTCACGAATGAGATGAGAGCCCTCGGACGCTGATCCCGCAGCCACAGAGAAGAAAAGCTTCAGATAAACGCGGGTTTGCCGCAGCTCGAGAGAGCGGAGTTGAATCGGCGTGAATCTGCGTTAATTCGCGGCTGATTTCTTCTCCCTCGGCGTCCTCTGTGGTAAAAACTCCTGCTGGCATGCCAAAACGCAAAATCATCGTTACCATCGCCACCAGCGCCGACGGATTTATTGCGCGCAAAGACGGCGCGGTTGATTGGTTGGATCGTCCGCGGCCGAAGGGCGAAGACTACGGCATGGCCGAGTTCTACAAATCCATCGATACGGTTATTTATGGACGAAAGACCTATGACATGGCTGTGAAGTTCGTGGAAGAAGGAGTGGAAATACCCGACGATGGCCGTAACATCCGAAACTATGTCTTTTCACGTCGTCGCCCCCCAAAGAAAGTCCTGCCGGGTTTCGAGTTCGTGAAAGAACCAATTAAGAAATTCACAAAGCGTTTGCGCGCTCAGAAGGGCCAAGATATCTGGATGATGGGCGGCGGCGGCATCATCGCTTCGTTTCTGGACGAAGGCGAGATCGATGAATTCATTATCAGCGTAATACCGGTATTCATCGGCGAAGGCATTCCGCTGATCGCGCCGCGCAATTGCACCGTGCCGCTTAAGCTGCTCTCAACAAAGAAGTATTCGGATGGCGTGGTGGGGTTGCACTACGCAGTTGGGAAAGCAAAACGAAAATAACCACAGATTAAGCAGACACAAATTAGATCATTGATCCATTGAATCAATGACTCAATTTCTAAGCTTCCGCCGGTTTCAACTTCTTCGGCTTGTTCTTCTTCGCCGTTTTCTCGTCCGGCGGCGGCTCTTCCGGCTCTTTAGTTAAGCGATTAATGATCATCTGCTGTGAGAAGCCGACGATATTACCGACCAGCCAGTAAAGCAGCAGTCCTGAAGGCGCGCTCCACAGAATGTAGAGCATGAACAGCGGCATGCCGATGGCCATCATCTTGCGCTGGAGCGGATCGGCCGAAGGCGCCGGCGTCAGCAACTGCAGGACGATCATCGAAGCTGTGAAGAGGACCGGCAACGTACGAATAAAGCCGAGCAGGTAAGGCTCAGGCGCGGAAAGATCGGGAATCCACAAAAACGACGCCTGCCGAAAGTCGATCGAGATCGTCAGGGCCGTATAAAGCGCAAAAAGAAAAGGCATCTGAATCAGGAGCGGCAAACATCCACCGAGCGGATTCGCTTCTTTCATCAAACGCAGTTGCTCCATCTGCAACTCTTTCAAACGCGGATCGGTCTGCTTCATCCCCTTGAGCTTCTCTTGCAGCTCCTTCATGCGCGGCGCGTATTTCTGCGCCTTCTTCATTTTGCGCGACGACACCCACTTCAAAGGCATGAACAGCGAGTAAATGAAAATAGTGAAGAGGATGATCCCGACACCGTAGCTGCCGGTCAGGCGCTGAAGTTTTTCGATGGCCCAAAGGATTGGGATCGCGAGGGCGCGCCGCATGCCGCCGAGAAATCCGTA
>DASUTF010000133.1:0-3855 GCA_036374695.1 Pyrinomonadaceae bacterium
TCGAACACGCGAAACTTGTCGCGAGGAATTTGCATCGCCGGGTCGCCGATAATTAGTGCGGCATCGGCGTGCATTAGCATTGAGTTCAAATCAGGAGCGGACGTTTCCCACCTGGGCTCGAACCCGAGAAACTCGCGAAAAATGATCTTCACGAGCGTGGCGGAGGTGCGCGACGACTCATCCAGCGCGACGCTCTCGACCTTCTTCAAATTGTTCTTGCGCGTAACGAGTACGACGCTTCTTACGGCTGTGCGCGAGCCAACGCAAACATCGGGAACGATGGCGATGTCGGGAATACGCTGGTACTCGATGATGGGAACCAGGGCCGCGTCGACTTCGCCATTCACGAGCATTTCGGCGCAACGCGCCGGCGCGGTGTCGGTGAATAACTCAACCTGCTCGCGTTGTGAACCATGTATAAAACTCCAGATCAGCGGCGCGGTGTTGAGATAGCTCGACGCCGCAATGCGGGGCTTCCGAGTGTCGGTGCTTTTCGCTGTCACAGTTTGAAGTTATATTGATGCGCGCTACTGAAATCAATGCCAATTTACGACATCACCGTTCCGATCCGCGCCGGCATGCCCATCTACGAAGGCGATCCGGCTCTCAACATTGAGCCCTGGTCAGATATGTCTAAGGGCGATTCGGCGAATGTTTCGTTTCTTCATTTCGGCGCGCACACGGGAACGCACGTTGATGCGCCCGCGCACTTCATCGAAGGCGCCGCCAGGATTGATTCGTTGTCTCTGGAGAGTTTGATCGGCCCCGCCCGAGTGGTGCGCGTGCCCGACTCGCTCATGGAAATCACTCCGGACTTTCTCAGCACTTGTGATTTGACTGGAGTTGAGCGAATCATTTTTCACACGCGCAATTCTGCGTTCTGGGATGAAAGCTTTCGCAAAGACTTCACCGCCTTAACGCCCGAGGGCGCCGAGTTGCTGGTGAATCTCGGCGTGAAGTTGGTCGGCAACGACTATCTTTCGATTGAGAAGTTCCGCTCCGGCCATCACCTGACGCACCTGACGCTGCTGCGCAAGGGGGTCGTAATCGTCGAGGGCTTAAACCTGTCCGGCGTGCCCGACGGCGACTACGAAGTTATTTGTCTGCCGCTCCGGATCGCAGGAGGCGCAGGTGATGGCGCGCCGGCGCGCGTAGTGCTGAGAACGTTGTAAAGCGGCACCGATGAAGGAATCGAAACCGGATCGCCTCTACCGCGAACGTGTTTACCGAATTGTTCGCCGCATCCCGCGCGGGCGCGTGATGACATATGGGCAAATTGCCTACATGCTCGGCGAAGGTTACACGCCGCGGACGGTTGGCTTTGTGATGCACGGCTCCGACGACAAGACGCCGTGGCATCGAGTAATCAATTCGCAGGGCCGCTGCTCGACTTTGCGCATAGCGCTGCCGTCCGATAAGCAACAGCGCATGCTGGAACACGAAGGCGTCAAGTTCGACACGAGTGGCCGCTGCGATCTGGAAACTTATCTCTGGAAGGCGAGACGATCAGCCACGAAAAGGAAGAAGTCATGAACATAGATCCCCTCCAACAGCACACGCCTTATGACATCAGTCCGCGCCGCTATTCTGTATCGCACCAGATGGTAACGACGGCGTTTGAGCTGCCCAACTTTCGCGTCGTGCAGAATCTTGGCGTCGTCCGCGGAATTGTCGTCCGCTCGCGCAACGTCTTTGCCACGATTGGCGCCCAGCTTCAAACGATCGTGGGTGGCAACATCACGGTGTGGACGAAACTCTGCGAGCAAACTCGCGCCGATGCATTCGAGATCATGATTCAGCACGCGTCTGAGATTGGAGCGAACGCCGTCGTCGGCGCGCGTTACGACACGACTGAAGTCTCCAGCGGCGTTACCGAAGTCCTGGCATACGGCACCGCGGTGATCGTCGAACCCACCGACTCGAGCTATCGCGAATGAGCAAACCCGACACGGAAGATTCGCGACTTGAGCGCGCGCGTAACGCCTTTGATAAGGTTGCCTATGCCAGGTTCCTCGGCCTTGAGCTGTGCGAGTTGAAGAGCGGTGAGGTTACTGTCTGCCTCGACGTTCGCGATGAGGTGAAACAGAATCATGGAGTCGTTCACGGCGGCGCCATCGCCTCGCTGATCGACACCGCGTCAGCTTTCGTAATCCTTACGACCATCGATGAAAACGAACAGGTTACAACCACCGATCTCACTATCCATTACCTGCGGCCAGTGACGCTCGGGCGCATGCTGGCGCGTGCCAGAATCGTTCGCGGAGGACGGAGGCGATTCGTTGTGAACGTGGAAGTTGAAAGCGACGGCGAGCTGGCGGCGACCGCAGTTACCGGTTACATGAAGATTTTGCAGCAAAAACAGCCAGAAAGGGCCTGAAAACTGCGGAAAATAGCCATAGACAAGGCGCGTCGCAAAATGCCAAAATGGTTTTGGCCTGCTTCCCGCCGAAGCATCCAGCTTCCTACCGGTGGTCCTTTCCTATGCATTCATTGTTTGACGCCCTCCTGGCACAGCACACTCGGCAGTTGACACCCGTCCGCTGTGCGCATTCGACGATTTCCCAGCTCCACCGGTATTTCGAGGACGTCGTGCTCGAGAACAATCTCAGCGCGCTCGTGATCGAAAGTCTGCCGTTTGCGCCGAAGCGTTCCGCGCGAGAAATCGCGCGCGTCCGCGACCTGGCTCGCGCGGGCCGCCGCACTTTCTTTTTCGTTGGACCCACCGATGATGTGGCTGCGAGCATCGAGGGCGCCCCCTCGGTGAGCAATGGCATCGCACCCGTGGTGTTGTCGCACACCGGTCCTGGTCAGGTGAAAGAGCACTTCGTCGTGATCGCTGATGCTCGCTTCTCAGCTTTGCTCGCGACTGTGCGAAACGATGAGGATGCAGGCGAGGACGAAGTGGTATGGACGTTCGAACCCGATATTGTCTATTCCGCGCTGGAGTACCTGATGGCGCGGGTCCAGGCTGAACAGCCATATCAGGCACTGGCTTTTGAAAACGCGGTGAGAACCTCAATGCCGAAAGCGACGTCGTTGCAGTTGACGTTGAGCGTCACCACAAAACTTGCGCACTTGTTGCAGGAACAAGCCGGCCGCGAAATCGCGGTTAACCGCATTGCCACGGCGATTCGCGAATCGTTGGAACTCGGCGTGATTCTGCAAAAGACCGTCACCGAAGTCGGCGCGGCGTTGAATGTGGCGTGTTGCGCTTTGCGCGTTGAAGGTCAGACAGCAGTCCAGACGCTGAGCTACTCGTACTTTGCCGATGCTGAAAAGGAAGCAAAGTTGAAACGGGACGAGGTTACAAAGGCGCTTGACGAACTTTGTTCGACGATCGCCAAAAAGCCGGAAATTTTCGTTCGCGATGGCTCAGAGGTTTCAGACGGCCTGCGCGCTGAGTTTCCGCTGGCAGTCGTGCCGCTGGTATTTCAGGAGCGATTCATCGGCGCGCTGGAAGTCGTCGATGACAATCCGTCGCGAACCTGGCAGGAGAACGAAATCCTTTTGCTCCGCACGGTCGCCAACCAGGTGTCAGTCGCAATCAATCACGCGGAGTTGTTCGCGCAAATGCAACAGCAAGCGCTGACCGACTCGCTCACAGGCTGCTACAACCGCCGCTCGTTCGAGATGCAACTCGACCGCGAATTGCAGATGGCTACGCGCCTGCATCAGCCCCTTTCGCTTCTAATGCTTGATCTGGATCGTTTCAAACAACTCAACGACACGGTCGGTCACGACGCGGGCGATGATGCGTTGCGAAAACTGGCTGATTGTTTCCGGGAAGAGTTACGTGGCGTGGACACACCATGCCGTTTCGGCGGCGATGAGTTTGCTTTGATCCTGCCGCAAGCG
>DASUTF010000134.1:0-2208 GCA_036374695.1 Pyrinomonadaceae bacterium
TGGCCCGCTTGTGCTTTGTAAGGAGCGCCGGCGTCTGTCCGTGACAAAGGAAAACCATCCATGAGAAACGCGAGAAATAATTTACGGAGGACGTTTTCTTTTGCAGTCATCACACCGTTCGTCTTAATCGCTTTCCTGTCGGCACCTGCCCAACGCAGACTGTCGAGTCCGGGCGTTTACGAAGGCGAAGACCTGGTGAGAGCGGGAAAGGCCAGCACAAATGCCGGCACTGTGTCATCGCAGGCGATGGCTGGGTTTGGCGCAGGCTGGAGCGGAAACGCGCAACTTTTCTGGGGCGGCGGAGAGCCGGGCGCGGTACTCGATCTAATCATCGAGGTGGCGACGCCGGCGAAGTACGGCGTCGAGCTGCACATGACCCGGGCGCCGGACTACGCTCAATTGCAGATCCAGGTAGACGGCAAGGCTGCGACGACCGCCTTCGATGGATATGCTGCCAATGTAGTTCCCAGCGGGGCAATTCATATCGGCGGCTTCGATCTCAGTGCCGGAAGTCACAAACTCAGTTTCTTGATCACCGGTAAGAACTCAAATTCGAGCGGCTTTCTAGTCGGCATCGATCGAGTGCGTCTGACGACGACGACCGTGGCTTCGGCTTCACAGACATCCACGGGAGCAACATCATCTTCCGACGCGATTAATGCAACGCGCCTCGGACTCCGAACGAGGCTCGAGATATGGAACGGCATTCAAACGGTCGACAACGCTCCGCTGACCTTTGGGAAGGACGCGGTGTTTGGCCAGGGTACAACGCAATGGTTGTGGTTCTTCCGATGGTCCACGACGGTACCCGGTGCGAAGAGCGCGGTGTTGGTAGCTTCACGACAAGAACCGGTGGCGGGCGGTCCGCCGCTTGCGCCCCCAGGATTCGTCGGCCTGAAGGAGGTTCCCGGCGGAGTCCCACCGTCAGGTGTGAACCGTGATTTCAAATTGGATCTCGAAGATTGGGTACCGCCGCCACCTTCAGGTAGAACCCGGTTGGCACTTTCGTCGCGCCTATACCTGACCATCGTGTTGCTGGACGACAACGGTCAGCCGATCGGTCCGCCGAGTACCGCAGTCACGCTCACGCGAGGAAGCCGGCAGGGAACCATCGACACCGCCGAGGTGATTGCCGCCGCCGAAAAAATAAAGGCTGAGACCGAAGCGAAGCGTGCGAAGGCAAGCATCTTTGAGGTGAAGATACTAAATCATAAGCCGGTGACGTTCCCAGATCCGAACAGATGGGGATGCATCATCGTCGTAAAGAATCCTTACTACCTGAAAGCTCTTCATCCTTTGATGCTATACCAGCCCGGCCACGAGTACTGCCCGCCGGTCGATCCGTCAACCCAGGAAAAAAGTACGTGGGAGTGGATAGAAACAGCGATCACGGGCTGGGGAAAGGCTTACGATGGTCTGGCGCATCTTTACGACGACGCCAAGAGCTATGTCGCGCAGAAATTTGCCGAAGCGGCGCCTTGCGAAGAGTTAGGTAAGAACCTTGGATCAGATTGCGAAAAAGCTCTGGAACAACTAGCAGGGGCGGCCATCTCAGTAGGTTTGGTTGCAGCGGGCGTGCCACCTACATTGCCTGATTTGGCGGCGCTTGGTGATCTGGGCAAAGGCAAGGTTGCCGATGCCGCCGTTGGCTACACGTGTGATTCATTCGAGAGTCAGGGAGGAATGTGCACGCCGGAAATGCGCGAGCAACTTGCCAAACTCTACAAGAAAGCGGTCGACGAACTGATCGAAGGAATCAAACGTGACGGCAAAGAACCCGATTGCGGCGACGGCCAAACGGCCAAAGAGCACGGGACGCTGCCGCTGCCTTGCTTCACACAGTTTCCGGGTGCAGATGTGAAACCTGCTTCAGGTTCAGTTTACGAGCCATCGGTGGTGACCGTGCGGGTCACGCGCGTGAAGCCCGATCCCGATTTCGTACTGCCAGGCTGTAGCGTCTTTGCGAATGTCAATTTGCAGAAAGAGTTCAAGGGGGGCTGGTTCGGCGGTTGGTATGCGAAGCCCGGCCTGCTGTCAGGCGAAGCTTTTGTGGAGCCGCGCACGTCGATTCCACCACTGGCGCTCGGCAAATCCGTGGATCTCAAATTGTTGTTTACTCGGATGCAAAAGCATTCGCTGCCCGGACTTTACCAGCCCGACTATGTAGGGTGGCAAAACCTTTATGTCGGTGGCAAAGGGTCTTTGGTA